>CAZXVT010000011.1:0-49288 GCA_964644015.1 uncultured Maribellus sp.
GTCTATTATTTCAGTGGAATTCTCTTCTGTTGAAACATTTTCTGAAATCAGATTGTCAATATTTTCAATCAGATTTTGACTGAGCGAAATGTCAAAATCGTATTTTTCATTCAACATTTCAGCAATAATTCTTTTATCGGCATTCCCGGCAAGCAGTTGAAAAGCATCAAATGCTGGCTTTTGTAAGTTGATGTATTGGTTACTTGCTTTTAACCAGACAATGTGAGAATTATTAAGTATTTTGTGAATGTAAATTATGTAATCCATATCAAGAAATGCAGCAATTCAAGGCAAAATAAACAAAAAAAAGAGGCTATCATTTTATGATAGCCTCAAATTGTCATTTAAGCATAATTTAATCATTAAGGCCACGGTGGTGTGTCATCCGGTAACCCAGTTCCAGCTTTTGCTGATTTGCTTGGAGCACCCAAAAGGGTGATCATCCCTGCTGCAGTTGCTGCATAAAAACCGGCTTTTTTCAAAGCCTGTTTCCGGGTGATTTTTTTGTCTTCAGAAGCCAATTCTGTTTTTGATTTTTCTTTATTTTCCATATAGCGTCAATTTTTATTGTTTAATTTCCTGAAATTTGCAGTTTAGTGGTTGTTCTCTTGCCATTTTCAACAACCTGGAGCATATAAATCCCTGTATCGATTCCGTTTACTTTAATCCGGTTGGTGGCGGTGTTTTCCAGGTTTTTCATCAGGATTACACTTCCCCGCGCATCAAATAATTTTGCAACAGCATTGTTTTCGGTAACTCCCTTCACAACAATTTCATCCCGGTCCATCCACGCATTGATTTTTGCGTTGGTCGGGTTATCAATTCCGGTAGTCTGGGCGCTTTTTACATGCAGATAGAAACGGCCAATGCCCTTTGTTTCGGCAGCAAGTGAAGCATTGTAAAAACTGTTTGCCTCGTTAAACGGAATAAATTTGTTTAGCAACCGGTCTTCAAGAACAAGGCTGTAATCGGAAAGTAAATTTGTAGCATTTATTGAAATCGTAACATCTCCTCCTGGTTTATAATCAATTCCTACAGGAATTACAATTATCTCTGATTTTGGGAAAGGCAAACTTTGTATTCCAAAATCGATGTTATTATCCTCAACAAGGCGTGTATAAATGGAAAAGTTTTTATCTGCTTTCAGAACACCTGCATCATATCCCTTGTCTAAGCCCAGCGTTTTGTCATTATTAAAATAAATCTTGGTTGTGAAGTTCTTCTTTCCATTTGCTACCGAAATTTTTACTTCAGGTACAATAACTTTTGATTTTATAGACTGAACGGGTTGATGAACCTGCATATCGGGTGTAAATGCTGCATAAGTTGTTTCTTTCGCTTTGATAAAAAAACCTTGTCCTATTGTTGCATATTCTGCTCCAATAGATGCCGGGGAGATTATATCGTATTGATTACCATCCCAAACATAAACAGCAACATAATTTGGATCTAAAAGACTACTTTCATTGTAATTTAAGAAATTAACAGATCCAGCTTCATTGTTGATAGATATAGCTGAGGTATAAGGATTTCCAATGAAATTCCAACTGTTTCCTGTTGCAAAGATATCAATATTCTGTGCCCCTGTATTTATGGTTCCGCTAAACTGAACCGATTGATCTACCCCATCAGTTCTTAATAAAAATCCTTTCGCCGGGGTCAATGGTCCGGTTGTTGAATTGGTAAAGAATGAATTCCATTTATCTCCTTCAGTGTCATAATCCGTCATTCCACGAAATGATCCATTTGTTGGGACATTAGTGTTAGCTGAAAGGAAATTCTCAATAGATTGATTTACCGGCGATGAGATATCGCTCCAGCCATCACCATCTTTACTGAGAAATAATTCCACATTAACCGTACCTGAACCACTGTATGCTCCGGTAATTAAAGAACCTGTTCCGGTTGCATCCGATTTGATAATAAGTCCGTTATTTGATTCAATGTTTAAATTGCTGTAAACGGTAAGTTTGTAAGTTGGATTTAAAGTAACATTTGCACCATCTGCAATATCAAGGCTATATATATCAACATTACTATTTATAACTGGATCATAGTCTGTGTCAGGCACTATTACAGTACTGCTGGAAATTGGTACTTCACTAGTAGTCCAATTTCCCACATCATTCCAGTCTGTACTTTCTGCACCTCCAGTCCATATTGTAACTGAGCCGGCGGTTACAGAAACATTATCAATTGCCCATCCCCAACCATCATTTCCGGTAAAATTCCATTTAAATTGAACATCAGCTTGATTTGCAACTTCTGGTATTAGTTGGTTAAAGATTTCTGGATTGCTGGCATAACTTGTCCATGTTTGAATAGGCTGCCAATTTGCAGCACCAATTTTATAATATAGTGTTGCAGTCGAGCCTTCAAAGTGGTTATAGAAATGTTCGAAACGCAGAAAAACAGAGCCATCCTCTGTAAAATCAAAAAGCGGAGAAATCAGATCAACATCTTGATCTGTTGCGAGATATGATGCACTATTGAAATAAGCGAAGTTACCATCGAGATCTGGAATTGGAGCCCAAATATAATCGTCAAAAGGTAAAGTTCCGAATAACCATGCCTGATCAGGCTCATATAGATCAGCATTATTATCTACAGTTGTCCATCCCGAAGGTAGCTCGGTTCCATCAAAAGTCTGGTTATAAGGCACAGATTCCTGTCCCCAAACTGTTAACGAAACTGTACAAATAAAAAGTAAAAGTAAATGTTTCATAATCAATTTGTTTTAATTTAGTTATTAACTTATTTTAATTATTTTCAATCTGGTTGATTTTTCTGATTTCTCTAAGACGATAGTTTATTCTTAAAACAGAACATTTTTCTAAGAAAACTGTTCAAAATCATTTTTTATTTTTTTTGAATGTTTTCAAATTTATAGGATTTTATTGAAAAAAGAGAAATTATAACCTTGTTTTTCATCATAAATGTTGAACATAAGTGATAATTTTTCAGGTTTTTCTATTATTTTCTCAAATAAGGAAGGAATCTGCGCTTATTATTTCGAGGTTATTCAAAATCCCGGTTTAATTTTACACGAAAATTTTAAGAAATGTTTGACCGGTTTTCTGCTTATATCAGCTCAAAAAATCTGTTTGAGAAAGGACAGAAAATTCTGCTTGCTGTTAGTGGTGGAATCGACAGTATGGTGATGCTTTATCTTTTTGAAAAATCAGGTTTCGATTACGGAGTCGTTCATTGCAATTTTCAGTTGCGGGGAGCCGAATCGGATGAAGATGAAGAATTTGTACGCCAGCAAGTGTTGATTCACGGGATTCCGGCCTGGTTCAAAAGCTTTGACACCGAAGAATATGCAAAACTGAATGGAATTTCGATTGAGATGGCCGCCCGCGAATTGCGTTACACCTGGTTTTCGGAAATCAGAAACGAACAGGGCTACGATTTTGTGGCAACCGCTCATCATGCCGACGACCAGATTGAAACTTTTTTTCTGAACCTTTCGCGCAAGACGGGTATCAAAGGATTGACAGGGATCCGTGAAAAAACTGGTGAAATTATTCGTCCGTTATTATTTGCGAGCCGGGCTGAGATAGAAAAGTATGCGCACGAAAATTTTATTGAATTCCGGGAAGATTCAACCAATTCTGAATCGGTTTACCAGCGTAATTTTATCAGAAACAAGATTCTGCCGGCTTTTGAGTCGATGAATCCGGCTTTCAGAAAAAATATGACCGAAAGCATTGAAAACCTGAAAGAAGCGGAGGCTATTTACAACAACTTTTGCGATCGCGAGAAATCAAAAATTGTTATAAAATCAAATAACTCAATTTCTATTGACCTTAAAAAACTGGAACATTCTGAATTTCCGAAAACGCTGCTGATTGAGATTTTATCGGAATATGGTTTCAACCCGGTTGTGATTGGTGAGATATTTAAAAGTCTTGAGGCAGAACCCGGGAGGCAGTTTTTCTCAAAAACACACCGGCTGGTGAAAGACCGGGAAAAGCTTTTTGTTACTGAAAATGAAGAGCAAGTTCAACAGTTGTTTTATATCGAAGCGGAAGATATTAAACTGTTTGAACCCTTGCATTTATTGATATCACATCACCAAACTGAAAACTTTAAAATCAGAAAAGAGCCACAATTTGCCTGCTTTGATGCCGATAAACTTGAATTTCCGCTGCTTATCCGCAAATGGCAGCAAGGCGATTATTTTCAACCTTTTGGAATGACCGGATTTAAAAAGCTTAGTGATTTTTTTATCGATGAGAAAGTACCTGTACACCAAAAGGAAAACACCTGGCTTTTGTGCAGCGGCGAAAAAATTGTTTGGGTAATGGGAATGAGGATCGATGACCGGTTTAAAATCGATCAATCAACCCGGTTGGTAATTCAGATTGAAATCAGGGATTAAGTTTTATTCCCTTGAATGAAGCGCAACCCGGTTTCCTTCTGAGTCGATAAATAACGCCATGTAACCGTGGTCTTCCGAAATTTGTGTTTTTTCCTGCAAAACCTGTCCACCTGCTTCTTCAATGCGTGAAAGTTCGTTGACCAGATCGCCGGAATGTGCGGTAAAATAAACCAGAACTCCATCAGTGGAAGGTTTGTAGGCGTCTTTGTACTGTATGAGTGATCCGGGTGAACCGGCACCTTCTTCGCTCCAGGGAAACCAGGCCATATCCAGTTCGCCCATCGGGTGGCGTTCCAGTTTCAGTTCAAAAACTTTTTCGTAGAACGCAATTGCTCTTTCCATGTTTGTTACGGGGACTTCAAACCAGCCTACCATGTTGTTTTTCATAATGCAATGTTTTAGTAATTAAAATCAAAACAACCAACCTTGCAAATTGGTTTTAACGAAAAGAAAACAATGTATAACATATAAAACAGGATAATGAATCTAACTACGGAATAATATCCTGCTCTCTGTATTTTCTCAGGATTTGGCTATTTTAGCAACATCTAAAATCAAAACCGATGAAACTTAAAATTACACTGATTCTCCTTTTTGCTGTTAACCTGCTTTTTGCCCAGAACCGTGAACACGCCTTCGATGTAAACAAACGACTTGGGCGTGGCATCAATTATGGCAATATGTTCGAAGATCCGTCGTCGGCCGTAAATGTCACCAACTGGAAACCACAATATGCCCGCATGATTTCAGGCCTGGGATTCAACCATATCCGCATTCCTGTCCGCTGGGAAACACGCACCACCACCAGCGAACCTTATACCATTTCGCCGTCATTTCTGGCTAAAATTAAACAGGTAGTCGATTCAGCACTTGATAATCGCCTGCATGTGATTATCAACATGCACCATCACGACTCACTTTTTGCAAACCCCGAGAAACAAAAAGCGCGCTTTCTGGCACAATGGAAACAGATTTCAGCATATTTTAAAGACTACCCCGATAGTTTACTGTTCGAAATAATGAACGAACCAAACGGCAACCTGACAGCCGCCAAATGGAATGTTTTTCTTGTTGATGCTCTGGCCGAAATCAGAAAAGAAAATCCTGAAAGAGTTGTCGTGATTGGGACTCCCGACTGGGGCGGGCTGGGCGGCTTACCTTACCTTCAGTTACCCGACGATGACAACATCATCCTCACGGTTCATTACTACAATCCTTTCCAGTTTACGCACCAGGGAGCCAGTTGGGTAAGCGGATCAACGCCCTGGCTGGGTACAAAATGGAACGACTCGGAAACTGAACGCGAAGTGGTGGCCAATGAATTTGCGCCACTCGTTCAATATGGCAAAACACACAATGTTCCGGTCCATATTGGCGAATTCGGATCCTACAGCAAGGCCGATGAAACTTCACGAAAAAAATGGACAACCTACATGGCGCGTTTTCTTGATTCCGCAGGGTTCAGTTGGGCATACTGGGAGTTCAGTGCCGGATTCGGGATTTACAACCCGGCAACCGGCAAATATAACCAGTACCTGGTGGATGCGCTGTTGCACAACGAACTGCCCGAACCGGCCCGTTACGTGGGAACACCGGTTTACACAAGCAATTTCACTGCCACCACCGACGGCTGGGTGTTGCAGAAAAACAGCAGCACTGCCACTCTCACCCGCACCGACAATGCACTGAAAGTAACCATCGACAATGGCGGCACCGAGGGCTGGCATGTGCAACTGGTGAAAAACGGCATGAAACTTACTGCCGGAAAACAGTACCGTTTTTCTGTGAAGGCCAAAGCCGAAACAGCGCGCAGCATCACAGCCTATATCGGGATGAATGTTACGCCGTGGTCGGCATACAGCGGTTACAACGGTATTTCGCTGGCCGACACGTTTAAAGTCTATACCTTTCTGTTTACCATGAGCGCCACCGACAACAACGCCCGCATTGTTTTTGACCTCGGTAATTCAACGTCGGATGTGACCATTACCGATGTGAAACTCGAAGAAGTGGTGTTGCAGTGGCCAACAGCCGTAACAGAAATCGATGACCTGAAAACAACCCTCTACCCCAACCCCGCTGTCAGCCGGATTTATATCAACAACCTCGATGGTTTTGATTTTGTAACCTTTTACAATGCCAACGGAAAACCAGTTTTTGAGAGAAAGCTGGATACGATGCTGAACGAAATCGACACCCGGAACCTTGTAAACGGGTTGTATTTTGTACGGCTTTCAGGCAAAAACAAAAACCAGGTTTTTAAAGTATTAAAGCAATAACGGTAGCTTGCAGGTTGTTGTTGCGGATTTCGGAGAGCCTGCCCGTGCGGATTTCCATATCCGTGTATTGTACTGTAAACAAACTTTAAAAACAGCTTGCCCTCGCAGGTAACACACCGGTTACAAACCGGCGCGAGCGGAGCTTTTTCTTTCAAGCTTTTAACTATAATTAAAATCCTCCAATCAGGAGGTGTTTATCACTAGTTTTGATATCCATATTTTTTTCATTGGTAAAACCTAACCCACCTTTATGGTATGCATTATCAAAAATGTTTGCTAAGTCTGGCGTGAGTGCAAACACAGTTTCATCATCATTAACTTGTTTCATGTCAATTTTACCATTTAAAAATGCACCACATACTTCTAGTTCATCTGCTGTTAGCAATCGTTCATGAAGTTTTTGACGCATTAGAAGAAACTGTGTTAGGTCAGATGGCTTTTTCCCTTTTTTCTCCATAAGCAACAAGAATGTTTCTAAGTCATCAATGCAAATACATAATGGAAATTCATCATCTTCATAAATCTCAAGGAGAATTGACAAATCAGTTTGTATTTGTCCAAACCTTTCCAATGTTACTATTAATGAAAAAGCATTTGCATAATTCTTTGTTCGAATATCTATCAGATGCTTTTTTAATCCTTGGTCTTTATAAATTTTCAAAACTTTCTTGTCGATAAATTTTGATTTCACCCTATAAGTTTGATCATAACCCTTTTGGATAGTTTCATCAAAGTTAGACAGTATTAAAGGATATGCTTTATCTGGTTCACGTCTAGGTTCATCACGTTTTGAAGCTTTCGCTTCAACAATTAATGCTAATCCTTTATACAAGAAAAGCAAATCTTGTTCATGCGCATCTTGTGTGTAGAATCCGCTGTAAACAAAAGCCTTACCTTTGAAGAAACGTTGAAAAACTTTTACAATCTTCTCCTCCAGTTTTTTCCCTCTCACAGCATAAATCTTTTCTCTTAAATCATTTTGTGAAATACAAAACTCAAATAGATTATTATAAATGGCTTGTATTATATGATTCATCTCAATTGCTTGAAATTCATCGTCACTTATTTTAAAAATTGGATTCTGGTAGATTGGATTTTTCTCAGTGTAATAAAGGAAGTTAGTTTTTTGTCTTTCGCACGTTAATGCTTGAATAAAGGAATCTGCTTTTGCTTCACCAAATTTGTCAATGAGGCTCTTTCTTGTGAAGCGTTGCATTTTACCCTTATCATACATCCAGTCAAAAAGGTCTTCAAAATGCTGTGGCATGTGCTTTTGCCAATCCCAGGGCATAATTCCTTTTGACTCCATCTCTGCCCCAAACTCTTCCCAAGATTGTTGCCCTTCCTTTGGATTGATTTTTTTCTCTAAAAATTCATTAGGAATCTTATCGATGAAGTTATAAATATCAATGAACTCAATGACGTTTAAACCAAAATGGTTCTGTATTTCGGTATTGAAAGGAGTGAAATATTCAGATATGCGTTCAATTATTTGTTCTTCATAATTTAAAAGCCCTTGATTGAAATAACTTAAAAATGTTGGCATAGCAGCCATTCTTTTTATTTTCCATTCTTCGTCAATTATATCATCCGTTTTAGGGTAAAAGAATTCTACATATCCATTTTCAATTTCATTCAGAAGTTTTTTAATATGTTCAAATTCATCATCCGTAAAATGGTCTTTAAGTTTATCTTGGTCTGGTTGCTCCGATGTAATATTTAAACCTGCCAGATAAAGTAACTGTCTTTGGGGAGATGAAAGTCCATTTAAAGTCTGCATTGGGTTTCCAAACTTAATATATGGCATAAGAGAACTAATGTCACCAAGAAACATTGTAGTGTCAAACTGGCTGATTAATTTTTTTAGTTCTTCGGATTTTTCGGTTATGTCTATAGGCATATTTTTATTATATAAGTTGTAGTTGTTTCAGCATTGCAGGTAACTTGTTTATACACGCAATAAAACTTCCTAATATTTCCATACTTGGATGAAAAGGCGTAGTTTTTATTTCATGATATTCCGATTTTCGTGCAAGCGGTTTCAGTTTTTTGTTCCGGTTTAAAAGTAAAAATAATCAGGCAATTATGGAGCTGATCCTGAATTTTTTAACAGGAGAAAAAGGAGGCCGTGTAATCAGTACATTGGTCGCCCAATTAAAAAGTGAAGCAATGTACTCAGTACATTCGTTGCCCAGGCAAAAAGTGGAGCCATGTACTCAGTACATTGGTCGTCCAACCAAAAAGTGATGTAATGTACACAGTACATTCGTTCCCCAATTAAAAATTGAAGCCTTGTACTCAGTAAACGCCCTCCCCGGCCAATATGTGAAGCCTATATTATTTAATTATAGGTCGCCCAAACAAAAAAGGAGGGCTTCATTATTTAATGAAAAGCCAAAAACTGAAAAAGAAAGCCGTAATCATTTAATGAAAGGTCGCCCAAACGAAAAGTGGAGGCATAATCATTTAATGATGAACAGAAAAAATGAAAAAGGAAGACATCATTATTTAATGAAGAGCTGCCCAGGCAAAAAGCGGGGTTATCATTATTTAATCACTGACTGAAAATAAGGAACCGTTCTTTTTTGGAATGAACGGTTCCCTGAACGAACAATACTGATCATCCGACAGATGTGTTATTGTATCGGTAAGCCGCCTTTTTCACGCGGTCCATTATGGCAATTCCCAAACCTTTTTCTTCAACCGGTTCAATAAAAATACTCTTCACATTTTCATCCTCTTCCAAGGTATGTAGCGCGGAAAACAAATTGGCGGCAATCTCAATTTTGTTGCCGGTTTGTGAAGTATAAAACAGGCTGGCTGTTTTTTGACCATTATTCTTTTTACTATGTAAAATCAATCCTGAAAACTCTGGTAGTTCATTAAGGTTATCTGTTAAAATAAACAGCGGTTTTTTAGGTGAATAGTGGCTTTTTAACAATCCGGGCGCTACCAGTTTATCCGGTTTTGAACCGTTGAAAACAAACGTACCGGGCATTGCTTTTTCAATATCATCCAGCGTAATAAACCCCGGGCGCAAAAGCTGGCACTGGTTTCCGTCGATGGCAACAATGGTCGATTCAATGCCCACGGATGTTTTTCCACCGTCGAGAACATAATCAACGCCGGGCAGTTGTTTTTTTACGTGCGACGCGCTGACCGGGCTCAGTTGACCGAATTTGTTGGCGCTGGGCGCTGCAATGGGACAGCCTGATTCTTTGATCAGTGCAAGGGCAACCGGGTTATCAGGCATCCGGATACCCACCGTTTGCAGCCCCGACGTAACAATATCGGGAACAATGTCGCTTTTGGGTAAAACAAGGGTCAATGGCCCAGGCCAGAAATGCCTCGCCAGTTGTATTGCATTTTCACTGATGTTTTCAGTCAACCGGGCAAGATCACTGAACGAGGCAATGTGCACAATCAGCGGGTCGAACGATGGCCTTTCCTTGAGTTCAAATATTTTTGCCACAGCAAATGGGTTGAGCGCATTGGCACCCAACCCATAAACCGTTTCGGTGGGAAATGCCACCAAACCGCCATTATTAATTATTAACGCAGCCTCATGAATGTTGTTATCGCCCATTTACAAGGTTGTTATCTGCTTCCTCCAGTTCTTTTCGTTTCTTTTCCTGGTAATCAGCCACCCGTTTTTGAATGTCAGGGTTGGCCAATCCAAAAATCTTGGCTGCTGCCAGTGCCGCATTTTCGGGGCTCAGAATGGTTAACGGAGCCACACCCGACGGCATCCGGATGCTCGAATACAAATCGGCCCCGGCAAATTTATCGCTGTAAGGCGGACAGGCAATCACCGGACAATGGGTCTGGGCATCGGTAAATCCGCTTAACGCGTTGCTCATACCGGCAATGGTGATAAAAACAACGTTTTCCTTTTCATACTCTTTGATCAGGTTATAACATTTTAAAGGCACTTTATGCGCCGAGGCAATCCTGGTTATTGTTTCTATTTCAAATTTTGCCAAAACATTACCAATCTGATCCGCCCAGTCGAGGTCGGCTTTAGAACCCATTATTATCACTACTTTGCTCATAGTCTTCTATTTTATGAAATGAATATTCGTACTCATAACTCATCGGAATAATGCTGTTGTATTCTTCAATTGTGGCATTCGACAGGCAGGCATCAATAATACGTCGTCCGGTATGCAGCAAATCTTCCTTTAAATATTTCTGCAATTCGTTGTGGAAAAAGTCCCTTAAAATGGCTGCACCATCATCATACCCCTCGAAACCGATTTCGGGCTGGTTATAAACCTTTAAAAACCGGGAAGGTATTTTTGAACCTTCGAGTGTAAGGTAATTCAGTTCATAACCCAGCAATGGGCAGCGGGCGGGCTGATACTGGTCGATTCTGAGGCGGGCGGCACCGCGGCGTGTAAGGTATTCGCGCATCAAAAGCTGCGGTTTAAAACCAACTTCCCAAACACCGATGTTCTGATTGGGAACCAAAGTAAAAGTGGTTCTGGGTGTATCGATGATTTGTTTCAGCAGCATATTGGCGTGAGGCACCCGTTTCCCGGTGGCAAAAGGCCAGTAAGAACCCACACCTTCGCTTTCCATTCCCCCCGTGCTGACGATGCTCGGATTGTTGTGCCCGCGGGGAGCGACCAGTCTCCACAACCATGCCAAAGCAGGCGGCAAAACATGAAACAACCCGATGATGCCATACGACGGATTTTCTTTGGTACAAACAGGTGTACGGATTCCAAAACTCCTGATGTCAACCGAAACCGGACGGTTCACCACATTGGGCACCGATTTCCGCGGTAATATCACCCGCGGATTCGGACAGGATTTTCCGGGTTCATCCTGAATATGATTCCAGATTAATGCGGTGGCACCCGGCTGGGTTTCAATATTCAGAAACAACAGCGGCGATTTCGGATTGATGGTATTTTTCTCCAGAAACGGATCGTCGCCATATTGTTTAACACTGTCAACCCTGATAAACCAGGCATTTTCAGCATCGATAATCCTGAGTTTGCCATCCTTTTTCTGAACCGAAGGGTGACAGAAAGCCATGTCGTCGGCTACTGAATTAAAAGTACAAAAACGGGGTATGGTAATAAAACGTTCCTCGGCTGTAAGTTTGTTGCGGCCTAACAGCACACGGCCGTCAGGTTCCCTGAGAATATGCTGGTGCATCTCGCTTTTCCCGCCACCGCTGGCGCCTTCGTGCATAAAAGTCGTTAAATTGTCATACGGACTGATGGATTGAACGGCAGAACAATGCGCAATAATCCAGTCTTCCTTTTCTGCCTGGGTGAGCATCACCCCGTAAAGACCCTTTTTGGCGCTGGGCCCCGGATATAAATTATACGAATAAAGTTCATGAATCAGATCGGTGCGGTTGTGCACCACCACCTGTTTTCCGTTAAAATGGGTGTGTCGGAAAACCGGTGCCACAAAAATGACAGATTTCAGTTCGGCGTTTTCTTTTAATTCATCAACAGCCACCATTTCCTGCAACATCGAAAGTCCCAAAGCAAAGAAAGCCGCGTTGGCAGGGGCAATAGCAATTCCCAGCGAACCAATATTCTCCCTTCCGGCAAAATAAAAGAAAACAGCCAGATCCTGTTTGCTGAGCCAGTCAAAGGTTTCGGCCTGCAAACCGGAGAATTCGTAACCATATTTTTCAGCAAAACGCTTTTTATCGGTTGGTTTATTATCGGCAATCACCATGGTACCCGGGTCTCTCCTGCGCATGTAAGCTTCGGTGTAGTTGGCCGAAATGCCATTTTTCACCTGTTGAACAACGGCCTCCACATATCTTCCTTTGCCGGGCACATCATAGGCCACTTCAAATTCGGCGTTTTCTTTTCCGTTGGTGGCAGCTTCGGCCAGTTCTCCGATTGTGTTAAAAACCGTGTAGCTTTTACACACGGTTAACAAATCTGAAATATTACCGGGCAGGTTAATATTCTTTTTCTTTAATACAGTCAACAAATTGTCCATGATCAGATTGTTTTTTACGTTAAAAATTCCTTATGTTGATTTACATTCAATATTGTCAGGATGCGTTCAGGATTGCTTCCGGTTTTGATAAATTTTCCGTCAATTTCAGCTATTTTATTCCTGCTGCCGGAAAAGGAACTGCTGAAAATAATACCAGGTTTCTGCGATATACCGCTTAAAATGCCTGTAAGATTAATAAAACCGGGTTGTGAATCTTCTCTGTATGCAATGTGAAGTTCAGCTAAATAAATTGGAAAAGGAAAATACCACTTTTCCTGGTTAACAGCACGGTTTGCAAACTGATCAAAACTTACATCCGTTAAAAACAGGACATTATCTGAATCATCAGTAATATTCCTGTTTTTGACTGGAAACAAAGTGTGGTATTTTGCCATTTTCTGAATTATAACAGTGGCAAATATAACCC
This sequence comes from uncultured Maribellus sp., assembly GCA_964644015.1. Lineage (GTDB taxonomy): Bacteria > Bacteroidota > Bacteroidia > Bacteroidales > Prolixibacteraceae > Draconibacterium. Next base: position 13,067 of record CAZXVT010000011.1, read on the forward strand.
TTTTCAGCAAAAAGATAAAGTATTACTTTATTTGTTAAGTATTAATTAACGACAATGGTGATTGTACCCATAGGATTTCGCTGATACCATCGCTGAAGTTGATGGCATTAAATTGTGATTTTGCATTAAAGTAAATGTTGTCGCCCGGCTTTAAAACATAGCTTTTCCCGTCCAGATCAAACCGGATTTCGCCCGAAAGAACATAAGAAAAAACCTGGCCAAAAGCGCTGATAAAAAAACCATCGATGGCCGAAGCCTTTGAAAACCGCACCAGGTATGTATCCATCAGTTTATTGGTGTCGTGGTGAGAAAGCAGATAAAACAGGGTTCCTGACTTATTCTGGTGTATGAATTTAATATCAGGTTTGTACACAACCGGATTGTTGGCCAGCGATTCATTTTCGCCGATCAACTCACCCACGGTGGTATGGAGTTTTTCAGCAATGGTTTTGAGGGTGATAATTGATGGAAACGACTTGGATTTTTCGATCTGGGAGAGGGCGCTCGGACTAATACCAACCTTCTCGGCCAACTCATTGAGCTGCATTTTAAACTGTTCTCTCCGCTTTTTGATTCTTTCTCCAATTCTGTTCATATACTAAAAAATTGACTGCAAAGTTAAAATTTAATTAATTAAGCAATACTTCATTCATTAAAATCAAAAACTATCGATACAAAACTAGCCAGGTTGGCTGCAAAAAAAACACGAAATGCAAACGCCTGTACTGAAAAAATGATCACCTGAGATTTTGATACCGTACAATTAATGCTTCCAGTTCCTCATCAATATTTTGGGTCATAACACCTCCGTGATAACAGATAATTTTACGGGGACTGAGTTTCCGGATCTTTTCCACCGATTTTACGGCTGTTTCCAGATCAAGGGTAAAATCAGGATTGGCAATGTTAAACCGCCCGTCTTCAATTACCAGTGCATCGCCCGCTATCAAAGTCATTTCGTTTATCAGAAACAGCGAGATGTGGCCTTTTGTATGGCCCGGAGTGTGAACAACAAGGATTTCGTGCTCAAATATCTCCTGATCGGCAAAACCTTTGTCAACCCCGAAACGCTGTACTTTTTTTAACTGATGGATAAAATTCACAGCCCAATCTCTGAACTCCGGCGGAACACTTTCCAACGAAGTCTCTGCCTGGATCAGCCTTTCCGATTTTACCAGTCCCGAAACCGAATCTGTTTCGAGTTCGCCACAACAGATTATTAAATGCTGATTTGCCTGTTTTAATCGTTTCAACCCGCCTAAATGATCATAATCATCGTGGGTGATGATAATGCCGGTTAAATCTTTCAGGACAATACCACAATTTTCCAGTTCCGATTCCAATGCTTCGGCAGTTTCTTCATATCCGCAATCAACCAGGTAGATTCTGTCTTCCTGCTGCAGCAACACCGGGAATATCTCATTCGATTCCTCCGGAGTTACTTTTTTAATCTTCAAAACTGTCAGTTTCATGATTTCAAATTGAGTTTTACAACGATAAATATTACAGAAAGATTCATCAATGCTTTTAATGAACAGTATTATCCAGAAATATTACTCTCCCTGATTTTCTATTTCGTTCCACTTCTCTTTAATTTCTGTTTCGCCATCAAAATACTTTGCCTGGTTCTTTTTATTAAAAATTTCAAAAGTTGGGGCAATCAGTATTTTATCCGAATCAGGATATTCAGCAACGTCATAACCGAGGTAAGTTCTGATATCGAGATAAACACATGGTTCATGCGTGTGATTATAAAGCTGGTGTGCGCCGGTTTCTCCTTTCTCAAAAAACACCAGGTCGCCACTGTTCAGGGTTTCAAGACCATTGGATGTTCTCAGAGTTGCGGAGCCCGACAGAATCAGAAACAATTCCTCAGCATACCGGTGAAAATGGTAGGGCGCTGAATACTGGCCGGGATTCAGTTGTCTTAAATCAAAAATCAGGTTCTCGGGATTAATCCCTTTTTTAACACGCGAAACATCCGTGAAAATCCTGAAATAATCAATCTTATTTGCACTCTCCTGAAAATCTCTTTGTTCAGATTTAAAAATTGTTGCCATACTCCCAAATTTTTATTTTGTACCAATAATGAGAACGATAAAATGTCTGTTTTCTCTCACTAACCCCGGGTTTTCACGACTTACATCGGGAAAACTTTGCCCCTCTTTCACAGAGAGAGGGGTGAAGACACCGCAGGTGACTTGCCCGCCTGACCAGCATAGTCGGGCAGGGTGTGAGTGAATTAAAATACTGCAAAAAATATTGAATTCACAATTTACAAACATCTATCACAAAACGGTTGCAGGTACCAGAAAGTTGCGGAGTGCACCCTCCCCTCCCGTATTTCTGTTGTTTTATTTTTATTCCGGTTTTTGGCAGAAGTCGTTCAATGAATGGGTATAGTAAATGTATTTAAACCGGGTATGCCGAAGGAGGATACAAAACCCGCTGTTGGCACCAAGGCTGGCACCACCCCTCAAAAATTACTTTTTCAGATCTTTTTATTATTAGTCCGGGAATTGTTAAGCATCGCAACATTTAAAAACAAGTTCAACCCGTCCGCCACTGCTGGTTCTGTTGGAAATATTTATCTGTGCCTGATGAAAATCGACAATCATTTTAACCAGCATCAAACCTAATCCTTTGTTTTTATCAATATGTCCTTCTCCCGGTGAAAAAGGTTTATACAGGTTCAAAATTGCATTTTCAGAAAAGCCGGGACCATTGTCTTCTAAAGTAATAATTATGTTTTGGTCATCAGAATAACAATGAATTTCGATGGCTTTCCCTGATGGTGAGTAGTAAATGGCATTCTTTAAAAGGTGCATTATACAGCCTTTCAATAAATCTTCATTTCCAAGTATTACCGGATTACCTGCGGAACATTTGAACTCTGTTCTGATCATCTTTTTATCCAATGCCACCTCTTGCTTTTTAAGCACATCTGTTATAATCTGCCGGAGGTTGACAAGCTCCTTTTTATACCTTTCCGGGGCAGTGCGCATGCTTGTGATAATCAGGCTTGACTGGGCAAAATCATTTAACCGGTTTGCTGAATGATTCAGATTCTCAACAAGACTAAAATACTCCGTGTCCATTAACATCTCTGTTAAAATATCAGCAAAACCAATAATTCCATTTAATGGAGTATTGATTTCGTGACTAATCAGCCGGAGAAATTCCACTTTTGCTTCATCCAGTTTCTCTAATTCGAGGTTGGCTGCTTCGAGCTTTTGGTTGGCTTCTTCCAGTTGTCTGGTTCGTTCCCTTACTTTTTCCTCCAGAATTCCATTCATCTGCTGCAGTTGTTCGCGGCTTTCCTTTAATTCAAGATGTGTGCTGATTCGTGCCAGTAATTCACCGGCATGAAACGGCTTGGTTACATAGTCCTGGCCACCGCTTGAAAATCCTTCAATAATGTGTTCATACCCGGTATTGGCTGTAAGAAAAATTACCGGAAGCTCTTTTAGTTTATCATTTCCCCTGATTTTCCTGCACACTTCAAACCCGTTCATTCCGGGCATATTCACATCCAACAGAACAAGGTCGTAATCTTCATCTTTTGAATCGAGAATATCCAATGCCTGTTGTCCTCCGGTGGCAAACCCCACCTGATACAAATTCTGGCGCAGAATACTACCGATAATCCGTATATTTTCACTGTTATCGTCAACAACCAGAATTTTTTGTTTTGTCCCCTGATTAGTTTCCATTTGTCTATTTAATTTAGTTTGTGGTCAAGTATTAATTGAAATTGTTTCATCGTTTGAGTAAGTTTATCCACTTCAAACTGGTCGGCATAATCGCCAATTCTCTGACCGACACTGATGAGCATTTCTTCGTTAAATCGCTGGCCGGCTATAATAAGTTTTTTTCCAAAATCTTCCATTTCGTCCACCAACTGGGTTCTCATTATATGATGATATAAAGGAACCAGTTCGTTCATGGCAAATTGTTTCAAATCCGCAGGCCATTCCGGTTCTTCTTCCGGTATAGTCAATGATTCAACAGGTTGTCCGGAATCTGTGGACACAGCATGCTTTAAATACCTGAGAAGCATTTCAAAAAGATGTTCGAAAACCACTGGTTTCATTAAATTGTCTTCGAAATTTTCCGGAATTTCTTTTCCGGGTTTTCCGAGTTTGATTGATGCTGAAACGGCAATGCACGGAATTTTTGCTGTTTCGGGAGTGCTTTTTAAAATCCTGCAGGCTTCCAGGCCATCCATTTCCGGCATGCGGATATCCATCAAGATAATATCCGGTTTTAATGCAAGGGCCATACGCACAGCCTGGGCACCATTTTCAGCTTCGTATAATCTGGCACCTGTAGGTTCCAGCACATCGTTCAGCAACTTGCGGTTGTCGGCAATGTCATCCACTATCAGAATGGTGTTTCCTTTAAAACTTACCGTTGAATAAATAGCCGGGGTATTCTCCTTTTCTTCCGGATGAGCAGTTCCTTTTGCAACATTTTTCAGACAGACAGTAAATTCGGAACCGATATCAGGCACACTTTTTACCCTGATTTCACCACCCATAGCTTCGGCCATCCTTCGGCTTATGGCCAGTCCAAGTCCGGTTCCGCCAAAAGTCTTCTGAACTTGTCCATACTGCTGAACAAAAGGTTCGAAAATGGCTTCCAGCTGGTTCTGCGGAATTCCAATGCCGGTATCGGCGACAGTGATTCCCAAATCAACGCAATCCTCCTCTTTTTCCTGGTGACGGATGACTACGGAAACACCTCCGGTTGAAGTAAATTTGATGGCATTTCCCACAAGATTAAACAGAATCTGGCGCAAACGGGTCTCATCGAGCAGCAGTGGCGTAATTAAATCGGTTTCCGATTCAATCGTCAGGCTCAGTTTTTTCTCAGCAGCCTTTTGTTCAAACATACTGCCCACTTCGCTCACGATTTTAAACACATTCAGTGGTTCACGTTCAATAACAATTTTTCCGGCTTCCACTTTCGAGAGGTCGAGAATGTCGTTGATAATATTCAGCAGGCTCCGGCCGCTGTTGCGGATTGATATTACCTGTGAACGTTTCTTTTCGTCGATGGAAGAATTAAAAAGCAGCTCGGAAAACCCGATAATGGAATTCAGCGGCGTGCGGATTTCGTGGCTCATATTGGCCAGGAAAATGCTTTTTGCCTTGTTGGCTTGCTCTGCAGCTTCCTTGGCTTTAACCAATTCTTCATTTGCATTTTTCAGCTGAATTGTTCTTTGTTCAACCTTGCGCTCGAGATTAGTGTTTAATTCCAAAATTTCCTGTTCATTTTTCTTCTTTTCGGTGATATCCTGTTTTACAGCGAGGTAACCGGTAATCTGGTTTCCGCTTTCATACAAGGGAGTTATCGACATATGTGTCCAATACAATTTACCATTCTTCTTTTTATTGATCAGTTCACCATCCCAGTTTTCACCTGATTGAATCTTTTCCCATATTTCTGTGTAAAGTCCCTTTCTGTTCTTTTCTGATTTCAGGATCCCGATATTCTTACCGATCAATTCATGTTTCTGATAACCGGTCATATCTTCAATAGCACTGCTTGCATAAATAATATTTGCATCCGGATCGGTAATAATTATTGCAACAGGACTTTGCTCGATGGCTTTATTTAATTTTACGATTTGCTTTTCTATTTCCTTTCGCTCAGTGATATCCCTCACAAAACGAATCACCTTATCCTCCATAAAAGGAACCACCCTTACTTCAAAATGGGAATAGGTTCCCTTATAATCAAATGAGAGTTCGTGCAATAAAATTTTCTTTTTCTCCAAACATTCCTGCAGGTATTTCAAATTCGTTGCGCCCACATCTTTTGGTAAGACATCTAATATATTTTTACCGATAAAGTTATCCATCTTCGCTATAAATCCACTCGGATCGGTTGTATAAGCTTCCAGGTAATTTCCCTCCGAATCGTGCACAAAAAGTCTGTCGGGTAAAGCATTTAAGATGGCATTCAATTTTTGGTTTTGAGATTGGATTTCTTCTTCCCGGTTTTTCTTTTCGGTGATATCCCGCACAAAACGAATCACCTTATCCTCCAAAAAAGGAACCACCCTCACTTCAAAATGTGAATAGATCCCTTTGTAGTCAACAGAAAATTCGTGTGAAATTATCTTATTGCTCTCCCGGGCTTCATACAGATATTTCAGATTCAGATCAGCCACATCAGCAGGGAAAATATCCCGTAGATTTTTACCAATGAATTTTTCCATAGGTACAATAAAACCGCTCGGATCGGTGGTGTATGCTTCGAGGAAATTACCGGTGGCATCGTGAACAAATAATTTGTCAGGCAATGCATTTAAAATGGCATTTAATTTCTGGTTTTGTAACCTGATTTCTTCCTCACGGTTTTTCTTTTCAGTAATATCGATATTGGTGCCTTTTAGCGCAACCAGTTTGCCATCTGAAAATTCCCCCACCATTGAATTCTGGAACCAACGCATGGTTTTGTCATATATTCTCATTCTGAAATCGAATATCACAGGTGGTGAATCCGGTGTAAGATTATACTTTTCAGGATTCATCAATACAACATCATCAGGATGGATATTATGGATAAAATAGTCAAATGAAATTTCAAAACTATCATCAACTATACCTATCAATTGCCTGTAATTATCTGAAACCGAAAGCTGATAATTAGTTAAATCAATCCGCCAGCTTGCCATTTTTGCAAGTACCTGAGCATCATTCAATTCGGCTTCGCGTTCACGAAGCTGTTGTTCTGCCTTCTTGCGTTCTGTTATATCAATCACCTCCGCCATCATGCAGGATTCACCAGCCAGTTCAATGAGTTCACCCCAAAGCATTACCTGGCGTTTTTCACCTGATTTCAGACAGAAGGTGGCCTCCATACCTTCAACCCGCTGTTCGGTACTGAGCGATTCAACAAAGCGCTGACGGTCATCAGGATTTATCCATACACCTAAATCATTGGTTGTTTGTCCTATCAGCTCATCCTTAATATAACCAAGTAAATCAATAATTGCGGAATTCACCATTATAATTTTCCCATCTTTCAGGCGTGAAATGGCTATGCCCACCGGGCTGTCTTCAAAAATGGTGGCAAAGCGTTTTTCACTTTCACGGATTTGTTTTTCAGCCTGTTTTCGTTCGGTAATATCGCGGCAGAAACAGATCATCAGTTCCTGTTCCTGATCCAAAACATTTACACTGACTTCCACATCAAACAAGCTGCCATCCTTTCTCCGGTGAATTGTTTCGAAACGATCGCTGCCCAGCCTGATGATTTTTTGGATGTGATCGGTTGTGTCGGTTGTGGTTTCAATCGCCTCAATATCGGATATGTTCATGGCCATGAGTTCGGCCCGGCTGTAACCCGACATGGTGCAATAAGCTTCGTTTACCTCGATGAAACGACGGTCGCGATCAACAATCCAGAAACCATCCGAAGTGGTTTCGATGGTTTTCCGCAGCCGTCGTTCTTTCTCCTCAAGGGCATTCAGTGCTTTTTTGCGTTCGGTAATCAACTCAGAAAAAAGGATGATTCCGCCAATTTTCTCATCGGTCTGGTACCAGGGATGTATTTCCCAGTGCACCCAATCCACAGAGCCATCAGCACGTTGAAATCTGTCTTCTTCCTTTATTTCAGATGCTCCTGCCAAACAGTGGCGATGTACTGCTTTCCATTCTTCTCCTATTTCAGGAAATATTTCATAATGTGTACGTCCGATAATGGTTTTTTCCCGTATGCCATAGTCAATTAAAAACCGCCTGCTTACTGCGATGTATCTCATGTCTGTATCAAACATGGCTATGGCTGCCGGGGCAAATTCGACAAAAAGTTTCAGTTTCTGTTCGCTTTCATGTAGTTTTTGCTCTGCAAGTTTACGTGCCGTAATATCAAACCAGGTAGTGAGGATATGATGAACATCATTAATATAAAAATGAACCGCGTTTACCAGTACGTTTTTACTTTCGCCGTTTTTGGCCGTAATTGGCAATTCAAAATCGAATATCGGTTCATCACGCATTAAAACTTCCAGAATTTTATCCCTGTTTTCAGGTTTTACAAAGCCCACCTCAATTGAGTTTTTTCCAACCAGTTCTTCTTTGGTATAGCCAATCAGTTCTTCAATTTTCCGGTTAACTTCAGAAATAATGCCACCCGGAAATTTAAATACCAGTGAAGGTGTTCCCGATTCTTCGAAAAGCAGCGTGTATTTTTGCTCACTGATTAACCTTTTTTGTTCTGCCTTTTTGCTTTCGGTAATATTCTGCGAAATCACCTGAATTTCGTTGATGATACCTGTTGAGTCATAAACAGGAACTGCAATCACTTTAAGGTATCGCTCATTGAACGATTTTGCATCAAATGTGTTAATCTCCCCGTTGAATGCTCTTTTAAACGACTTTTCAGCAATTGCAGCAAGTGGCGGGATTAAAATTTCGTCAAATCGTTTACCCATAAAATCACCGGCTGTTTTGCCGGCTTTATACAATTCCTCACCGGTTACGAATGTCACTTTTAATTCCCTGTTGTAAAAAGTAATGGTTGTATCGGGGAAATTTTCGGCAAGTTCTCTGTATCGTTCTTCACTTACACGAAGCTTTTCTTCAGCCAGTTTTCGTTCTGTGATGTCATAATTCACTCCAACCATCCGGATAGCATTATCGTTTTCGTCCCTGATCACCCTTCCGTCTGCTTTGAGCCAGTGTACAGAACCATCAGGCCAAAGCACACGGAATTCGGTATTGAATTCGCTTTCTCCACGCACAGCACTTTGGGAAATTAAGTCTGATTTGTCCCTGTCATCAGGCTGAACACCGTTGAGCCAGGATTCATAAGCCCCTTTAAACCCGCCGGGTTGCAGGCCATACAAGGCAACCATCTGTTCGTCCCATACAAGTGTGTTTTTCTGTATATCCCAGTCCCAGATACCAATTCCGGCGCTGTAGGTGGCCAGATTCAGACGTTCAGCAAGCTTGGTTAGTTGTTCTTCATACAGTTTGCGTGCAGTAATATCCAGTAAATTATTGAGCACGAATTTTTCTCCGCCCATTTCAATCAATTCACTATTAATCAGCACTTGCCGTATCTCAGAATTCCGTGTTCTCAACTCAATTTCAGCTTGTTGTGCTGCATTATAGTTTTGGCTGATACTTCTGACTTTACTCAATATATCAGGATTAACCAAGCCCAGTTCAGCCGGGTTATATCCAATGGCCTCTTCCCGGGAGTAACCAGTTAGTTTGCACCATGCATCATTCACGTCGACAATCCGGAAATCTGATGCCCTGGTAATTCCTGAAGGTGTCGGATTTGAACGGAACATTATCAGAAAGCGATTCTCAGAAGAAATTAAATCAGTTTCTGCCTTTTTATCCTTGGTGATGTCCAATGATACGCCAATAATCCCAATAAGTATTCCTTGTTTGTTGAAGATTGGCGTATCGGTTACAAAAGCTGTAAATATGGTTCCGTCTTTTCTTTTCACTTCAAATTCTCCACTCCAGCTTTCTCCATTGGCCAGTTTTTTCATTATTTGACTGGCCTGAATGGATGATCTATCAGGAACTGTTGTATCCAGTACATTCCTTTCAGAAAATTCTTCCCTGGTCCACCCATACATTTTGCTGGCAGCCTCATTGGTATAGGTGATGTTTCCCTGCAAATCGGATACAATCACCGCCTGATTAATGCGGTTCAGAACATCGGATTCGAAGATACGCTGGTCATCCGTGGCAGAGATGGACTTTATATGATCGGCAGCAATATCAAATTTTAAAGGCTTTGGCTGTGTTGTTATATTAAAGGTAAATACAACCTGCTCCGTTTTTTGATTGCCTTCTCCGAATTCGGGAATACAATGCGTTTCAATCCAGGTGATTTGTTTTTCAGAAGGAAGATAAAAGCCCATAACAAATCGGGAAAATTTTTTTCCGGTTTTGAAACATTGAGCTACCGGGTGATTTTCCAATGGAAGCGTCTTGCCTGACTGATCTACCCAGGCAAAATCCTGCAGAAATGTTTTGTCGCCTGCTTTCAGGTTGAACAGTTCCCTGGCGGCAGCATTGGAATTTACAACCTTAAGTTCAATATTTATTATAATGATTGCCCATGGAAGTTTTTCCAGCAAAGGATTATTGGTTTGGTTCATCATCTTAATCCTGGTTTTGTTTGAATTTCCTAATATAAAGAAATTTTTATTTTTCAATCCGCAAACCCCTGATTTTCTATCGATATAAGATACTTTACCAATTACAAATTTCCCAAAATGGCTATTTTCCCACAGACTTAACCAGATTGAAACACGGGTACCACCAATTCTGACACTACAGAATATGCCCTTTCTTTGTTTATTTTAACAACAGCTTTTTGTTCCGAATTCAGCGTTTTATTCCGGTTTTTGGTAGAAGTCGTTCAAAGAGTGGGTATAATGACAGTATGTAATGGGATATTTTCGCTGGAAAACATCCGGCTCGGGGCTGCCGGCAGGTACGAGCATCAGTTTGGTTTTGCCGTTGACAGATTGGTATTTCTCGCTGTTCAGGTTTCGTTGATCGAACAGGATATCGAAATAATATAAATACTTTCCGACCCATTTGATGTAATTCTCCGCATCGGGTTCGCCGATTTCTCCCTGTCTGTTGATCAGTTTCAGACCGGTATCCCGCCTGTAAATCGCCTGCTGAAATTCAACGCCGTTTAGCGGAGTTCCGTTTAAAACCGGCATGATGTTAAACTGGGGGTCGATATAAATCCATTTGTCCAGGTCTTTTGAATACACCTCTGCAACCACGTGGCCTGCACCCCGCCTGACTTTTTCAACATCCCTGGTTTTCAGGCCCAGCGTGCGCGCCCTGATGCCCAGACTGTTCAGCGCCGTGTTTGCCACAATGCCGTATTCAACACACCTGAACTGCTTTCCTTCCTGTGCCTCTTTCAGAATCGTCAAAGCGTCTGATTTTGTCGGGGTATTGCTGCCGTTGTGTTCCCATTGCTGGCTGGTCCAGTCCAGGACGATCAGAATTTTACCGGTATCAGCTTTGCAGCCGCTCACCAACTGCTCCAACTGGTAATCGTTTCTCAGCTTTCTTAAATATTCGTTGTTCAACGTGTCGGCATAAAAAAACTGGTACTTCGGATCGGGTAAACCGCTGGTGAACGAAATTTCCTCCATTTTGGATGACGGACTGACATTCACCAGCTGAAAAAACGAGGAACAACTGCTGAGTAAAACGCTGCTGATAAACAGCCATAAAAGATTTCTTTTCATGAGAATTGCTTATTTCACTAATTAATATTCACAACTTTTTAAACCATTCATTTTCCGGGGAAAAGCAGTTTCTGAGTTTGTATTGTATTTAACTTTTTGCACACTCTCTTCCGGTATCCTGCGATTGATTGCGCTGCGATTTTGGGCTCATGCCTGGTTTATTTGTCACGAAAATAAAAAAGTATTGAACAAAATGAATGTCTTTGGGTGAAGAATGAACAGCGATGCGAAAATTAAACAGGAAACTGACCCAAATTAATCGGCGGCAGGAATATAAAAGCTGCTATAAAACTTCATTATTTTTTCCTATTCAACCCCGCCAATCTCTCCAAACCGGGTTTCGTCAATCCCTATTATATTGGTGTTCAGGCTTGGCTGTACCTGCCGCCAGAACAATAAATTGTCAGGTTTGCCTTTTTATTTGTATTTATATTTTGTTGTTCTTTTGTCACCTTGTTTTTCAATAAATCCATCGTCAGCAGCAACTTTTAAGTCTCGGCTCGCAGTTGCCTGCGATATATTTTTAAATGCCCGTAAATAATCCTGTCTTGAAAATTCTTGTTTCCCAATGATTTCCTTAAAATTCAAAATCCGGTCATTGTTAGTCAAACTGATATTCTGAACTTTTAACAATTCTTCCAGTGCATCTTTTATTATTTCGAGCATAAATTCAATAAATGCGGTCGAGCTTCCCTGTTTGTCTGATTTTCCAAGCACATTGTAATATTCCTGTTGTCTTGATTTAACCAGAGTTTCTATCGGAAGAAATTCGAAAACAGGAGAATGTTCTTTCAAAATCATGGTCTGCCAAAGTCGTCCCATTCTGCCATTTCCATCAATAAACGGGTGTATAAATTCAAATTCGTAATGAAATACACAACTTTTCAGTAGTATCAAATCATCATCGTTTTTCAGATAATTAAATAAATCAGTCATTAAAGAATAAACCATTTCTCCGGGAGGAGCAATATGCGCGATGTCACTTCCTTTAACAATTCCAACTGAACTGGTTCGCAGTTTTCCCGGGTTGTCAATTAAGTCCTTCATCAAAATCTCATGTGCTTTACACAACGATTTTAATTCATAGACCTTCAATTTATCGAGTTGATTATAAACCTGAATGGCATTTTTAACTTCCTGAATGTCTTTTTGGGGAGCAAGAATTCTTTTGTTATCAAGTAAGTCGGTAATTTGCTCAACTGTTAAAGTGTTTCCCTCAATTTCAAGCGAAGACTGAATTGTTTTTATTCGGTTTCTTTTTCTTAATTCTGTTGGCGGTTTATTTAAATGAGCAGCATTTACTTCTCCGATTTTTTCTGAAACAGAAGCAATCAGGTTTAATATTTTACCTGTTATTTCGTAGGGTGGTTTCATGATTTAAAATCCTGATACTATCATATGATACTATCAAAAATAGTCATAATTATTTATGCTGCAATCTTTTTCCGAAATTTAACCTGACAGATGATAATTTATTTGTGGTGGATATCCCTCGTTGGAGTATCCCCAAAGTTTAGGTACCAACGTGAATCCTGCCTTATAGAATCAAAAAATTCTATGCCTTGTGGGCATGACACGGTTTTGCAACTGTGTCAGCCCGGTAGTGAGCATTAAAAAATATTATACTTTATTTTTCTCATTACTTATTCAAGAGGCTGGATGAAATTCATCAATTCCCTGTCGTGGTTGTTGACAATGCTGCACTCATTATCAAAATACATCGTTGCGCCATTTTCTTCGGTGTAAGGCTCCCAATCCGGCAAAATGCTCTGTACGTTCGGGTTGCCTGTTTTGACGAAGCTGATCCAGGCAGCGCTCATTTTATCCGCCAGTTTCCAGGCTTCTTCTGTGTTGCCGGTCCAGTCGGGCCTCAAATCAACGTTGTTAAATGCCAGTGGAATGTCCAACCCATGAAACGAACCTTTTGAGGCGTTGTCCACCTGACTTTTCCAAGCCAGAAAATAAACATAAACGGGGGCATTTGATTCCGCTGCCCATGCATCAGCGGTTCGTATTGTAAAAGGCCTGAAAACCTTGTCAACAGAAAGAAGATCCTGCGGTGTATAATCAGGATATGCCTTTGCGAACAGCTTAACATACTGGTTGGTTTTGTCGCCGTAATCTTTTGCCAGACTGTCTTTTGCCTGTTCCAAAGTCATCTCTTTTTCGCCGTAATAGGTTTTCATCAGCTCGTTGAGTGTGGTGCCGATCATCAGCGGAATATCTTTTGAAATAGCGGCAAATCCGGGACTGAAAGGCTGCTGTAACAAAACAACACCGTCGGCAGAAGGTGCGAAACCAAACATGGTGGGAGATCCGGGTTTTCTCGGTCCCGAAATTTTAAGTATTGCGTCGTTTCCGGCTTTCGCCAGTCGTGCGTACGAAACTGTATCAAGTTGACCAACATCATTGGGCGTAAGTCCGAGATTTTCGAGTACGGCCAAACCCAGTGCCTGCGATTTCTCTTTGGTCATCGTATTCAGCAGGGTGCCACTTTGGATAATTGCCTTGTGAAACAAACCCTGCGCCGATGGCATACACATGAGTGTACCGACTTTTCCGCCACCGCCCGATTCGCCGCAAATGGTCACATCCGCAGGATTGCCCCCGAAACTTTCAATGTTTTTGCTGATCCACTCCAACGCTTTTACAATGTCGAGCATGCCCACGTTGGCCGATTGTTGGTACTTCGGGTCACAGGCCGACAAATCAAGAAAACCGAGAATGTTCAGACGGTGATTGACCGAAACCATCACAATATCTCCCTTTTTGGCCAGCGCTTTGCCATAAGTCATCGGATCGTTGCTGCTGCCCACATGGAAGCCACCTCCATGCAGCCAGAGCATGACCGGGCGTTTTTTCCCATCGTTGATTCCCTGTGTCCAAACATTTACGCTGAACAATGTTCTTTCGTCCTGGGTCGAATCCGGAATCCAGGCCACTATTTGTCTGGCTACCTTGCCAAATTCGGTGCACGCAAGAATTCCTTCCCAGACATCAGGGTCCTGCGGAGGCATAAATCTTTCGGCTTTGGCATAAGGAATGCCTTTGAAAGTAACAATGCCATCGTCGATACTCCCCGATACTTCGCCAGAAGTGGTTTTAACCACCGGATTCTGATTTTGGTTTGATTTTGGGGTACACGCCAAACCACAAACCAGGACTGTCAGTAAAAAAAAGTTGGCCAAATGTTTCATTGTATTTTAATTAGTTAGTGTAATCTTATATCTCATTTTACCCTCACTTTCACACCCCCGAAGCCTCAGCCTGCCACCTGTACTTTGCTTCGAAAAAGCAAAAAGTTCTTTGCCCTTTGGGGCAGGACACGGTTTAAAAAATTGCGGCAGCAGGTTACCACCGCCAGAACACTTAATTGTTGTTCGAGGTGCATTTATTGTTATATATTCGTATCATTCAATGTGTCTATAATTGTAAAATCTAAATGTGTCCATAATTGGAAAATCTATTGATTTGAAAAAATCTAAAATATCATTAATAAATAAATCGGGCTCTCCCATTATGTAATGACCATTATCCTTATAAGGAGGTTTGATTATCAATTTACCTTTCCCTCCCGATTTTTCAAATGCTTCGAACATTTTATTCACGTACCTTACAGGATGATTTCTATCATTTTCAGAATATATCCATAATGTTGGTACAATATTCTTCTCACCCAAAATCCCTGAAGCCCAAATCCAATGAGATTGAACTTCTTCGTTTATCTTTCCACTGCCCATGTTTTCATAATTTGTACCGCCACAAAGATTGACAGTTCCAAGTAAACCATCAATTTTTTGTGTTGAAGAAGCTAAAGCCACCCATCCTCCTTGAGAATGTCCAATCACAACTATTTTATCTTTAGTGACATAACTCTTTTGTTTCATAAATATTATGGCACTTTTAACGTCTTTACAGGCTTCTAATCCAGAGGTTACAGCAGTTTCTTTTAATTCGGAATCAGGCCCCTGAGAGTTTCCATATCCTCGTCTGACTAATAACATAACTACATATCCCTTTTCTGCTAATGCACTACATAATGTAGAAAGAGTTTTACTCTCATTTGAATAAACAGATGCATATTTCCCATTCCGACCGTGATTCATAATAATAAGGGGATGCATATAATTGTCAGATGGTCTATATATCATTGCTTCTAATTGATAGTCTTTATTATCAATGGTTGCAATAAATTTTTCATACTCTGTTTTAATACGAAGTTCATTCATAGAAAAACAACTAAAATCAATAAAAACAGAGATTGTTAGTATTATAAAAAACCTACATTTTTTAATTTTCATATAAACATATCATTTAGTGGCTCCACCAAACTGGCACTACACCGTAAATCCGTTCTGCCACCTGTATCTTGCTTTGAAAAAGCAAAAAATCTTTGCCCCTGTAGGGCAAGACACGGTTTGCACCCCGACGTTTCGGAGCCGCGCCAGCTAGCGGTATCACAAATATCCAAAACTACTCAGATTTGAATCCATTATTACTAAATAAAGTTTTCAGTTCTATCTCAATATTAAAGTCTTCTACTGCTGAATTTTTGATAATTGTACCCTGTTTATCCAGCAGAATATATGTTGGCAAAACCGAAACGCCATACAATAAAAAAGCATCATTTTTCGAACCTTTCAAATCTGAAACATTTGTCCACAGAATAGAGTCTTTTTTTACCGCATTTTCGAAGTCAGTTTTATTAATATCACCAGAAACTCCCAGTATTTCAAACCCTTTTGGCTGATAGAGTTTATATAATTTACGTAATTCTTTATGTGAATACCTGCATGGTCCGCAACCAGAAGCCCAGAATTCTATTAATAAGTATTTACCTTCAAAATCTGAAAGCTCAATTGTTTTTCCTTCAAGTGTTTTTTGGCTGAAATTTTTTGCCTTCTGCCCTAATAAGGGAGTATCTGATAGTTCTGCGTAACTTTTAATTTCCATTGCCTTGCTTGTACTTTTTATTTCTGGTGCAAGCTTCTCATAGAGTTCTTTAATATCCTTTTTTGTCAAGACTTTTGTGTAGGTAAAACACTCCGACTGAAGTATGTGCAAAGAAACGTATGAATTATTATGTGTACTAACAAACTCCTTAATTTTTTCAATCCGGACTTGTTTTAATGAATCAATTTTATCTTCTAACAACCGCTTTTCTGCTTCAGATGCAATATTTTTCTGCTCCTGAATCGTTTCAATCTTCCGTGTATTGATTTCAATAGTCTTAGAATATTCTTCAAATTCAAATTGAGATGCAGAACCTTCAATTTTCAATTTTGAAAGAAATTCAAAATTGCCACTGATTTTAATTTTTGCTGGTTCCAACCAAATGATTTTTCTATCTCGAAAATCATATTGATTTCTCTTGTTGAATAACATGAACATTTTCGGATTTGCCAGTTCAAACTCAACCTCGAATAATCCATTTTTCACGTTTATTTTAATTACTGAGCCTGGGTTTTCCGTATCAACCAAATACAATTCAGCTAAATCAGGACAATTTTCCAAACTGCCCCAAACATGACAGATATTTGTGGCAGCCCTGCATGAAAAAGCTATAAAAAGCACAGAAATGAAAATTATTTTTCTCATTGGTACCAGTGCATTTTACATGTTAGTTTCTACTTTATAAACCAAGACCATCCCCTGCTGCTATATACAATTTTTCATCAGCAGTGGTTTTTATTTTGTCGCTGTAATACCCACATAATACAGGTCGAATCCACCCAATCCTCCTTTCCGGTTCGAGGAGAAAATCATCAAATCATTGTTGATGTTTTCATATTTTCTCACGATTGGCCGGTATTCATCAAATTCAGAATTTATGTTGCTTCCGAAATTCTGTGGTTCTTCCCATTGTCCGTTTATTTTTTTACTGTACCACAAATCATAACCACCAAAACCTCCCTCTCTGTTTGAGGCAAATACGATGAAATCATCCAGAATATAAGGACATTTATCATCGGCATTACTGTTCAATTCAGCAATGGCAATCATGTCGTTGTTATTTTCAGCTTCCAGCAACTCCTGAATGGCAGCATTTGATGGAATTTCCTTTTGATAAATCTCATAGTTACCGGTGCAGTTGGAGCAATAATAGATTTTATCACCCTGAATTGAAATGTACCCTTCGCTAAACTGACCGGTGTTAAAAGATTTCAATTCAAATGGCCCCGACCACTTGTACCTGTTATGAATGGTTGGTTCATCCACCAATTCATGCAGCCAGTATTGAATATCCAATTTATCCGGGTCTCCCTGGGCATAGAAAAACACAAATTCCTCGTGATGCACATCAGTCGATATTGGCAAATAATAAAGATAGGGCCCGAATTGATTTTCTGCTGTATTTACAGCAGCCATTATCTCATCCAGAGCGCTGTGTGTTGAAGTTATTCCGGCACTCTCGCCGATAGAAACAACATCTTTTTCAAAAGGGTAACTCAAGCCGAGTGAAAACATATTTAAATCAAAATTTTTTCCCTTCGAGTTACGGTTGGATGAAAAAATCAACGGATACATGTCATATTCTCCGGGTGCCATGTCTGAATTATAATCATCATATTTCGAGTTAAACATACTCAGGTTGGTGGCATTTTCCGGAAATCCGCTTCTTGATTCGAGAATTTCCTCCTTATCGCAACTTCCCATAATACCCGAAATCAGGATGGCAAAGATCAGTTTCAGAACGTTTTTGGTTTTCATTGATTGGTTATTTGTTTGTTTTAGCCGTTAACTGTTGTTACATGCTGCTGGGGAGCTGATATTTTATGGCGTTCTTATTTTTCAATTTATGTCAACTTTTACTGTAATGCGGAAACTTCCATTTTTAACTATAATCGTTGAGCCGGAATAGGATAGTAAAGAGCCTTCAAATTTCCCTTCTAATGTATTATTAACGAAACTTGTAACCTGAAACGTAAGAGAGTCAAAAGTAGAACCTAAAAAGGTGGAGTCATCACCCGACGAACCCGATACAACCGTAAATACCCTTTTCAAATTAATTAACTGAATCTCTGCATGTCCTCCATCCTTAATATTATAGGGGAATTGTCTGGTGAAAATTTTTGATTGGCTTATAAAAATTGCCAATTGAACCGAATCCGCACGTGTCTGCCGAATCAGGTTAATTTGATCCAATCCGTTTGAGTTTAAAAAATAACCATTCCAACTTGAATCGTCATAAGAATATGCGCTTGAGATGGTGGTAAAATATATCAATTTCCCATCAAATTCCCCACGGATGAAATTTGTAGAGAGCCTGTCTTCCCTTTCAATCCTCAGTTCTTTAAGGAAATCCTTAGAATGATCAATTGTCTCCTGATCAGATATTTCTGTAATCAACGGTTCTGTCTCACAAGAATTTGCAATTAAAATAATTACGGATATCAATAACACATTTAATAAATTTCTCATAATCGGATTGATTTAATTCTGAAACATCGTCAATAAAATTTAAATCTGTCGCACTCTTATTTAAATTGCTTTTACCTTGCTGCACAGCCCTGAACCGTCAGCCTGCCACCTGAGTCTTGCTTTGAATAAGCAAAAATTATTTGCCCTTGTAGGGCAAGGCACGGTTTGCATCCCGAAGCGTCGGGACCGCGCCAGCAGGGGTTACAGCGCGTTTTTTCTCTTTATTGCGTTTTTTCAGAATCCTTTTCCAGTACTTTTATTATTTTCTTTAACCGGCTAATCTCAATGCCACTTAAAATAAAACTTGCTATAAATCCGAAATACAGGATTTGATTTCCGTTTGGGTAATGTTGAAGTTTGAACAACGCACCAAGAAGTATTGCAAATGCTGCAATTCCTAAAAGTACACTCATTAATTTGTCAGTTTGTTTTTTAGTCATGATTTAAAGTTTAAGTTAATAGCCAATTTTTTTTAAAGTTTGTGCTATTTTAAAATTTCAAAGTTTTTTTCAATTCCGCTCACTTGCTGGCGCAGGTCTGCGACCTGTGTCTTGCTTAGAAAAGCAAAAATTATTTGCCCTTGTGGGGCAGGACATGGTCTGCAAAATTGCGGCAGCAGGGGGTATAATCTATTATTATTATTATTAGTTTTTATAAATCTTCCCCGCTACCGCGCGATTGCATCGCGTGGCACTACTTAACAACAATAATATTCTCCAAAATTCCTTTTTCTCCCGCATAATCTGCTGCACTGCTGTATAAATAATCCTGTGCCCTGAAAACCAATCCTTCTTCTACCGGATTATTGTGAATGTAATCAATTTTTTCATCGATAACTTTATTACTCCACAATTCTATGGGATGGTTGTCATGTCTCCAGAATTGGTATTTATCGACATTTGAAGATTTATTGCCTGCTTTCAAAAACTGCTCCAGTAAAAATTCTTTCCTGCTCTCCCGTGGATTTTCAATAATTGCATTCACAATCGCCTTACTGGTAAACCGTTTAAAATCTCCAATCAGTAACTCAGGTTTTTGCTCACCGGCACTTCTGAAAATTAAATGTACATGGTTTGTCATGATACACCATGCAAATATTTCCATGCCTTTTTTCTGTTGACAATAACGCAAACTGTCAATTAAAATCGTTTTGTATTCGTTTCGTGTAAAAACATCAAGCCACTCTACTACCGCAAAGCTTATGAAATATACACCATCAGGATTCTGAAATTTGTAATTACGGCTCATAAATGAATGCATTTTCAGGAATGCCTGAAATTAGAAAATTCTTTTATAATTCCTGTTGATTAACCACGCGATGCAATCGCGCGGGAGCGGGGTCCCGCGCGGGAGCGGGGTAAAAACCTGCCCGTCCGGTTAGGCGGGCATCAAGCCACTCTACTACCGCAAAGCTTATGAAATATACACCATCAGGATTCTGAAATTTGTAATTACGGCTCATAAATGAATGCATTTTCAGGAATGCCTGAAATTAGAAAATTCTTTTATAATTCCTGTTGATTAACCACGCGATGCAATCGCGCGGGAGCGGGGAGAATCCGCAGTTGAAACACGCACGAACCCCGCTATGAAATTTGCACTGTGTTATGCAAAGTTTTTCTTATTTTTTCAAGCACTAAGTCTCTGTTTATATTGTCTTTATATGAAAATTCTACAAAATGATATTCGTTCTCTTTACACAATTGAATTTTTCTTTTATCATTCTGTTTTCTTTTAATCAAACCATCTTTCCCTCCCCAATGCTCAATTGCCTCAAAATGCTGTTCTCCTTGATATTCAATTCCTAATTTTAACTCTTCAATGAAAATATCAAGTTCAAGACCTTGCATTTCTTTACCACGGTAGTGGAAAATTGGATTAAGGTTCGGAAAAAGTTCTTTTATTAAATTAAATAAGTGTGTTTCTGTAATCCATCTTTCTCCAATTTTGGGATAACCAAAGTGTTGTCGAAGTTCATTCTCAACCAAGATGTTATCTTCTTTTTTAAAATGAAAAATTGAACCAAATCTTTTTTTATTTTCTAAATGGTAGTAAGAAGCATATTTTCTCAAAAAACCTGAATATTCACTGGTTGGAGTTTCGGTTGTTGGAGAGCTTTTCGTACAATAATGGCAAATTTCTTTCGTGAATGTTGCTGATTTAACACGTTCCTTTATTTCTTCTTCATGAATATTTGCAAATCTTTCAAAATCCCATTTCCAGTCAATTAAATCTTTAAAGCAGTCACAAATAAACAGTTTGCCTGTTTTTCTACACATAAAAAATGAAGGATAATTAACGGTATTCAGTTTAACATCAATTAAATCATTAGTGTCGGCTGGAATGTGATAATATTTTTCAAATACTGGTTTTAAGGAATCATAGCTGAAGTAAACACCAAAAATTGCAACATCAGATTTCCTTTTTCTTTGATTTATCTCAAAACTATAACCTACAATTTTTATGTCGCCTTTTGAAATTATTTCTATTTCATAATCTCCATTATCAACCAAAAAACCGAAATTTCCGATGCTATAATTTTTTCTCTTGAAAAACGTGTCTAAAGATGGAAGTTCGCTGTAAATACCATGCTGATAATTAATAGCGCTTAAACTATAATCACTTACGCCATAGCCTGCACAAAAAACAACTCCAAGAGGTTCATCATTATATAATGATGAAATTGGATTTATTTCAGTTGAATTATTTGTCAGTTTGCGACTTATGTGTTGTGTGATTCCAAATGTTTTAATTCCAGATTTTTTAAACGCATCAATAATTTTCTCAGAATAAATTTTTCTTAAGTCTGAATACAAGCTTGTTTTATCGTTTTTCTTTAAAACGTAGTCGAATAATTCAAATGTATTTATGTTACTTAAGTCAATAATATATTTATCCATTTTATCTTTCAATGCAGGCTTTTTTTAAAATCTTGCATAACGGACGGAACTATATCAGTTGGGAATTGCGGGCTTCGTTCCTGTCGAGCCACGCCGCTGTTGTTGCGGGATACTTGGCTTGTTGTCCGCACCGAAACCCCAATTGACATATAGTTTTTGTTGTGTGCTGTTTTTATTCGTGTCGTAATCTTGATGCTAGATTTGAAATTCTTTCAGCGATTTCTACGCAAGTGTCTTCATCAATGACTTTTAGTGTGTTTTGAACTCTTCCAGTCGTCACTTCCCCTTTATCGTCATACGAAGGTTGCTCTCTTGTCAAAGTGCTGTATATAAAGTTCCAATCTTCTTTATATTCATCGGCAAAATCCTTCTCTGATAGAGTATGGAAAATCAGATAAGCATGCCAAAGCCGTGTACGTAAATCTCCTCTGTCTGTCGCCATTGAATGAACAGCGGAACCTAATTTTTCAAGAGCGTAATGATGTCTCATAAGAATTGATTTTAGTATTTGTAAATTAATTTAGAATATTTAAACGACTGTCTTTAGGTGATGTTCCATGGTCAATGATTTTTACAGTTGTGTCTTTAGTAAATAAATCATAGTGAAAACAAATGCAACGAAGACCTTCTCTAAAAGCTATGACATCAGATGGATAGTCCTCAAATCTTGCTTGAATTTCTCTGTCTAATACATCACCTTTTCTTGCTGATTTATGTTCGCTCGGATAAGTACAGCCAAAATGCCAAGCTGAAAGATAGTCTTTAATTTTTTTTGTTATAAAAAGACAAGTTTGATGGTCATTTGATTTAATAACAACTGAAAAACTGAAAGTTACTATTCCATTGTAATAAGGATTGTTCATGATTTTGTCAATTATTTAAAGTCAATATTAGTCACTATCATGTCTATGTACGCGGTCGGTCATTAAAATTGCCTACAACTCGTTTATATCCTTACCTCATCACCCCAAAAAGGTACACATATCCGCCCATATCGGTAGATATTGTTTACTTTCATGACGAATAGAGGTACACAATATTTTTTCTGTTTTTACTGCAGCATATTCCAAACCACAATACCTGTCCTTCGGCCACGAAACAACTGCCGGAAACTTTATTTTCACCGGTTTTTTGTTCTTTCCTGATTGTTTGCCTTGCGGTTTTGGGCTCATGCTGGATTATTTGTTACGAAGATAAAAAAGTATTTAACAAAATGCACGTTCTTTTCAAAATAAAATTAGCTGTCAGACGGTTACAACGGTGCCACCCTGATTAAAAGGAAACAAACAACCCAAAATGCCTGCTTATGTTGGCCCGAAAACCTGCTGTAAAACATGTTTTTTGTTAAACAGTTTTTTGTACCTTGTTTTCAAGTTTTAATCCCCCGGATAAACCCTCTGAAATCCAGACCGTTTGCCGGAAATTAAAACCCAGACAGTAATAACTATTCAAACTAAAATTTTTTGATTATGCCAAACAATGGTGAAAGCGGCCACGCAAACAAGGTGGCCAACCTGAACGAACTTATTTCGTTTGTAAGCGGTTATGGCGAAGCCTATAACCCCTCGTATGAACCCATCACGATCGCCGCGCTGAGCGAGCTGGCAGCTGTGGCTGCCAACAGCCTGGCGGTGGTGAACGAGTCACTCCCGGTATTCAATGCCGCCGCTTCGGCCCGCGAACTGCAATTTGCCCCGGTAGGCAAACTGGTGACACGCATCCTCAACACGCTCCGCGCCTCGGGTGTGCCCGAACCGGTAATGACGCCCGTGAATGCTGTGGTACGCAAAATAAGGGGCAACAGGGCTGTTGCCATCGACGAACCCGATGTAACTGCCACAGAAGGCGAACCCACACCCACGCCCAGGCACATCTCTGTGTCGCAGATGAGCTTTGACAACCGCGCCGAAAACTTCGGCAAATTGGTAATGCTGCTCACGGGTATTCCGCAATACAACCCCAACGAACCCGAACTCAAAATCGCAGCCCTCACCGAACTCGCCGCCATCCTGAAAAGCACCAACAACGCGGTGATTAACGCCGGGGTTACACTGAGCAACGCCCGCATTAACCGCGATGTAATCCTTTACCGCGACACGACCGGGTTGTGCGACATTGCCCTGGCAGTAAAGAATTATGTAAAGGCCGTATTTGGCGCCAACAGCCCGCAATACAAACAAATCAGCGGGCTCAAATTCAGCAGGGCCAAAACGGCCGACCTTTCCAACTTCTTTATGACCAGCCAGCCCGTGCAGCCACCGCAACCCGACTAAAATATTTTGTGCCCGGTGCCGGTGTCAGAGTGCCCGCTGACACCAGTCATCAGTAGCAAGGGAGGACCATGAAAATGGTCCTCTTCTTTTTTATACCAAACGTTGTCAGCCTGCAAACAATAAAAGAATGAACCTATTATCCGACAAACGCAATATATTAATTCAATACAATTCATGATTTCCTGTTATGGTGTTTTGCATTTTTCCATGTGCCTGGTTATTTCCTGCTTCCCGCTTCCTGTTTTTTGCCTGATCATTTTATTTTCCTGCTCCCGCGTTTTGCTTTCCTGCGTCCGCCCTTTGTTTTCCTGTTCCATCGTTTTGTTTTTTTGCAGGCGCTTCGTGCTTTTTTCCTTCCGCTTTTTGTTTTCCTGCATCTTCCCGCTGCTTTTTTCCATCCTTTCTGTGATTTCCTGCACCCGCTTTTTTATTTATTCCACCCGTGCGCTGCTTTCCGGCTTCCGCGTTTTGTGATGATGCATCTTCACGCTTGTATTTTGCATCCTGCTGCCGGTTTTTTGTCTGTGCACGGTGATTTTCCCATCAATATTGCCTGCATGTTATTTCCACTTTTTCTGATGATGGTGCATGACGATAGAAACACGCTTCTGCAACGTGTCATTTACAGGTTCACTACCCTGAGCCAACCAGTAAATCTTCTGAATTTTTAAGTGAATGAATGCGATTTATGAATTTTCCCTCAACAATGATAACCCGATAACCACAATAATCACGACAACTTCTTCAACAATGACAACAATGACAACAATGATAACCCGACAACCATGACAACCACGACAACTTCTTCAACAACGACAACCCGATAACAAGGACAACCTTGACAACTTCCTCAACAACGACAACCCGATAACCACAACAACCCCGACAACTTCTTCAACAATGACAACTCTCCTAACCTTTCACCAGCCTTATGCCATCCGACTCGAATGAAATGAGTTTTTGTTTGTACAGACTGCCCAGCGCCTTCTTAAAACTCTTTTTGCTGATCCCGAACATCGCTTTGATCATCTCCGGCGATGTATCATCCGACACGGCTATAAAACCCCGGTTGTTCCGCAGTTCTTGCAAAATCTTTTCCGAAATATCGTCCACCTTGGCGTAGCCGGGTTTCTCCAGCAACAGGTCAATTTTCTCGTCGGTTCTGATTTTGTTCACAAAACCTGTCAGTCGCTGCCCCGGTGTCACCTGTTGAAACAACTGGTCGTGGTAAAGAATGCCCCAATGTTCGCCATTAACAATGGCTTTGTAGCCCAGATCGGTCTCCTCGGCAATCAGCAACTGCACTTCCTGCCCCACGGCATAGTCGGGCGGTGTATTATCGAGGTATTTGTTGATTTTGGCTGAGGCTGCAATGCGGTTTGAATGCAAATCGACATAAACATACACAAGGTAACTGCGGCCTTCCACCATTTTGGCGCGTTGTTCGCTGAACGGCACCAAAAGATGCTTGGGCAGTCCCCAATCTAAAAAAGCGCCAAAGCGGGTAACCTCTTCCACTTTCAGAAAAGCAAACTCTCCCACCTTTACCAGCGGTTTTTCGGTGGTGGCCACCAGCCTGTCCTCCGAATCGGTGTAAACAAAAACCGTGGCTTTCATTGTCGCGCGCACCTCATCGGTGATAAACTTGCGGGGCATCAGGATTTCGCCCAAATCGCCGCCGTCTAAATAAAAACCATTGTCGGTTTCCCGCACCACGTCGAGCGTGTTTATTTTACCTAATTCCACCATAATCCGATTATTAAAATTGTTTGAAACTACCACCGGCTTCCGTGCCGTTTCAGCCAGCCTCGCCGGGCACTTTTACCACACCAGAAAAATAAGAAAGATAACACCCAATGCAATACGATAGTACCCGAAATATTGAAAGCCGTACTTTTCCACAATCCGCAGGAAAATTTTCACAGCAATCCAGGCGCTCACAAAAGCAAAGAACAACCCCGAAATAAGCATGATGATTTCCTCGCGGGTAAAGTCGATGGGCGTTTTCAGCAGGTCGTAACCCCCGGCAGCAAACATGGTGGGCACCGCAAGCAGAAACGAAAACTCGGTGGCCTGTTTCTTGTCGAAACGGTTAAACACTCCGCCGATGATTGTAGCCGCCGCCCTCGATGTTCCGGGAATCATCGAAAGACATTGTATCAGCCCGATGTAAAAAGCATTTTTGTAGGGAATGTCTTCCACCTCTTTGATCTCGCTTTTCCGGTTCTCCACTTTTTTGTCGATGATGATGAGAATGATACCACCAATGATCAGCGAAATAGAAACCACCATCGGGTTAAAAAGATAGGTTTTGATAAAGTCGTAAGCCAGAAACCCCACGATAGCCGTCGGGATAAACGCCACAATCAGCTTCAGGTAAATGTTGATTCCCCGCAGAAACCTTTTCATATACATGATGGCGATGGCAAGAATCGCCCCCAGTTGAATAACAATCTCGAAAGTTTTTGCAAACTCATTCTCATGTATCTTCATGGCCGCCGATGCCAGAATCATGTGTCCCGTTGATGAAATAGGAAGAAATTCGGTTAAGCCTTCGATGATTGCAATGATTACAGACTGAATATAATTCATTTGAACTGATTTAATTTTTGTTACCTGTCAGGGCCTTTGTTTCATAATTGCGTTGTACCCCTGCAAAAGTATCTTCTGAATACAACCCAACCACCTGTTTTGTTTGATTGTTAACGATTATTTGACTGTTTTCAGCTTTTCAAACACCGCGTAAGGCACCTTAAAAACCGAACCATGCCTTGTCCCCTCCGGAAAACTCACCTGGCCTGAAATATCTTCCCAGTTAACCAGGTCTTCCGACTTCACAGCTCCCATCTGGTGGTTGGTATATTTATCGAAATATACCATCCAGGCATTTCCGGTTTTTAACACAGTCGGTCCTTCGGCCCAATAATTTCCGGTTATCGGTACAGATGGTTTTCCATAATTCCCGGTCAGTTTATCACTAAAAGCCACCCGGATATTTTTCTGCGGCGGTGTGCGTGTTTCGTCCTTCAGAAACAAAACATAGCGGTTGTTATCGCGGGCAAGCGTCCCGTCGATCACATTAAAACCCTGGTTGTAAAAAAGTTCGGTCTCCGTAAAATCCTGAAAATCGGTGGTGGTGACATAATACATCCGGTGGTTGTATTTTTCGTCGCCGGTTTTCTCTGTTTCGGGGAATCTTCCGGGAATGGTGGAGGACCAGAAAATTATATACGTTTGAGTTTTGTCATCATAAAAGACTTCGGGCGCCCAGCAATTGAGCGTTGTGGGTTCGTGCTCCATCACCGGCAGATAATACTGCTCCGACCAGTGAACCAGGTCGTCAGACCAGGCATAACCAATGCCGCGTTCGTTCCAGCTCACCGTCCACACCATTCTGAACTTCCCGTCGGGTCCTTGAATGATGCACGGATCGCGCATCAGCTTGTCCTTTCCGGCAGTGGGCGTCAGAAACGACTGGTTGTTTTTCAGCGCCTCCCATTTCAGACCGTCAAAGCTGTAAGCCAGGTGGAGGCCGTCTTCACCATTGCCCATAAAATACGAAAACAGGAACACATCCTGCTTTTCCTGCGCCTTTGGTTCCAGAAACAGAACCACCAGCCATATCATCATCAGGTAATTTTTCATGCTAACCATCAACAATTTACTATTTAGCTATTTACGATTTACAATTTGTTGGTGCCTGGAAAAATTCAATGTCTGGCAATCTGTTTTATTAAATCCAAATACCAATATTCAAATTTCAAATACCAAAATCAAGTATCCAAATTTCAGAATCTGATCTACTGAAACCGGGAGCCCGCAACAGGAAACCCGAAACCCGCAACCATTCTTCTCATCCCCCCACTCTCTTCACCTTGTAGCCTTCGTTTTTCAGGATATCCATCACGCGCACCACAAAATCACCCTGGATCAGAATTTCGCCATCCTTTGCCGTTCCGCCGACACCGCACTTTGTTTTCAGCAATTTACCAAGTGCATTCAGGTCGGCTTCGGTACCCGCAAAACCTGTAATGAGTGTCACGCTTTTACCAGCCCGCTTCTTTTTATCTAACTGAACCTTCAGATTTTGTTTACCAGCAGGCAGCGTTTCCTGCTCGTCCTTTGAATCATTTTCGAACTTAAAATCGGGATTAGTGGAGAAAACCACCCCCAGCCTGTCTTTCCAATCGTTTGCCATAATCGTAATATCACCAGATTACAAGAATACTGCCTGTAAAATAGGCAATCAGCCACCAGGCATAAGCATACTTTGTATAAGTTGCAACCGCATTGCTGATTTCAGCATCAAATCCGTTTTTTATGTAAATTCTCCAGATAAGAACCGCATCAATTATCATGGTTAACATGGCCACAAAACCCAGGAAACCATGCAAAGAAATCGGGAATAAACCCGAACCGGCTATCATAAAGCCAACGGCAGTTATATCAAGCAAAACTCCCAGCGAGAGTGCAATCAATACCGAAGGAGTGATCAGCCTGAAACGCTGTATTGAAATACTGCTGACACCATAGGACAGCAACGCAAACGAAATGATAAATGCACCGGTGAGCGATAACGGATTCATTGTAATACTTTAAATCGGGTTACAAATATAGTTTATAATAACTTTCGTTTGTTATTTTTGGAAAAACCTGAATTAACGAAAATGATTACGAGAAGAAACGCACTGAAAAGTTTATCGCTGGTTGCCGGAAGCACCCTGTTACCAGCCTCTGTTACCACTGCTGCTGAAAAACAGGACAAGACAGTTTTCAGTTATTGTCTGAACACAAGCACCATTTCGGGGCAGAAAACCGGCTTTCTCAAAGAGTTTGAAATTACCGCCAAAGCCGGGTACAATGGGATTGAAATCTGGATCCGCGATTTGCAAAAGTATGTTGAAGAAGGTGGAAGCCTCGTTGATCTGAAAAAGAAAACCGGCGATCTCGGACTGAAAGTTGAAAATGCAATCGGTTTTGCCGAGTGGATTGTGGACGATGAAAACCAACGCAAGACAGCCATTGAACAACTGAAAAGGGAAATGGAATTAGTCAGCAAGGTTGGTTGCAGCCGAATTGCAGCACCACCGGCTGGTGCCTACAATGTTACTCTCGATCTTTTTAAAGTCGCCGCCCGTTACCGCGAAATTCTCGAAATTGGCGACCAGACCGGCGTTACACCAGTTCTCGAATTCTGGGGAGCTTCAACAAGTTTATATCATATTTCGCAGGCCATGTTTGTGGCTACTGCGGCTAATCATCCCAAAGCCTGTATTCTCCCCGATGTTTATCACATGTTCCGCGGTGGAAGTGGTTATGACAGTCTGAAACAAATTTCGGGCAACGCCATCGAAGTCTTTCATTTCAACGATTTTGTCAGTTCTATTCCGCGCGAAAAACAAACCGACAGTGACCGTGTTTATCCCGGCGACGGAGCGGCACCTTACCGGCAAATCATTACCGATTTGCACAATGCAGGCGGAACGAAAATACTTTCGCTCGAACTGTTTAATAAATCGTATTGGGAAAAAGATGCTTTGGAAGTTGCGGCAACCGGTCTTTCAAAAATGAAGCGACTGGTGGAGGAAACAGTGCGTAATATCACTCATTAACATGTTCGCGTAACACCGATTTTATTTCGCTGGCGTGCACCATTCCTACTCTTGTCCACCGGGGTTCACCGTTCTGAAAAACCATCACGGTAGGCAAATGCTGAATCCTGTATTTTGAGGCAATCAGTGGATTTTTATCCACATCCACCTTTACAACACGGATATTCCTTTTCATTTCTGATTTCACTTCCTTTAAAACCATGGGTATCTGCCTGCATGGTTCACACCACTCGGCAAAAAAATCGACAACCACCGGTTTATTCGATTTGATGATATGAAAAAAACGCCAGCTCATGATTTCTTTTCTTCCTTTTTGTTATTCCTCTTCACAATGATATCATGAATAAAATCGCCGGCCAGGTAACCAACCGCCGATCCCCAGAGTGTAGTCCAGTACCAGACCGATTTGATGGCACAGGTACCGCTTGTACATCCTACAAACCGCCAATACAAAAATCCGCCGATTGCTCCTAAAACGGTGAATAGAATCTGCAGCCTGTATTTCTGAATAAATCCGCCAATGTTCATGCAATCTGAAACACAGGTTTCATTTAAAAGTTTGGGAAGTAATATCAGAAATAACAATGAGTTATAGTTTTTCTCTAAAAAGACTTTTTGGTTGAATGATTTATTTAGTGATTTTTAAGGCTGTCATTGTTCTGTTTTGAGGCAATGATATTTCCTGTATCCCTTTACTTTTCAACTTTACAGAGCCCTTGCCCAGAATTTCGCCGGTAAACGGACAATAAATTTCGTAATGGTATTTTCCTTTCGGCAAGTTAACCTGAACCGGGTTGCCGGTCAATCCACAAAATACAATCGCATATTGTTTCCCGGGCTCCGAAATTGCGTGTGCCTGCAATCCGGGAGCATGCCTGACCACTTCAAAATCGGGTTTCATTTTTACGAAATCCATCGATTCGATAAACTTACGCAGATAAGTGAGTTGCATTCTGAGATTTGTGCTGCCGCCGCCCGGGGCTTTATTTACACCGGTACCCTCTTCTTTTCCGACATAAAATGAATAGTCGAGGTTATTAAAAATGGCGCCGCCTGCCATCATAAACTGCCACGCCTGCCGCAGATAAGTTGAATCGGCACTGCCTGCAAACCCCGATTCATCGAAACTCACCGGGCGGTTACACCCGTAATTGAGCCAGACAGCTTCGGGCCATGCATAATGAAAATTCATAATCGAAACGTTGGGATCCACCTGATCAACTGAATGGAAAAAGTTGGTGAAATTCTGAGCAATCAGGTGCTTCCGGCGCAACGCCGATTCAGTTTCCACAATGGTTTTCGCTATCAGTTTTTGCCATTCAAGAGAAGCTTCCGAACCCATTTCGGCCCATTTATACCAGTCGCCCTGGTTCTCGCCCGGATCAATTGTGCGCAGGGTGCGCATAACTTTTACTCCATCGTCGGCCCACGGTTCATTCTGAATTTCGTAAAAGATATTATCAAAACCATTGAGTTCAAGTACTATTTTTTCAGTCAGTTTTTGTTGAAAAGCAGTTAAAATGCCATTTCCCGGCGTATTCGATTTCTTTCTCTCCAGGTTGACCGGTATCCCGTTGATGTTGTTACCAGGATTAAACGGATGACGTTTCCAGTAATTATCATCGTAAGTAGCGCAAAATAAAGTCACTTCCACAAATATTCCGAGATCGTTTGCTCTTGACACAAAACTTTTCAGCCTTTCAAAATAAGCAGGATTCCATTCATTCAGGTCGAACTTGTTTTCACCATTAAATAATCCGGGCTCAGCAGTACGTTTCCAGGGTGCAAGAAAACGCCCTGTTGCCGGAGCCAATGTGTTGTTTTCAATCCCGAAACTTCCCGGAATCTCAACATAAGACCCTGTAAAAATCCGGGTGTAATTCATCCCTTCCTGTTGAAGTGTCAGTAAATATTTTTCATAATTAAAATCCAAATTAATCACTGCACCATAATGTTCTGCTGAAGTTACCAATACCAATGGTTTTCCTTTAAAAATAAAATAATGCGGATTTTCGGGATGCAATGTCAGCGGCTGCGCTTTCAGTAAAAACGGGAAAATAAGAATCGAAAAAAGAATCAGGTTTAGTTTGTTCATGGTAAAGCGGTTTATTAAATTTCAGGCTTAAAAATAGAAAAAAGATGGAGATGAAGGAGATCGAAGGGAAGGTGGAGATTTTAATCATTCTTAAAATTTACTTTAAAGGATCTTAGCATGGAAAACAGAATTCAACTGATCCAGGGTGATATTACAAAACTGGAAGTTGACGCAATTGTTAACGCGGCCAACACAACTTTGCTGGGTGGCGGTGGTGTTGATGGAGCCATTCATCGGGCTGCCGGGAAAGAATTGCTTGCCGAATGCCGCACACTGGGAGGCTGTGCAACCGGTGATGCAAAAATTACAAAAGGGTACAATCTGCCTGCCAGATTTGTTATTCACACAGTAGGACCGGTTTGGAACGGTGGTGGCTCCGGTGAAACGGAAAAGCTGGCTTCGTGTTACCGGCGCAGCCTTGAACTGGCTGTTCAATACTGTATTAAAACCCTTGCATTTCCGAACATCAGCACCGGAGTTTATGGATACCCGAAAAATGAAGCAGCCACAATTGCGATTTCAACGGTAAAAGAATTTCTTGAAAATCATTCCGAAATTCAACAGGTGATTTTTTGTGCTTTTGATGAGGAGAATTACAGTATTTATAAAAACTTACTTTTATGAGAACAGTTTATCTTTTCCCTGTTTTTCTGTTATTGTTTTTCGGTTGTAACATCAAAAAGCCTGATGTGAGCGAGCTTTTTGAAGCCGACAGAAAATTTTCCGCCATGTCGGTTGAAAAGGGCTATCCGGCAGCATTTATCGAATTTGCACATCCCGATGCAGTGATATTGCGTCCCAATTCGATGCCTGTTAAAGGAAGAAATGCCATTTCAACATTGTATGAAAAAGCAGATACTGCCGGTGTACATTTTACCTGGGAGCCACTGGCAGGAGATATTGCAGCTTCGGGCGATCTGGGTTTTACCTATGGAACCTACACTTTCATAAAAGACACTGTAACCGGGCGCGGAACCTATGTTTCAGTCTGGAAAAAAGACGGGAATGGTAACTGGAAATACATACTTGATGCAGGGAATGAGGGGATTGAAAAAAGGTAATACAAATAAATTATTTAATCAAACAACTGTAAATTAGATATTTAATTTTCGAAAGATTAAATTAATTTAGGTTACCCCGATAAAATCCTTATTTTTGGAAAAATTTCTGGTTCGTGAGCCATTTCATTGCCCCAGTGAAACCTACACCCGGGTTCATCCGCCAGATTTAAAGATTAATAATTTTCGAAAAACAATCGTTATGGGCAGATCGCACGAAACTTTCAGCAAAAAAGAAGTCAGAAGTAAACAGGAAAAAAAACGCAAAGACAAGGAAGCCAGAAAAATAGCCAAAAAAGAGGGCGGCAAATCGAGTTTCGACGACATGATTGCCTATGTTGATGAAAACGGTATGATTACCAATGAGCCGGTTGACATGAGTAAAAAGGTTGAAATCAATCACGAGGACATTGAGGTGAGTGTCCCGAAATCGGTAAAAGAAGAGATTGACCCGGTTCGCAAAGGTGTTGTTACTTCGTTTAATACGTCAAAAGGATTTGGATTTATCAGAGACCTGGAAACAAAACAGGACATTTTTGTACACATCTCAAATATCATTGGTGAGGTTGGTGAAGGAAATCTTGTGACCTATGAAGTGGAACGCGGTCAGCGTGGCCCTACTGCCGTAAAAGTGCAGGTAAGCAAGTAATTCACCATGAAAACGATCGGTTTAATTGGCGGAATGAGCTGGGAGTCTTCGGCTGTTTACTATGCCACAATTAACCGGAAAATCAAAGAAATACTGGGTGGATATCATTGTGCAAAAAGTGTGATGGTAACTGTTGATTTTGCCGAAATACAGGATTTGCAGTTCCAAGAAGACTGGAAATCGCTGGACAAAATGATGATCAGTGCAGCCAGACAACTCGAAGCTGCCGGCGCTGGTCTTGTAATTCTCTGCACCAACACCATGCATTTGTGCAGTCCGGCTATTATCGAAAATATTTCGGTTCCGTTTTTACACATTGCCCAGGCCACCGGCGAAAAAATTGCCGAAACCGGCCTGAAAAAAGTGGCGTTGATGGGAACCCGTTTTACCATGGAAAAAGACTTTTACAAAAGCTTTCTTTTCAAGCAATTCGGAATTGAAGTGATCATTCCCGAAGAAAGCGAAAGAACGCTGATCCACAATACAATTTATGGTGAACTGGTTCATGGAATCATCAAAAATGAATCGCGGGAAGAATTCCGGAAAATTATTGTCAGTCTCGAAAAACGGGGTGCTGAAGGAGTGATTTTGGGGTGTACCGAAATCCCGCTGCTGATTTCACAGTCCGATACACAAATTCCGGTATTCGAAACCACCATCATTCATGCTGAGAAAGCCGTGGAATGGGCTTTGAAATAATGAGTTTCTCTTCTTTTTTTATTTAAATTCAGGTTGTCATTTTTAGCCTGAATTTATGGAAACTAAAACCGAAAATCCAATTATAAAAATTATTGCCCTGACTCCTGAAAACATTGCCGATTATGGTGTTTGCGGCTACAAAGACATCAAAAAACAAGTTGAATTACGCAGAAAAATAGCATGGTATTCAAAATACTATGCCGAAGGATTGCGCATAAAAGCATTGATTGCAAAACCCGGCGGATACCAGGGAATGATTGAATACATGCCCGGAGAAATGGCACACAGACCGGTTGAAGCCAAAGGTTTTTTATTTATCCAGTGTGTTTTTGTCGGGTTTAAAACTGAATTTAAAGGAAAAGGTTTTGCCACGCATTTGTTAAGGGAAATCATTGATGAAGCCCGCAAAAACAATCAATTGGGAGTGGCAGTCGTTACACGCAATGGTTCGTTTATGGCAAATAAAGATTTGTTCCAGAAAAATGGTTTTTCGGTGGTTGACATAGCAAAACCCGATTTCGAATTGTTGGTATTGAAATTTGATGACAGCACAGTCAATCCTTCGTTTAAATCAAACCTCGGAAACCAGTTGAAAAATTACAAACAGGGGCTTGTAATCATGCGATCGCCGCAATGTCCCTACACCGAAAAAAATGTGAATGCCATTATTGAAACGGCACGCCAAATGAAGCTAGAACCACAACTCATTGAGTTAAAGGATGCTGAAGCAGTTCAGAATTCGTCCTGCGCATTTGGCAGTTTTTGTATTATTTACAACGGCGAAATTATTGCCCACCACCCTATCAGCAATACACGTTTCGAAAATATCATCAAACCGAAACTTAAAAAAGCTGTCAAATAACCGCGAATTTTCTTCCTTGTCAAAACGTAATTTCATTAACTTTCGCATCAACCAATTAAACTGAAATACGATGAAAAAACTTTTTCCCTTTCTGTTGATTTTCATTTTTATCCTTGCAAACATAAGCGTTTTTGCCAGTCAGAAAGAAAAAACCGGTGTTGGAACAAAAGCGCCCAAAAAGGCCGAAGTTCTTTTTGATGGTTCAGAAAAAATGTTGCACGAAAAATGGATTTACTGGGAAGGCCCCCGATTTTCGGCACAAATGCCCATCAAATGGAAAATTGTTGCTGACCCCGTTGATAAGGGAACTGCTGTAAACAGCAATGATCCTGCGGCGGCTGGAGGTTTGTATGGTGCCGCAGATATTGTTACAAAAAAGGAATTTCGTGATTTCCGGCTTCATGTTGAATTTCTGATTCCCAACAAAGGCGGAAACAGCGGCGTTTACCTGCAAAACCGTTACGAAATCCAGATACTTGATGGCGATTCTACCCGTCATGGACTGGCCACTGTGATTAACGAAACTGAATCACCCTATTTTGCCTACAATGGTGTCGGGAAGTGGAATGCATACGATATTCAGTTCAGGGCTGCCCGCTTCGAAAATGGAAAACTCACTGAAAAACCTTTGGTTACGGTTTATTTTAATGGGGAAAAAGTACATGTAAACATTCCGATCAGCCAGGTTTGGGGCGGACCTAATTCCGGTCTTGATGGCGGAAATGACGGAGGAAAAGGAATTACCGACAGACCCGGAGGAATAAAACTGCAGGCCGAAGGCCATGACGTATTGTATAGAAATATCTGGATTGAAGAGTTGAATCTTTCAAAAGCAGACACTGATTTTTGATTATTTATTTGACAATAATTCGGTTTTAAAATCAACCAATTCAACCTGCACCTCATTTCTCCTGTTTACTGGCTGAAACGGTGAATTGTAACCAAGAAACTCAAAACTTCCGGTATGTTGAAGATTTAATTGCTTTAACATTTCAGCGAGTTTTTCCCTGTGTTTTGCAATATCAGACTCGTTTGCATACCCGCTAAATCTTACAGAAGCGGTGTACATTGGTTTTGATTTATGCAAAAGAACCCTTTTATCATTGGGTTCGGGTAATTTATCAAATTCCATTTCCGATGGCAAAACAAAACTCATAGTACTAAGTTTTTCATTTCCCGACATCCGAACCGGTGAAGTCATTGCAATTTGTTGGTTATTTTCATTTCCACCGAAAATATAACCTGCCAGTACCTGGAAACCTGAATTTCGTGCGTTATCGTACGATCCGTTCATCTCGACAGTAGCCAGAATAGCTTCGGGATAAAACCTGATTTCAAAATTTTCTTTGGTGTAAATCACCTCGTATTTCTGTGTTTCCGTTTTTGCTTTTGTCA
>CAZXVT010000012.1:0-49059 GCA_964644015.1 uncultured Maribellus sp.
GTTCTAAATAAGCGTTAAAGACTTATTGGACTAGAAATACTAAAATTTTCAAACCGATTAAAGACTAGCTTTCAGTCGGTTTGATTTTTTATAGGTTTAATTTTACGCAAAACTATGCCCTGACATTCTGCCTGTAAAAAGGTATAAACGGATTGCCTGATTGTATCGACTAAAAGGCGAATTGTACCCTACAAGTTATGTGAAAATCTTATTGACAAAACAGAGTTAAAAGTATCAGGGAGTCAACATCACAAGTATTTTCATCGAAATTCAGACTTTAATTTTCGGTTAATCCCTTTGTCTCCTGTTCTGTTGATTTCACAAAATCTTTGGGTAAAACCCCGAACTGTTTCTGAAAACATTTGGCAAAGTAGGAACCGCTGTTAAAACCCACGATGTAACAAATTTCGTTGATGCGGTAATCTTCTTTCATCATCAGATCGGCGGCCTTTTTCAAACGGTAAACCCTGATGTAGTCGTTGGGCGCCATCCCGGAAATACCCTTGATTTTCCTTTGCAGATTTGACCTGCTCATAGACAGATTATTCGCCAGTTTTTCAATTGAAAAATCAACATCAAGAATGTTCTTTTCAATTTCAGCATTAATTCGTTGTATAAACTCCTCATCTCTTTTATTATTGGCAATGGTTCCGTACGAAATAAACGGTGATTTCGAAAACTTATCAAGTACACGCATTCTGTTTTCAATCAAACTGCTGATTTGCGCTTTCAGGTAAACCAGCGAAAATGGCTTTTCAATGTAAATATCAGCGCCATGTTCGAGCCCCTCGATTTTTGTGCTGATGTTTGTTTTTGCCGACAGCAGAATCACCGGAATATGGCTGTACTGTTCATTTTGCTTGATAAGCCGCGTGAGTTCAAGCCCGTCGATGCCCGGCATCACAATATCGCTCACCACCAGATCGATAAGCAATTCTTCCAGAATTTCCAAGGCTTCCTCACCGTTATTCGCCACAAATACATTGAAATCTTTTTTCAGGTTTTTTTCGATGAAATTCTGCAACTCTTCATTGTCTTCAACTACCAGAAGATACATTTTGTCGGGGTGATGATGATTTTGATGGATTGATTTTATAGTTGCAGCCGGTTCGTCTTCAATTACCAACTCTTCAGGTGAAACAGGTAAATTGGTGGGAATCTGAACAACAAAGCAGCAATTTTCGGTTTTATCATCAATAAGGATTTTGCCCGAGTGGCGGTCAACCAATTGCCGTGCAAGTGAAAGTCCAATTCCTGTTCCATTAGATTTCGACAATTTTTCACTATTTGCAATCTGAAAAAATGGTTCGAATACTTTCTCTCTCATTTCTTCTTCAATCCCCGGACCATCGTCTGTAATCCTGATTTCAAGCGTTCCCGCTTTTTTATTTTCAGATAGATGGATTTCGATTTTTTGTGCAGCGAATTTCAATGCGTTCGACAGCAGGTTGCTGATTACTTTGTTCAGCGCATCTTTATCGATGTTGGCAATTACAGGTTTTGAAGGTAAAAACAGCGTGAGTGCAATGTTGTTTCTGTTGCCTGTTGCCTTAAAACTCATATAAATGTCATTCAGAAAATCGTTGACATTTGTCTCCATAAAACTTAGCCGGTACTGGTTTTCCTCAATTTTTCTGAAATCGAGCAACTGGTTTACAAGAATCAAAAGCTTTTCGGTGTTTCGTTCAATTACCTGCAGATTTTCTTTTGCTTCCGGGGGGCATTGCTGGCTGTTCACAATGTTTTCAAGCGGCGCTTTAATCAGGCTCACCGGTGTTCGGATTTCGTGCGCGATGTTGGTGAAAAAGCTGATTTTCGAGTCGTACAATTCTTTCTCTTTCTCGATTTTTATTTCTTCGATTTTCTGTTTGTGCCTTTTTTGCGAATTACGCACAATAGTTCTGATCACCAAAAACAGCCCCGAAAGAAAAAGCAAGCCATAAAACATAAAAGCCACGTTACTTTTCCAGAAAGGCGGAAGAATTTCGATTTGCAAATAATCACCAGTCTCATTCCACACTCCATCGTTGTTGGAGCCTTTTACCCTGAAAGTATATTCTCCCGGCTCAAGGTTGCTGAAAATAAGCGAATTCTGATTGCCAACCGATCTCCATTTATCTTCGAGACCTTCCATTATGCACGAATACTGGTTTTTCTCCACCGCCTGGTAACTCATGCTAACAAATCCAATCCTGAAAGAAGCCTGGTTGTATTTCAGGGTAATTTTTTTGTCGCGGTTAATGGCTGTTTTCAACAGCGAATCGGGTTCAAAAGGGTTTTCCTCATCAAGTACTTCAAATGCAGAAATGACAACGGGAGGTACATAATTATTATCTTTCAGATTATCGGGATGAAATGCGTTAAATCCGTTGATTCCTCCAAAATAAAACATACCGTTACGTGCTTTATAGCTTGACCTGTAATTAAACTGGTTGCTTTGCAGCCCATCTTCTTTGGTGTAGGTTTTCATTTCGAATGTTTCGGGGTTGATTTTTGTAATTCCCATGTTTGTACTCACCCAAATATTCCCGTATTTGTCGTCAAGAATTCCGTAAGCCACATTGTTAGGCAACCCTTTTGACTCGTCGATTGTGGTGAAATCGTCAGTTTCGTAATTGTATTTGCAAATTCCACGGCCTTCGGTGGCAAACCAAAGTCTTTGCTTATCGTCCACAAAAACATCAATTACTTTATTGAAATTCAGCGATTTTGTCGATTTATCATCGTGCACATAATTTTTCCACTGTTTGGTAACTGGGTTGTACTGAAAAACTCCATCTCCATAAGTAGTCACCCAAAAAAGCCCGTGACTGTCTTCCTGCATGTCGTAAACAAAGCTGCGCACTTCAACAATTCTTTCGAAATTATTTTCAGCGCGATTGAACCTGCTGAGGCCGAAAGGTGTGCCCACAAAAATGTCGGTGTTCTTTTTCTTGTAAATCGAAAAAACACAGTTGTCGTCAATCGAGTTCTTATTATTTGAATCAAAACGATAGTTTCTGAACGTGTTGGTTTTAACGTTCAGCACATCAATTCCGCTCGAAAAAGTTCCAATCCACAGGTTATCTCCGTCCAGAACCAGCGAGTGCAAATTGTGATAACTCAACCCGTTTCCCGTTTTTTGTGGTTTTATTTTTCTGAATTGCTTTTTCTGAACATCAAAATAATTGAGTCCGCCATCTTCGGTGGCAATCCACAGGTTTCCTTTTTCGTCTTCACAAAACTGGCTCACCGCTTTTCCCGATAAATACGAATCGGAAAATCCGGGGTAATGATGTTCAATGGCATTGCGGTTAGCCGACAAATAATTTACACCGCCGAAATAGGTACCAATCCAAATTCCACCTTCCCTGTCATTGTAAATCGAATAAACATTTTGGTCACTCAAACTACTGGGATCTCCGGGATCATCAACCCGCTGAATGGCGCCGGTCGATTTTTCCATCAGGTACAAACCATCGTCAGACCCGATTAGCAGTCTGTTTTTTTCATAACCGCTGATAGCCCTGATTTTGGTTATATAAGGTGTTTTGCTTTTATCAAAAAAACAACTAAAAGTCTGTGTTTGTTTGTCCATTTTAAACAATCCGCCCGACCACGTTCCCAGCCACAGCTCTCCGTCGGCATCTTCATGAATGGAAAGAATTTCATTGTCACCCGCAACATACAAACTTCCTGAAGGAGTGTATTTCTGAAAGTTACGGGTTTCGCGGTTAAAACGGCTCAACCCACCACGGGTACCAATCCAGATTGTTTCCGACAAATCTTTGTAAATCCTCCAAACGAGGTTCGAATTCAGCGAATTAAAATCATCATTTTCGGTAAACTGCTCGAGCTTGCCCGAATCTTTTGTGTAACAAAACGCGCCTTGTGTCATTGTACCAAACCAGATGATATTTTCGTTTTCGGCACAAATCGCTGTAACAGCTGAGTTTATCGAAACTCCTGCGGCCGTTTTTATTTCGAATGGATAAAAATGCTCAGTTACAGGATTGTAAATAAATATCCTGTTGTCGGTCCCAATCCAGAGTTTGCCGTCTGTGTCTTCGTAAATTGACCGTACAAAATTATTCCCGATTGAACCCGGATTCCGGGGGTTGTTTCTGAAAATACGGTATTCTTTTCCGTCGAACCGGTTTAAGCCGTCTTTTGTGCCAAACCATAAAAAGCCCTGCCTGTCCTGCAAAATGGCCTGCACCGTATTTTCCGACAGTCCATTGTTTACCTGGTACTTTCTGAAAGTAAGATTATTTCCGGGCGACTGCAATGAAAGTATAAAAAGGTTTGCGAGTATATAGACAGCCAATTTCAGAAACCTTTTCATATCCAGACAAATAATTTGTAATTCATTTAAAAATCAAAATAAAACACATTTCTGATTGAATGATCGGGTAATTGATAAAATCGATGAAACAATTTATTCATAAAATGAAACAGATTGGTACAATCTCTTTGAAAAAACCATTTCGCGATTTAAATGATTAAATGATGCTATTTCTTGCCTAAAGACTTCTATAAAAAGCAATGGATTGCCCTTTACTTTACTTTCCGGCGGGACTATACCAAAAACCGTCAGAAAATAAAAATATGTTTTTAAAACAGGAAAGGAGGTACAACTAAACAGCAAACCATCAGCATTTTTTAACGATCAAAGCTGTTAATCAGCGTTCTAGGGATAAAATAAAATCAATAAACAATTCACAATTAACTTATGAATAATGAAAAAAATTCTGTTTTTTATGCTTATCGTGATTCCTTTCTGGGGAATTGCACAAACCACATCGCTTAGCGGGAAGGTGACCGATACCGGTAATAATCCGCTACCGGGTGTTACAGTAATGGTAAAA
The DNA here is from genome assembly GCA_964644015.1 of uncultured Maribellus sp. GTDB lineage: Bacteria > Bacteroidota > Bacteroidia > Bacteroidales > Prolixibacteraceae > Draconibacterium. The sequence goes on from CAZXVT010000012.1 coordinate 4,848, forward strand.
GGAACACAAAATGGGACTGTTACCAATAACGAAGGAAGTTTCATGCTTGCTGATGTACCAGTAAACGGAACTGTTGTTTTTTCTTTTGTAGGAATGAAATCTCAGGAAGTTCCGGTTCAGGGAAAAACTACTTTGGAAATTACTATGGCGGAAGAATCCATCGGACTCGATGAGGTAGTGGCCATCGGTTACGGAACTGTAAAAAAATCGGATTTAACCGGCGCTGTTTCGGTAGTAAAATCTGATGACATGAAAAAATCAAATGCCGGAACCATCGGAACCCAATTACAGGGTTTGGCTACCGGTGTAAATGTAAGAAGCACTGGCCGTGCCGGTTCGGATGCTTTTATCGAAATCCGCGGTGTGGGAACCCTGAGCAACAGGACTCCGCTTTGGATTATCGATGGTATGATTTCTACTCCGGGCGCTGAATTTAATCCGGCAGATGTTGAATCAATCCAAATTCTGAAAGATGCTTCTACTGCTGCCATTTACGGATCACGTGCAGCTAACGGTGTTATTATTGTTACAACCAAAAGTGGCAAGGAAGGCCCCATGAAAGTGAGCCTGAATGTTAAAGAATCATGGGAATGGTCGCCAAGCTATCCTTTAATGGGAGCTGAAGACTACAAATTTTACAATGATCTGGCTTACGATGAAGGAATAAAAGACGGCGTGTGGACCTCAAGTAAACAGGATCACTGGAATAACGATACAGACTGGCAGGACGAAGTGCTTCAGACTGCACTTGTTCAGGATTATAACCTTTCGTTGTCGGGTGGCAGCAAAGATGCCAAATACCTGATCGGAGCCGGATATCACAATAATGAAGGCGTTGTATATGGTAACTCTTTCGACCGCTTTTCATTCAGAATTAACAGTGAAGGTAGAAAAGGCAGACTAAAATTTGGTGAGAACATGTTTTTCACTTATACCGATACCGACCCGCTTCAGACCAATCCATACAACGATTTTCTGAGAATGATGCCAACAATACCAGTTTATGATGCCAACAACCTCGGTGGTTATGGTTATGGAAGTGAACAAAATGCACGTACTTTCGGTACAAATCCGATTGCACGTGAAGATCTGGAATATCAGAATATTGTGCAGCACAGATTTAACGGAACTTTTTGGGCAGAACTTGAATTATTCAAAGGATTAACCTACAAACTGAACGCTGGTATCGATTATTTCTGGTACCAGAGAAACTGGTTCCGCGGTGTTGGAAACTGGACTTTAAACCAGGAATATCGTGACTCTGAAAGCCAGAAACAAATGGTTCATACATATAACAGATTGGTTGAAAATACTTTAAATTTCAATCGCGACTTTGGCAAACATCATGTCGATGCTTTTGGTGGTATCACCTATCAAACATTCATGAGTGAAAGTTTATATGGTGCACGACTCAAATTCCCGAAAGTAGGCGATGATTATCTGACTGTTCTTGATGCCGGTCAGACCAACCAGACTAACTCAAACAATATTGCTGAAAATGCACTGATTTCATACCTGGGCAGAGTGAATTACAGCTACGACAATAAATACCTTTTCTCAGCAACCCTAAGAAGGGATGGTACTTCAAGATTATCAACCAATAACAGGTGGCAAAATTTCCCATCTGTATCAGGTGCGTGGAGAATCTCAAACGAAAGCTTCTTTGGCGTAAACTGGATTGACGATCTCAAAATAAGGGGGAACTGGGGTATTCTGGGTATTGCCGACATTGGAAACTGGGCTTATCTGGGAACTATCAACCAGACCATTGTAACAGTTTTTGGTACTTCGCAGGCTTTACAATCTGGCGCCACACAGGTAAGAATCGTCAATTCGGATTTAAGATGGGAAACCAAGGAAACCTACAACATTGGTTTTGATGCAGCTTTTCTTGATCAACGTTTAGGTGTGAGCATGGAATATTACAATGCCACTTCAAAAGATGTATTGACCGGGATGCCGATTGCCCTTGCAACCGGAAACGAAGGTGGAGCACCTGTTGCCAATGCAGCCAGCTTAAAAAATACAGGAATTGAAGGTACATTTACCTGGAGAGATCAGGTTAACGATTTTAAATACAGTGTAACCGCGAATTTCACCACGTTGAAAAACGAAGTTCTTGAGTTAGGTTACGGAAAAGATGTTTATTACACAGGTACAACCAAATCGATGGTAGGCGAACCACTGTCGATGTTTTACATGCTGAAAACTGATGATTTATTCAGAACTCAGGCCGACATCGACAATTATGTAACTTCGAAAGGGGCTCCGATTATGATTAACGGGAAACGTCCGAAACTGGGTGATGTCCGCTATATTGATACTGATGACAATGGCCAGATTACACAAAACGACAGGCAGATTGTTGGAAATCCATGGCCCGGAATGCAAATGTCACTGTTATTCAATGCTTCCTGGAAAAATTTCGACGCATCGATGATGTGGAACGGCCAGTTCGGAAACGATGTTTACAACGTAGCTTACTGGCAAGGCCGCTATTTTGCCGATAACTCGAACTATTTTGCCTTCGAGGCAGGAGAAGAACCTTACCAGGTAAACCCGAATTCAAGCTTCCCGAGAATTATTTATAACGACACGCGAAATACGCAAACCAGCGATCGTTATCTCGAAAGTGGCTCTTACCTCAGGATGAAAAATTTCCAGATTGGTTACACTTTCCCATCTGAAACACTGAAGAAAACCGGCATTGATGCTCTGAGACTTTACATTAGCGGAAACAACCTGATAACGCTGACTGAGTACAGAGGTTTAGATCCCGATTTTATCAATACCGATGTTTGGAACAGGGGAACCGATAGCTTCTCTTTCCCAAATACCCGCTCGTTTATGGCAGGATTGGATATCACATTTTAAAAACTTATGACAATGAAAAATATAAAATACACTTCAATTTTATTGCTCCTGATTCTGCTGGGCTATTCATGTAATCAGGATCTGCTGGATATTGACAACCCGAATGAAGCAACCACAGCGTCATTCTGGAAAACACAGGATGACGCCATTGCCGGCGTGAATGCCTGCTACAGTCAGTTGTACAAAGAAGGTACCTGGATGCGTTGGTTGTCGTTCAGATACGACCTTACTTCCGACGAAGGGTGGAGTTCATCTCCCTGGAACGAACTCGCCAACTGGGTAAAATTCGATTATGCCAACTACAATTTTTATGAAGGGAACAATGTGCACATGGAACATTTTTACAGGGGAATTTTCCGCTGCAACCAGGTGTTGAAATATGTTCCTGAAATTGAATTTACAACCAATACAGCCCGCAAAGAGTCTGCGCTTGCAGAAGCTAAATTTCTGCGTGCATTGTGGTATTTCCAGGTTGTATTGCTTTGGGAAAAAGGTTCACTGGTGCTCGAACCGGTTGATGCCGGGTATACACCTGTACAAGCAACCGATGTTCAGATTTACGCACAAATTGAAAAAGACCTGAAAGAAGCTGCAGAAGCATTACCCGAATCATGGGATGCCGCCAACAAGGGAAGGGCAACCTTGGGTGCTGCAAAAGCACTGCTTGCAAAGGTTTACATGCAGCAAAACAAATACGATCTTGCCAAAACCGAATTGCAATGGTTAATCAGTAAAGAAGGAACTATTTATGGACTTGTTACCAACTGGGTTGAAAATTTCACCCACCTGAACGAAAATAACATCGAAGGTGTTTTCGAAATTCAGTTTAACGATGCCAATAAAGGTGGTACTGGTAACAATGCCAGCATGGCAACAGGTTTTCAACGCACACAGTTTTATGCTCCCGGCGGTATTGGCTGGGGCGATGGAAAAGCTCGCCAATGGCTTGTTGATGAATATAAAAAGGAAAAACAGGTGGATGGTAAAAACGATATCCGCTTGTATCACAGCATTCTGTACGAGCAGTATCTCGAAGACTTCCCGGATGGCGACCCGATGTATTATTACATTGACACCCGCACAGCCTGGGGACCAAGAGGCTGGAGAGGAAGTTGCTTTATCAGGAAATACAACACTTCGTATTTCCGTCAGCGCGAAGATTATTTTGCACCCAATAATTATCGTGTAATCAGGTATGCCGATGTATTGCTGAATTATGCCGAATGTATCATCAAAACAGGCGGAGCACCTGCTGAAGCTGTTCAATATGTAAATAAAGTAAGGGAGAGGGTTAACCTTGCAAAACTCGAAGACAGCGCCTTCAAGGATGCAATGAACTCGCCCGAAGCTTTTATGAAACGTTTGCAAATGGAACGCACACTCGAACTTTGTTTTGAGGGCTGGAGATGGGCTGACCTCAAACGTTGGGGTTTACTGGATACCCAGGCCGGTATCGATGAACTGAAATCACGTGATGCAGATTTTAACAACTTTGTGATTGGCAAACACAAACGATTGCCGATTCCACAGATAGAAATAGACAACAGCGTAGGCGGATTAACACAAAATCCGGGTTATTAGTTTAGTTAGATTAAATTTCAGGGGTCATTCAAAATTGTTTTAATAAACAAATGAATGACCCCGTTCCCGAAATAATCAAAATGCTCATCATTGTATATTTGTAAACCAGCATATTTTAAAAACCAGTTAAACATGAAAACGAAAAACTTATTCTTTCAGGCGGTAATCTTACTGATGTTTTCAGCCTTATCCTGCTCAAGTCAATCAGTTGTACCTGACGAAACACCCATTGCCAAAGTACCGCTGGGCGACCCTTTTATCATGCTTTGGGAAAATACTTATTATGCTTACGGAACACAATCGCCCGATGGAATTGTGGTGTACACTTCCGACGATATGCTCAACTGGACTATTTCTGAAAAGGCAAACGGACTGGCATTGAACAAAGCCGATGTGTGGGCCGACCGCTGGTTCTGGGCTCCCGAAGTGTATTATGTGAAAGGAAAGTTTTATATGTATTACTCTGCTGACGAACATATTTGCGTGGCAACCAGCGATTCTCCGCTCGGCCCGTTTAAACAGGATGTTCAGCAACCTATGATTAAAGGAGAAAAGTGTATTGACAACTCACTTTATATTGATGACGATGGCAAGCCCTATCTTTTTTTCGACCGTTTTGATGACGGATTAAACATCTGTGTTGCCGAACTCGAAGACGACCTCATCACCCTGAAACCCGCAACCATCAAAAAGTGCATTAACGTTTCGCAAGACTGGGAAAAGGTTTGGCCCCGCGTAAACGAAGGTTCGTTTGTGGTAAAACACAACGGAACGTATTACATGACTTATTCGGGCAACAGTTACGAAAGCCCATTTTACGGAGTGGGTTTTGCAACAGCTCCGTCAGTAACCGGCCCCTGGACAAAATATGAAAACAACCCTATTCTGCAAAAACCCGGCGAATTGGTGGGGGTTGGCCACAGCGCCATGTTTACTGACAAACAGGGCAATCTCAGGATTGTTTTTCATGCGCACGCCAGCACAACAAAAATTCATCCCCGCCACATGTACATCAGTACGGTTAAATTCGAAAACAAAAATGGAAAAGAAATCATGGTCATCGACCCCAATTATATAACGCCTGTTCAAAAAGAAAAATAAATCAAACCAACTGAGATGAAAAAGATAAACCTGATTTTTAACAGCCTGCTGATTTCCTTTTGCCTGCTGGGCATCACAGCCTTTTCGCAGCAGCCCAATCCGCCCGGGCAGGTAAAAGAAGGTGAAAAACCAGTAAACGAAGCCTATCTTTTTGCCCACATGACGCATCAGGATTACGGGAAGCTTTATTATTCGGTAAGCCTCGACGGGCTGCACTGGAAAGCGCTGAACAACCGGAAACGGGTTTTTGAAGATTACAAAGGTCACCCCGATATCACCAAAGGCCACGACGGACGCTACTACATTGCCGGAAACAAAAGCGATGCTTCACCCGACATCAACATCTGGGTTTCAGAAGACCTGGCCGAATGGACTATGTACACAACTTACACTCCCAACCTGAAAAGCACTCCAGGCTATTCTGAAGCGTTGCAACGCATCGGTGCGCCTAAAATTTACTTCGACGAAAGCACAAAAAATTATATTCTCACCTGGCACACGCCGCATAAAGAAGGCACAAAAGAAGACCCCGAGCGATACTGGGCCAGCCAGCGCACGCTGTATGTACTCTCAAAAGATTTGAAAACTTTTTCGGAGCATCCTGAAAAACTTTTCGATTTAAACATGGGAACCATCGATGTTTTTATCCGCAAAATCGGCAACCAATATTTTGCTGTTTTAAAAGATGAGGCTTACCCGACATTGTACTGGCCAACCGGAAAAACCATCCGCATTGCACGGGCAGCTTCGTTAACAGGGACTTATTCAGAACCTTCGGTGCCCATCAGCCCGAATTTCAGGGAAGCGCCGATGCTGATTCCTTCGCCCGACGGAAAAATCTGGTACATGTATTACGAACAGTATCCGGGTGTTTCGTACGGATTATCGATTGCCGACAACATGAACGGTCCCTGGTACCAGGCTTCGGGTTATACATTTTTCAGCGACTGGGACAAATACAGCCTGCCCGACTCGGTGCGCCACGGTTGTATGATAACCATTTCGAGAAAAGAATATGATAAGCTGGTTGGCAAATTTGGAATAGTTGACAAATAATATGACCGCGTTTGAAATAACAATACAGTAGCCAATTTTTAAATTTTTTCAATAAATTAGTTTTGAGACAAACTAAAACATTGCAGCAATGAACTTTAAATTGAACCTGATAATATTTTTTATACTGGCATCCGTCGGATGCAGCAAAAGCGAAAGCCAATTACCGGAACAAACCGTAAAAACCACCTTTACAAACCCGGTTTGGGATGGTGCCGACCCGTGGCTGATAAAACAGGGCGACGATTATATTTATTGTTTTTCGGCCAACAATGGAATTACTGTTTCGCGCTCAAAATTCATGACCAAAAAAGGCGAAGTCAAACAAATATGGAAAGCACCGGTTGATGGCTGGAACAAGGCCTGTGTGTGGGCTCCCGAGATTCATTTTATTGACAACCACTGGTATGTTTATTACGCTGCCGGCGAATCGGGCCCGCCATTTATTCACCAGCGCACAGGAGTTTTGCGCTCCAAAACCGATGATGTTTTCAGCGAGTACGAAGACATGGGAATGCTGAACACCGGCGACAATCCTGAAAATATACTGAAAAATATCTGGGCCATCGACATGACAGTTTTCGAACACAAAGGAAAATTGTATGCAATCTGGTCGGGTTGGCTGCAGCAAATGGACACCGATGCAACGCCCCAGCATTTGTACATTCAGGAAATGGAAAACCCATTTACGCTGAAAGGGAAGCGAGTTCTACTTTCATCGCCTGTTGAAAGCTGGGAAACCGGTGGCCCGCTGAATTTGCAGGAAGGTGCTGAAGTGCTGAAAAACGGCGACAAGGTTTTTATTGTTTATTCGTGCCGCGAATCGTGGCTGAAGGAATACCGTCAGGGAATGCTGCAACTCAAAAACCCGGACGCCGACCCGCTCGTTCCATCAAACTGGACAAAAACAGGTCCTGTTTTCGAGGGGAATGAAACGGTTTTTGGCGTGGGCCATGTTTCGTTTGTAAAATCGCCCGACAACTCTGAAGACTGGATAATTTATCATTCAAAGAAAAGCACAACGCCCGGTTGGGAGCGCGATGTGAGGATGCAACCATTTCAGTGGAAAACCGATGGTACACCTGATTTTGGTGAGGCAGTACCTGTCGGTAAAGCAATCAACCGGCCATCGGGCGAAGTTGAAATTGAAGAATTGATATTAAAAAAAGAATAACGCAAATTATGAAGACACGATTTTTTATTTATCTGCTGGCTGCTGTTGCAGCATTTTCAGCGTGTAAACCAACTACAAAAGAACCTGCAAAATCAGAACCGGTAAAAGCAAAATGGACTGTTGAACAGGCCAATGCCTGGAGTGCCGAAAACGGATGGCTACGCGGCAGCAATTTTAATCCGAGTACGGCTATCAACCAGCTCGAAACCTGGCAATCCGAAACTTTTGACACGCTTACCATTGACCGCGAACTGGGCTGGGCGCAGGAGATCGGGATGAACTGTATGCGCGTTTACCTCCATCATGTTGCATGGAACGTTGACAAAGACGGGTTTAAAAACAGGATGAACAAGTACCTCGAAATTGCCAACCGGCACGGTATAAAAACCATTTTCGTCTTTTTCGACGACTGCTGGAACCCGACTTACCAGGCCGGGAAACAACCTGATCCGAAACCCGGTGTTCATAATTCGGGCTGGGTACGCGACCCCGGTGAACTGCTTTTTACCGATTCAACTTTGATTGTAACCCTTGAAGAATATGTGAAAGACGTTCTCTCCACTTTTAAAGATGACAAAAGAATTGCGATGTGGGACTTATACAACGAACCCGGAAACAATAATTACGGAAACCGCTCAATGCCTTTGCTCCAAAAAGCATTTGAATGGGGCTGGCAAATCCGTCCTTCACAGCCCTTGTCAGCCGGTTTGTGGAATCCGGCGTTAACAGATTTGAATGTTTACCAACTCGAAAATTCCGACATCATAACTTACCACAATTACAACGGACCTGAAGAGCATCAGTCGGTAATCGATTCACTTCGTAAATACAACCGCCCGCTGGTTTGTACCGAATACATGGCGCGTCGCAACAACAGTCTGTTTACCAACATTATGCCCATTCTGAAAAATGAAAATGTGGGTGCCATCAACTGGGGTTTGGTTGCCGGAAAATCGAATACAAAATATGCCTGGGATGAACCAATTCCCGATGGTTCGGAGCCACCGCTATGGTTTCACGAAATTTTCCATCCCGATGGTAAACCATACAAACAGGAGGAAGTTGATTTAATAAAAAGCCTGACTTTGTCGAAATAATTTCAAACTATATCAATTAAACCCAATAAAATGAATAAAACACTTTCAACAATTACACTGATATTAATTTTAGCAGGAACAGGAATTGCACAAACCTGGAAACCTGCGGGCGATAAAATCAAAACTCCATGGGCTGAAAAAGTAAACCCCGAAAATCCGCTGCCCGAATACCCGAGGCCGCAAATGACCCGCCCCGACTGGCAGAACCTGAACGGTTTGTGGGATTATGCCATCGTACCAAAAGGAGACTGGCTACCCGAAAAATTCGATGGGAAAATTCTGGTTCCTTTTGCAGTTGAATCATGCCTTTCTGGTGTGCAAAAAACGGTAGGTTCAGCAAACGAACTTTGGTATCAGCGAACTTTTACAGTTCCTGCAGGTTGGAAAAACCAGGATATTCTGCTGCATTTTGGGGCAGTTGACTGGGAAGCCGAAATCTGGGTGAACAACATCAAAGCTGGAAGCCACAAAGGTGGTTACACTCCTTTTTCGCTCAATATCACCAGCCTGCTCAATAAAAGCGGCAATCAGACTTTAACAGTAAAAGTCTGGGATCCATCCGATGAAGGTTACCAGCCCCGCGGCAAACAGGTAAAGAATCCGCAGGGAATCTGGTACACACCGGTTACCGGAATCTGGCAAACCGTTTGGATTGAACCCGTAAAATCAGCATTTGTTTCTGCGGTGAAAACTGTTCCAAACATCGACGGCAGCACCGTTTCGGTATTTGCTGAAACCTGCGGAACAACAAAAGGCGACCTTGTTTCGGTAAAAATTCTCGACGCTGGAAAAGTGGTTGCCGAAGGAAAAGCCGTTGCCGGTGAAAAAGTTTTGCTGCCTTTAAAAAATGCAAAACTCTGGAGCCCCGAATCGCCATTTTTATATGACCTCGAAGTTTCTGTTGTCAGAAAAGAAGAAGTACTCGACAAAGTGGGCAGCTATTTCGGAATGCGGAAAATCTCCACAAACCGCGATAAAAACGGTATTTTCAGGATGCAGCTGAACAACAAGGATTATTTCCAGTTTGGCCCGCTTGACCAGGGTTGGTGGCCCGATGGTTTGTACACAGCCCCAACTGACGAGGCGTTAAAATACGATATCTTAAAAACCAAAGATTTCGGGTTTAACATGATTCGCAAACACGTAAAAGTGGAGCCGGCACGCTGGTACTACCACTGCGATAAAGAAGGAATCCTCGTGTGGCAGGACATGCCCAGCGGCGACCGGTCGCCACAATGGCAGCAACGCAACTATTTTGACGGAAAGGAATTGGTGCGCAGCGCCGTTTCCGAACAGAACTACCGACAGGAATGGAAAGAAATCATGGATTTGTGCAGCCCGTTTCCGAGTGTCGTAGTTTGGGTGCCGTTTAATGAGGCCTGGGGTCAGTTTAAAACTGCTGAAATTGCCGAGTGGACAAAAAATTACGACCCTTCACGTTTGGTAAATCCGGCCAGTGGCGGTAATCATTACGATGTTGGCGATATGTTGGATATGCACCATTATCCCGACCCGGCAATGGGAATTTTTGACTCAAAACGCGTGAATGTGCTGGGCGAATATGGTGGAATCGGGCTGGTTTTTGAAGACCATTTGTGGGAAAAAGGCCGCAACTGGGGGTACGTTCAGTACAAAACCACGGACGAAGCCACCAAAGTGTATGTGGAGTTTGCCGAAAAACTGAAAAAGCTGATTCCGTTTGGTTACTCTGCCGCTGTTTACACACAAACCACCGATGTGGAAATTGAAGTAAACGGGCTGATGACTTACGACCGTAAAATCATCAAACTGAACGAAACTGAAATCAGAAAAGTGAATAGCGAAATATGTAATTCACTGAAGAATAATGAGTAGAATTAAATATTAGGTTTATTCATAGTCAATTTTTATCTAATACGGGCTACCGGAACTGAATTTAAAACAGTTTTGGGAGCCCGTAATAGTTATCATCAAAATTTAAATCACGGGAGATAACACTGAAATCATTGAACGTAAATATTATATGCCTGTTTTTATATTTTTAGATAACCTACAATCATGAGGTAAATGTCGATGAATTACAAAAGGCGGACAAGTTTCTGCATCAACATTGACTGAAAAGTGTACCTGTAAAGCTTAATTTATGACATATATTTGGTTGTTAATAAAAAAGATCAACCAAAAATGGGCAAGAGAATATTCACGATACTGATAATTCTGATTTTCGCTGTAATAGTGGCAAAATCACAGGATGTTGAATCAAAAATAAACGATATTAAAATTGCATTGATTGATGGCAATTATGAAGCCGGATTAAAAGCGTGCGAAACATTGCTAAAATCGGATATCAGTGACTCAACTCAACTGGCCATGGTTTATGGTTATGCCGGATTATCGAGTGAAGCGCTGAAAAACAAAACTGATGCCCTTGCATATTATAAAAAGGCCGTAGAACTTCAAATGCCCCAGCTCGATGTTTACGATAAACTGATTAACTTATCGAAGAAGGAAAAAAATGATTCTATCTACGAATTTGCCTTACTGGAAAAACTGAAAGCATTTCCGGAATATAACGATGAAATTAAAAAAAGTCTTGCCTATCAGTATTTAGATACAAAGCAATACGGGAAATTGTTAATGGTTACCGATGAACTCTTGATATTATCTCCCAATGACGCTAATTTACTGTATTTTAAAGGAGTAGCCCTTCAAAACCTGAACCAGGCTGAAGAAGCCAAATTACTTTATACCGAGGTGCTGAAATTAAATCCGGAACATTCGGGAGCCAATATGAGCCTTGGTTTGATTATTTATAACGATGGCAGTGAAATATTCTTAAAAAGAAAACAAGAGTATGAAGCCATTGCAAAACCTGACCGGGTTAATTACTGGGAATATGAAAAAGGTATTGAAAAAGGTAAATCGTTATACCGGCAGGCATTGCCCTATTTGTTAAAGGCATATGAAAGTGGTTTGTATCCCAACCTCAAACCAATTCTTTTTAATACCTATGTGCGACTTGAGCAGAAGGACAAGGCCGAAAAATACAGGTAAATCATTCATAAAAACCTCGTTAATACAATAAAAAAGCAGAACTGAATCCTGCAAATTATCCGAAGTGAATTGAATTTCGGCCATATAAACCGAATAAACAATTGCTTTTGTACCGATCTTATTCCTCAAAAAAAAATGATGCCCCAATAAAAAATCATATATACCAGTTTGTGAGATTGTGACACTTTTTGACGGATTTCAGATTCCTGATTTTTATTGCTGAAACTATTTTAGCATCGTGGAAAATAAGTTATTGTGCTAACTAATTCTGACTAAATCAATGAAAAGGATTCAAACGGATACCTGTTTAAAAAGTGTACTGATAAAAAACGGGAAGAAAATGCCCGGTGTTATTTTATCAGATTTGTTAACAAAAAACCGTTACAGTTTGCCGATTACATTTGTTGCAAAGTCAGCATTGCCTTCAATAATTTCCACATCCTGTATAAAAATCAATGCCTTAATACAAGGTACAATTCTATTTAAACGAGACTATCGTTATTACAACAGGTTTAGTGAAATAACAACTGGCTGGCTGTCACAGCATGGTTATGTATTAAGCCCTGAAAATTCCTTTGCTCCCATTTATGTAATTAATGTGTTTTTTAATAATGTTTTAAAAATCAACACAAACTATGAAAATAGCGGTTCAGAAACAGTTTAGGAAATATCTTTTAATAGAGACGATTCTGTTGATAGGGATATTGTTGGCAGTTTCATGTAAAGATGAATATTTATACGACAACAACGAGCCGGAATGGCTTGGGGAAAGTATCTATGATTATCTGAAATCGGGTGATAATTTTACTTATTACACGAGATTGGTGGAAGAAGTGGAAGATTTCAAAGAAGTATTGGCAAAAACAGGCAGCAAAACTCTTTTTGTTGCCGACGATGCTGCTTTCGAAGATTTTTTCAGAAATAACTCCTGGAATGTAAAACGCTATGAAGATCTGAGCCTTACCCAGAAAAAGCTGATTATCAAGTTTTCGATGATCGATAATGCTTACCTCATCGAAACATTATCGAATTATTACAATGGCACACTACAGGAAGGCGCTGCATTAAGGCGGTCAACTTCGGTTTCTGTACTCGATACTGTACCTTTCGAATCGGGCGATATGCTGCCAAAATCGTCGTATTGGAACTGGTACCGCAGCAAAGGTCTGAACCTGTTAAAAGATGCCACTTCGTGGCCAATGGTGCATTTTCTGGAGAGTTCATTAAAAAGTGCAGGCATCAGTGATGATGATTTTACCCTGATTACAGGGGTTACACGAACTTCAAATGATGCTCATGTATTTAATATTAAAGTCAGGGAAAGAGACATTACCTGTAAAAATGGGTATATACATGTACTGGAAAAAGTACTTTTGCCCCCGGTAAATGTTGCAGAATATTTGAATACTAATCCCGATACTCGTATATTCTCCGATTTACTCGACCGGTTTTGTGCACCTTATTACAATTCATCACAAACAAACGCCTACAACCAGATTCATCCGGAAAATCCAATCGATTCAATTTTTGAAAAAATCTATTTTTCAAATTACCAGGGACAAACACGTTATCCAAACGGAAGCCAAATCAGAACAGAGCTTTTGCTGCCATTCAATCCGGGCAGAAATACATACGTTTCAACGGCAGCCGGCAGCTCCATGCAGTCAGACATGTCAGCCGTTTTTGCACCCACCGACGAAGCCATGACGAAATATTTTGAATCGGGCTCGGGCGTTATATTGAAAAACCGTTTTGGAAGTTGGGAAAACACACCTGATAACATAATAATAAAACTGCTGAAAAGACACCTCCGTGAATCATTTCTTGAAACAGTGCCCGGCCGTTTCGCAAAATTAGTTGACGGAAACAACTCGCCAATACCGATTGAACCCGACGATATTGTCAGTTCATTTGTTGGGCTGAACGGCATTGTTTACAATACAAACCAGGTATATCCGCCCGATGACTATATTTCGGTTTATGCCCCTGTTTTGTTAAGCGAGGAAACCAAAGTATTTAACTGGGCAGTATCGCAAAACGAATTTGATTTATACCTGAACGCTTTAAAAAGTACCTATAGTTTTTTTGTACCCACTGATAAGTATTTCACGAATTATATTGATCCTGTTTCATATGCCAAAGATGTAAAAGGTGTAATGAAATACTGGTATAATACCAAAACCTCCACCGTAAACGCAACTGTTTACAAGTTCGATCCGATTACGGGTGCAGTGGGCGATTCGGTAAATACAATAACCAATGCTGATTTTATCAGACGACGTTTGCTCGATTTGTTGGATACACATGTTGTGGTTGGAAATGTTGAGTCGGGCGCAAAATATTACTTCACTAAAAACGGGAATATATTACTGGTTGAAGGCTCTGGCACCGGACTTAAAATTCAGGCCGGTTACGATGTTAAATCAGGAACAAAAATTAATGTTGTGCCCAATGGTTTATACAGACAGCAAAACGGATCAACCTATTTTATTGATAAACCCCTTCAAACTCCGTTACAGTCGGTTTATAAAGTTCTGAGCGAAACTCCTTCGTTTAGTGAGTTCTTTGCATTACTTAACGGATTTCCATCTGCAAAAGAAATATTTGTGAAAAAGACCAATTATTATGGAATCGATTTCAACATCAAATTCTTTAACACTTTTAACTACACGGTGTATGTACCTACAAACGAAGCAATCCTGAAAGCCATCGACGAAGGGGTAATTAAGAATTGGACCCAGATAAACGCAATTGCTGACAATCAGCAAAAAACGCTGGAAATAGAAAAGCTTGAACGTTTTCTGCGTTATCATTTTCAGGATAATTCGCTATTCATTGATGGTGAGGCATTTCACAGGCTCTACCAAACTGCAACAATCAAACTCAATGACGAAGAAACGCAATTCAGAACTTACAAAGACAAATATTACAGGCTGGGGATAACCAGTGATGGTTTTAACATAAAACTTGATACTGAAAACTGGGGATCGGCCAACCTGATCAGAATTAACGGGCTATACAATATTCTGACAAGGGATTACATTTTCAGCGGTAATCCGCAGGCATACAAAGAAATTGATGGCACCGGTGCCGGGTCCGATTTTTCGAACTCATCCATTGTTACCTCTTCAACAGCCATAATCCACCAGATTGATAATATTTTGAGGTTTGAATAAAATGACAACAGATATGAAATTTAAAATTGTTGGAATAATACTGTTTTTTTACTTACTCATTCCCTTTATTTCTTCGGGGCAGAGTCCGGAAGTGCAGCGGGTGGTAAGAGGAACAGTTAGCTCTGCCACTGATGGTGAGACCCTCGTGGGCGCCACGGTAATTGAGGCTGACGATAAAAAAAGAATTATCAGCGCAACTGTAACCGATATAAACGGACAATATGTTCTGAAAATTAAAAATCCGCAAAATAATATCGCCTTTAGTTTTGTCGGATTCACTACACAGGGGCAGAAAATCGGGGACAAAACTGTTATCAATGTTGCACTGAAGGAAGATTTGAAGGTTATTGAAGATATTGTTGTTACAGCCACAAAGAAAGTGTCCGACGGGTCTTTTGAAGTTCCTCAGAGAGAGATTACCACAGCGGTTCAAACCATCAGCTCAAAAGAATATGAAGGGATTCAGGTAACTTCAATTGATGAAGCCATGCAGGGACGTATTGCCGGATTGGATATCGTATCCAACTCAGGTGACCTGGGTTCCGGGGCAACAATGCGGATCAGGGGAACTTCTTCAATAAATGCCAACACCCAACCTTTGATTGTTGTAAATGGTATTCCTTACGAAGTGAATATCGATCCTTCTTTTGATTTTGCGGCTGCAAACCAGGAGCAATATGCAAATATGTTAAGTATAAATCCCGATGATATTGAGGAAATTACAGTATTGAAAGATGCTGCTTCGACTGCTGTCTGGGGATCAAAAGGGGCCAATGGTGTTTTGGTTATTAAAACCAAAAAAGGAGCACAGGGGCCAACACGCGTTCAGTATTCGTACAGATTTACAGCAGCAAAACAGCCAAAAGGACTAAACATGCTGAATGGCGACGACTACACAATGATGGTAAAACAAGCCTATTTTAATCCTCAACAGGACGAAAATGCGGCAAATGTGCGCGAATTTCTTTACGATCAGACCTTTTCGGAATACGAGAATTTTAACAATAACACCGACTGGGTTGATGAAGTAACCCAGATTGGTTTTAAACATGACCACTATCTGAATGTTTCGGGTGGTGGTGAAAGGGCAAGATACAGGGTTTCAAGCGGATTTCTGAACCAGACGGGTATTGTTATCGGGCAGCAAATGAACAGGATAACTTCAACAGCTTACCTCGATTATTCAGTCTCTGAGCGAATAAAATTTATTTCTGAGCTTTCGTTTTTTTATACTGACAATGACAGAAACTGGACAGATAACAACTATAACAGTATTTTAAATATTGCTTACAGAAAAATGCCTAATGTAAGTGTTTATCAACAGGATATGAATGGCAACAACACTGACGTTTTTTACAATATCTCTCGTTCATCCGGCTTACATTCATCTCAGCGCGATCTTCCAAATCCGGTAGCATTGGCCGAACTTGCCACCAACAATCTGAAAAACTACCGTATCAGGCCAATATTCAGGTTGCAATACGATCTCCTTGATCCCGAAAAACAAACACTCAGGTATAACCTCGATGTTTCGTTTGATGTAAATAACGATAAAGTAAGCCGGTTTCTTCCGGCCGAAGTCTCAAATGCACCCTGGAATGACGGTGCAATAAACACGGCAGATAGTTACGATTCGGAAAGTACAACTGTTTTAGCCGAAAACAGCATTAACTGGCAACCGAGATTCACCAATCCTGAGCATTTTCTTCAGCTACAGGGATCATTTCAGATAATAACCGGAAACAGCACGTCACAGGGAATGGCAGTTACAAACCTTCCTTCAGGCGATATTGTTGACGCTTCAGCATACGGATATCCCACCGGGATTTCCTCGAGCAGATACGCCTACCGTTCAAATGCGCTTACTTTCAGGAGCCATTATACTTATAAAAACCGGTACATCCTTGGAGCTACTTTCAGAAGAGACGGCAGTACAAAATTTGGTGAAAAATATAAATACGGAAACTTTCCGGGTATTTCGGCAAAATGGATCATCAGTGATGAAAATTTTATGCAATCCACCAAAAACTGGTTAAGCATGCTGGCTATTCGCCCAAGTTGGGGAATCACCGGCAACCAACCTACTGAGGAATACCTTCATTTCAGCCGTTACTCGCCCTACGGAAGTTATATTGATATGCCGGCAACCCGTCCGACAACCCTTCGTTTGGCCGACCTGAGATGGGAAAAATCAACCTCATTCAATTTTGGATTCGACCTTGGTTTTTTTAAAGATCGTTTGGTTTTCGATATAAACTTTTATAATAAACGTACAGAAGACTTATTGTTTTCCAACTTAAGTATTCCAAGTTCATCAGGATTCAGCAGTGTACCGGTTCAAAATGTAGGAACCATGGACAACAACGGATGGGAAATGAATTTTTACAGTTCACGGGCAATCAAAAGAAACGACTTTTCAGTTGACTTTAACTTCAACCTCTCGAATTATGTGAATACGATTGTTGAGTTGCGCGATGACATACTTGCCAACTACAATGCCGATTATGACTATACAAACGGTACCTATTTATCACGTATCCAGGAAGGAAACTCCTATGGTTCGATTTATGGTTTCAAATATAAAGGAGTTTATCAATACAACAAATATATACCCGGTGTTCAGGAAAATGCGCCGGTGGCAAGAGATGAAAATGGTTATGTATTTACCGACGAAGAAGGGACCCCTCTGCCGATGTATTTTGCATACGGCAGAAGCAATGAATATCAGTTCAGAGGTGGCGATGCCATTTACGAAGACATCAACAAAGACGGGTCGATTGATGAACTCGACATTGTTTACCTGGGCAACTCAAATCCAAAGATTAACGGAGGTTTTGGCTCAACCATCCGATATAAAAACTTATCGGTAACCGCATTTTTCAATTTTCGTTATGGAAGCAAAATTGTAAATATGGCCCGCATGAATGCCGAAAACATGTATTATCTGAACAACCAAAGCGTTTCGGTGAACTGGCGATGGAGAAAAGATGGCGATGTGACAGAAATGCCACGCGCTTTGTACAACTACGGATACAACTGGCTCGGCAGCGACCGTTATGTTGAAGATGGCTCGTTTTTGCGTATGAAATACCTGACATTCAACTATTCAATCCCAAAAGCTAAACTTGAAAGATATAAATTACAACAGGTAAGTTTTTACCTTACTATAAACAACCTGTTTGTGTTGACAAAATATACCGGTGTTGATCCGGAAGTAGGCTACGGCTCGTTTGGGGTGAGTACAGACAACTCTCCGACTCCCCGCTCAAAAGATGCTACTTTAGGAATTTCGGTTACTTTTTAATTGAATGAACATGAAAAAGCTAATTTCAATATTATCAATAGCAGGCCTTATGATTGTTTTGCCAGGATGTGGCGATTGGCTCGATATAAGGCCCGAGAGTGAAATTGTTCTTGACGATTTCTGGCAAAACGAAAGCCAGGTTAACCAGGTACTGTCAGCTTGTTACCGCTCAATTACCGAAGGCGATGTAATGAGCAGAATGCTGGTTTGGGGTGAACTCCGTTCTGACAATGTAACTTTTGGCAGAAATATGCCAACTGACATGTATAAGATGCTCAATGTTGATATTTCGGCCGATAATGGTTACTGCCATTGGGGAGCTGTTTACACAGTTATAAATAACTGCAATAACTTTTTGCATTACGCACCCGGAGTTGTTGATCTGGATGCCAACTTTACGGAATCGAAACTCCATTCGATGGAAGCTGAAGTACTTACACTGCGCGCGTTAATGTATTTTTACCTGGTACGTACATTCGAAAATGTACCGTGGGTGGAAGAACCCAGTGTTGACGATGCCCAGGATTATAAGATTACACAATCACCCGAAGATTTTATTCTCGACAAGCTTGTTGCCGATTTACAAACTGCTTTGAAATACTCGCGCGACAACTATGAAACCAACATTTATTCAAAGGGAAGGATTACCACAAATGCTGTCAGGGCTTTGCTGGCCGACATTTACCTTTGGCGGGAAGAATACAGCAAATGTTCAGATATGTGTGATCAAATCCTCAATGATAAAAACCTGGAGCTTGAAGAAGGAGAAAACGTAATCTCAAAGGTTTTCTATCAGGGCAATTCAAAAGAAAGCATTTTTGAATTACAATTCGATGATGATTTGATGTTCAACTGGGTAGTGCGCGATTATTTTGGTGCATATGGTAATGAATCAGGTCAGTGGAGTTTCCCGGGAATTTTTGTAACCGGAAAATTCAGCCCGTTTAATTTTAATGCAGGGAGTAGCAAGGAAAGCACCGAAGACCTCCGTGAGAAAGATTTTCTGCGACAGGAGACTGGTGGCGACCGATATTACGTATTTAAATATGCCGGTGCCCTCCGCCAGGAAAATGCCACTACAAAAGTCAGTACCTATTATTACAGAAATGTAACAGCCAACTGGATTGTTTACCGTCTATCTGAAATTTACCTGATGAAAGCTGAAGCACTGATTCAGCTTGAGGCCAATCCGGCAGAAGCCATTGAACTGATAAACACGGTGTATATGAGATCAAACACCGAAGAAGGTGAAAAAGATTTATCAGCCGATAACTATACTTCGAAACTTAAACTCGATGAACTTTACATGAGAGAACGCCAGCGCGAACTGATGTTTGAAGGAAAACGCTGGTTCGACCTGATGCGATTGGCACGACGTGTTGATTCACCAGCCCCGTTGCTTAGCTATGTTACCAGAAAGTTCACGGGTGGTGGTTCAAACCAGTCAACAAAAATGTCGGTAATGGATGCTTTGTATTTACCGGTACATACCGATGAATTAAAGGCCAACTCGGCACTTGTGCAAAATGAGTTTTATAAGGTTACCGGTGAGGGTGCGAATAAATAGTAAATGCTTGAAAATGAAAAATTTTAATATGAAAATATCAACAGGCAATAACAGGTTTGAAAAATTATATTTCAAACACCTGAGAATAAGGTTGGCAGCAATACTGGTTACTGCAATAATATTCTTGATGCCATCGTGTAACAGTGATGATATTGGCGATAACTTTTACACGTTTACCGGCGAAACTGTTGGACAGTATATAAAGAACCGTCCTGAAACCTACTCCGAATTCAAACATGTCCTTGATACAACAGGCGTAATGGGATTGCTGAATGCCTATGGAGATTACACGTGTTTCCTTCCCAACAACGAGGCAATGATTGAGTTTTATAAAAGCAAAGGCAAAAATTCATACAAGGAATTTTCAGTTACTGAACTAAAGAAAATCGCTTACGATCATATAATTAAGGACTTTACAATATTGACAGAAGATTTTGTTGAAGGGTTTTTAAATAAACAAACCATGAGCGGACGATATATTGATATCGGTATTTCATCAGATGTATCAGGCATGGTTTATACAATTAACACTACTTCCAAAATTATTGAAAAAGATATTGAGGCGCACAATGGGGTTATTCATGCCATTGATGAAGTAGTTTCTCCTTCAGACAATACATTGGTGGAAGCAATATCCAATGATAAGGATTTTTCACTTTTTTACGAAGCATTACTGGCAACAGGCCTCGATCAGAATATCAGCCTTATAAAAGATGAAAGCTACGTTCCTGATCCTGAATATGTCGCAAGAGAAAATGCCAATGAAATTTATAACTATGCAAGGGTAAAAGTTCCACGGGAAAGAAAATATGGTTTCACGGCATTAATGGAAAGCAATGAAACCTTTGCAAAAAATGGCATCAATAATTTAAACGACCTGAAATCATATGCAAAACAGGTTTATGATAAAATGTATCCGGAGGATGCATCAATAACCGATGTTACAAACCGGAAAAACAGCCTGAACCGGTTTGTGGCTTATCACCTGCTCAATAAAAAGATTCCGATGAGGCTTTTCATTGAAAAATATGATAACACAGGGATGAATTATGAATCAACCGGCGAAACTCATTCTGTTAAGGTGGTTGATATGTTTGAATACCTTGAAACCCTGTGCCCGAATACATTGCTGGAAGTTCGAACACTCCGGACAACCAATGAATACAACATCTTCAATATGATTCCCTCATCAGGAAATGCAATCAGGCTCACGGACAATTTTGATAATGATGCTTTAAACGGTGTTTATCACGAAATTGACAATATCCTTGTTTACAATGCCGATGTGGAAAGAATGCTTACTACAAAACGAATCAGGCTGGATGTTTCCAGTTTCTTCCCTGAGTTTGTAAATAATAATATCCGGATCGGTAATTCTCATGTCGGAGGGGGACTTTTTTCAGAAAGGTGGTTTATTCCAAATGGTTTTGCCGAACGAATCACTGCCTCTTCAACAACCGAAGTGCATTATTTTAATGCCGACGACCGTTTCGACGATTACCAGGGCGACGAAATGTTTCTGCTGGGTTTATACGATTTCGATATTACCACAATAACGATTCCACCGGGAACCTACGAAGTGAGGTTTGGTTACCAGCCAACCGGCGGTCGTGGTGTGGCGCAATTGTACTGGGACGGAGTACCAACCGGTATTCCACTCGATTTGCGTTTGTCGGCCTCCAACCCGAATATCGGGTACCAGACACCCGGCTCTGACCCTCGCGACCCGGAAGGTTTCGAAAACGACAAGGCGATGCGTAACCGTGGTTACATGAAAGGTCCGGCCAGCTTTCAGGTTATTGAGGAGTGGTGGTACCAGGGTAACGGACGCATGGAAGATCAGGTACTCCGGCGGATTTTGGGGATCTACACATTTGATAAATACAGCACGCATACATTTTCTGTGAAGGCAGTAAAATCGGGGGAATTTATGTTCGACTACCTCGAATTTGTACCAATCGAAGTTCTGGAACGTGAAGACATTTATTAAAAGAATGAAATGAAATTGAAAATGAGATATAAACATTTAAAAGGGTGTGTTTCCCTTTCGGCAATGATTGTTTTATTGCTGGCAGCAGCCTGTACAAAAGAATGGGACGATCATTATGATCCAGGTTCATATAATCTTCCTGATAAAACTGTGACTGAATATATAAAGGCCCAACCCGATTTAAGCACCTTTTCCAAAATGCTCGAAATTTCCGGGTACGACGATATTCTGAACGAATCTCAATCATATACTGTATGGGCACCAAAAAACGATGCATTGACTGGCTTGGATATTAACAATACCGAACTGGTTAAAAAAACAGTACAAAACCATATTGCCCGCAGCCGTATCACCACATCAGGAATCGATAACACGTTTATCAAAATGCTGAACAGCAAATATGTAAGTTTTTCAAAAAGCCAATCGGGATATGTATTCGGCGACAATAATATCACTACAGCCAATCAGCCTGCAAAAAACGGTTTGATACATATTATCGATGGTTACACTCCTTATGTTAATAACCTTTGGGAATACCTGGGTGCAACCAATGGTTTAGACTCATTGCGCGAATATATTTATGGTCAGTCGAAGAAGGTGTTTGATCCCGAAAACAGTATTGAAATAGGTGCCGATGAAAATGGTCAGGTACTTTATGACAGTGCCTTTGTTATCTGGAATCCCGTTTTGGAAAGATTGGGGGCTATTGATAACGAAGACAGCTCTTACACGGCTATCATGCCTGATAACAATGCCTGGAATGAGGCTTACTTCAGGATTAAAGATTATTACAATTTCCCGAACGATGCAGGAAGCGCGGTACGACAAAGAGACCTGACACGCTTTTCCATTATTCAGGATATGTTGTACCGCGGAAGGATTGCAGAACCTGAAAAACTCGACTCGGTAACTTCAACTTATGGTAATGTTTTTCGCAATCCCAAAGAAATATTTAAAGGACTCGACTACGAAGCACTCAGCAATGGACTCGCTTATATTACCGATAAAATGCCATTTGCTGATACTGCCTCATTTTTTAAAGAAATCAGGGTTGAAGCTGAACAATCTTTTGGCAGGACTAATACCGGAAGCAATATTTTCAACCGATCAAGCTACGGAACTGAGTTTACAGCATCGGGCAATTACTATATCCTGTTAGATCCAACATCTACCGAACCAGCTGTTGAGTTTTCCATTCCCAATACGCTTTCGGCCAAATACAACATTTATTGCGTTTTCATGCCGGCCAAAATTGTTGATGCAATTAATCCAAAACCTACAAAGGCAAAGTTTCAGCTTACCTACATCAGAAGAGCAAACGGCAGTACATTTATTAAACGTGTAACACCTGTTAACAACGTTGTAAATCCTGAAGGGATCACCAAGATGTTTGTTGACCAATTCGATTTTGAATTTGCGAACGTTGTTGATGCGCAATACAACCGGGTTGCGGTAAAACTCGAAGTGAGCAGTGCAGTGTCAGCCCAGGAAGAACAATCGGGTGATTTCACCCGGACAATGCGTATCGATTGTATCATTTTAGAACCTGTATTTGAATAGGTTTTGAAAATATAAAGATGAAAATGAACAGAGATATAAAAAATAAAATCACGATGAGGAATCACTTGTTACGAAAATTCCGGCAATTATGCATAATGTCCGGCATTCTGGTCATTAGTACTTTGGCATTCGGGCAAACAGATTCTGCTGCCGTAAAAAACAGTGTGGCAATAGATTCCATATCAAAGTCAGGCAATTCGGCATATACATTGAAAGGTACAATCAGGGATGCAATATCCCGGCTACCAATCAGTGCGGCACAAATCCGGACATTAAAACAAAAATCAGCAGCAACAACCGATGAACAGGGAAATTTTAATATCGAAGTCAGTTCATCAGGCGAAATATTAATTGTAAATGCTTTCGACTACGACTTGCGCGAAGTGCCGGTAAGGGGAAACCAAAATCTCGATATTGACCTATACTCTGAAGTTTACAGAGACTTGTATAAAGTTATTGAAAATGTGGCTGGTACAGTTCGTTCAACTACGGCAGCAAACGCTGTTACCGAAAGAAGCGATCTGGGATATCCCACTCCTCTTTCGGTTGACGATGCAATCCAGTCGAAACTGTTTGGCGATGTTCGGGCTATGAATCGTTCGGGCAACAGCGGGTTGGGAACTTCCTTATTTATCAGGGGTTTTAATTCGGTAAACATGTATGCGCAACCCCTATTTATTGTTGACGGTGTAATTTGGAATAATTATTCCGACATACGATCGGTTCATGATGGTTTTTATAATAATCCGCTGGATGATATCGATTTAAGCGATATTGAAAGTGTTTCTGTTATTAAGGACGGAACATCAATTTATGGTTCAAAGGGCGGAAACGGCGTAATCATTATCAAAACCAAACGTGGTGAAGACATGGCCACAAAAATTGTATTTAACTCATTTGCTGGCCTTACCGAAAAACCATCATCGCTTCCGGTCATGAATGGAGACCAATTTCGCATTTACACAAGCGATTTGCTGGGGTCAACAGGTCTGACATCAGAACAGATGGATGAACTGCCGTTTTTTAATGATGATCCAAACTCGATTACTTATAAACAATACCACAACACCACCAAATGGGACGACGAGGTTTACAAACAGGGATTTACACACAGCTACAATATTGGTGTAAATGGTGGAGATGCAAAAGCGCTTTATTACTTTTCGCTGGGCTACACAGGAAATAAGGGAGTGGTAAATACAACCGATTTACAACGCTTGAATACCCGCACAAATGCCGATTTCTTCCTTTCAGAAAACATAAAGCTCGGCATGAATGTGGGCTACACCAGCATCGACCGGAATTTACTCGACGATGGTATTAATCCGTACACTTCGCCCTCGTTTGTGGCAATGATGAAAGCGCCTTTTTTAAACCCATATAAATATACTTCCACAGGAACCTTAACCACCGATCTTGAAGATGCCGACATTTTCGGAGTAAGCAATCCAACTGCAGTTATTGCAAATGCTTTAAATACGAACAAACATTACAGGCTTTCCATTGGGGTTAAGCCCGAATTCAAGCTATCACAGGCATTTACACTGAGCACGCAGTTCGATTATGCCATCGACAAATTCAAGGAAACCTATTACAGCCCGATGGTGGGTGTTGCTGACCGTGAATTACCCGGCATCGGAGTTTCTGAGAATGTTTTCAAAAGCCAGATTATGAGAAATATCGGCATATTTGACGACACACAGTTAAAATTTACGAAACTGGTAAATGAGGTCCATGATATTAAAGCTGTTGCCGGGTTCCGTTACATTTCAAACTATTTTGAAATGGATTACGGTGAAGGTCACAACTCGGGTTCCGACCAAAAACGTAACCTGTTGAACCAGCTAATCAGAAAAACGGATGGTGCAAACGACCGTGTAAAATCGATATCAAATTATGCGATGGCCGATTATAGTTTCGACAACCGTTATTTACTCTCGGCAGCCGTTGCCATGGATGCTTCATCGCGTTTTGGCAGCGAAACTCAGGGCGGTTTTCAGATGTTTGGCCAAAGTTGGGCGGTTTTCCCGTCGGTGAATGCCGGCTGGTTAATTTCTTCTGAGAATTTTATGGCCGGTGTAAAACATGTTGATTTGCTGAAACTTCGTGCAGGTTATGGTTTATCAGGAAACGACGACATTGAACCTTACGCATGGAGTGCATATTTCGAATCGACACGTTTCATGGACAGGGCAAATGGTTTGATTCTGGCAAACATCGGTAATTCCGAAATTCAATGGGAAACCACAGCCAAAGCAAGCCTTGGATTAGATGCCATTCTTTTTAACAACCGTTTATCGGTTACTGCTGATTTTTACAACAATAAAACAAAAGACCTCCTGTTTCTGAAATCGTTACCCGAAGTTTTGGGAAACGGATATTACTGGGGTAATGGCGGCGAAATGTCGAACAAAGGTTTTGAGATATCTGCCGGGTTGAAACTGTTGAATCTCTCCAGGTTTAAATGGGAATTGGGCGGTAGCATCGGTCATTACAAAAACACAATCGAATCGTTACCCGATGAAGGTGAATTTATTACCTCGTTGTATGGCGCCGACATTCTTACTTCGGTTGGAAATTCCGCAGGAGTGTTTTACGGATACAAAACACTGGGCGTTTTTACCAGCGAAGATGATGCCAGTGCTGCAAACCTGAATCTTATTGACAAAGACGGAGTCGTTCAGTCATTCAATGCCGGTGATGTTCATTTTGAGGATTTGGACAATAACAACATCATTAATGAAAAAGACCGGCAGGTGATTGGCAACCCAAACCCCGACTTTTTTGGCTCTTTCAACAGCAAAATCGATATCGGGAATTTTACCCTGGATATGCTTTTTACCTATTCGTACGGAAACGATATTTACAACGCTTTGCGTGCCAACCTCGAATCGGGGAGTTTATTTACAAACCAAACAACAGCCATGTTGAACCGCTGGTTTTACGAAGGTCAGGAAACCATTCAGCCCAAAGTAACTTATATGGATCCAATGGGAAATTCGCGTTTCTCTGACCGCTGGATTGAAGATGGTTCTTACCTGCGCTTTAAAACCTTGTCACTGGGATATAATATTCCGATGAAAAATTCGGTGATTGAGGGCCTTAAAATCTGGGTATCCGGAAACAATCTTTTCACATTTACAAACTATCTGGGTCGCGACCCGGAAGTTTCGGTGAAAAACGATGTTCTGTATCAGGGTATCGATGCAGGAATGTTGCCACTTACCAGAAGCTATTTTATTGGCATAAAAATGAACCTGTAACCAATTTGGATGTAATAACGCGAAATCAGGAATTGTTTTAAAGAAAAAGAAGATGAAGAAAATCAATCAAATATTATTCGGACTAATCGTTCTGGCAGTGATGGCAAGCAGTTGCGATTCGATGCTTGATGTAAACTCTGAACGTAACATGTTTCCGGAGAATCACAAAATCGATTCG
The DNA here is from genome assembly GCA_964644015.1 of uncultured Maribellus sp. Classification (GTDB taxonomy): domain Bacteria; phylum Bacteroidota; class Bacteroidia; order Bacteroidales; family Prolixibacteraceae; genus Draconibacterium. The sequence continues at coordinate 31,799 of CAZXVT010000012.1, forward strand.
CCAAACGACTCAATATATTCGATGATTGGCATTTTTACAAAGCTTCAGAAACTAGCCGACCGATATGTAGTATTGGGCGAGCTCAGGGCCGATTTAATGGATGTTACCGAAAATGCAGGGGCCGAATTAAAAGAAATCAACAACCTTGAAATTTCATCCACTAATCCATACAATGCCATTGAAGATTACTATTCGGTAATTAATCATTGCAATTATCTCATCAACAACATCGATACTGCTTTGGTATCGGGTGGCGAAAAATCACTTTTAAAAGAATATGCTGCAGCCAAGGCAATCCGCGCCTGGACCTATATGCAGCTTGCAATGAACTATGGAAAAGCAAAGTATTACACCGAAGCGCTTTTAACAGTTCAGGCAGCACAAAAACAGTTCCCGGAGTATTCCATCAGCGAACTTGTTCCCCTTTTAATTCAGGAACTTGAACCCGTGAAAAATGTGGAAACCCCTGGCGCAATCTCGCTGGGAGTGGATATGAACAGCGAAAAACTGTTTTTTCCGATACCGCTGCTGCTGGGCGATCTGTACATGTGGAGTGGTCAATTTGAAAAAGCTGCCCGCGAATACTATTCGCTCATCGAAGAAAACCGATACGTGATTGACGACAGGTACAGCTCAATATGGACCGTGGATAACGGCGTTTTTGTTGAAAGAGATCCGTTCGACCAGAATTACCTTGATATTTTTGAGCTTACAACCAGCGAACAGATTACTTTAATTGCCGGGTCAACTGAACTTGGTGAGGAAGATGAAATATTCAAATTGACCATTGAAAATTATGAGTTAATGCCTTCGCAGGTTTCAATAGATTATTGGTCAGCCCAAACTTATTATTATAATGAAAATGCAACCATTCCGGGTGATTTGCGCGGACCTGCCGGGTCGTATGTAAATCAGTCAACCCCAAATGTTAGTTTCAATCTTGGTAATGGAATATTGAAATACTATTTGATGTGGAGCCAGGCAGAAGTATCGAAAGCTGTGATGGTTTACCGGGTTGCCACACTTTACCTGAGGTATGCCGAAGCTGTAAACCGCGCCGGAAAACCCAATCTGGCTTTTGCTGTTCTGAAACACGGAATGAATGCCGATGCACTGGCTGTTGACACCATTGTGCCACGCCACGAAAAATACAGCGTTTACACCGATTCGACAGGAACTTTTATTGATTATGTCAATTTCAGCAATATTGCTTTCGATGATAATATTGGTGTGCATTCGCGTGGTTGTGGAAATATGGACAGGGCAACCGATTATGTAATTCCTGCGCTGAACTCAAAAGAAGATTCCATTATTTATGTTGAAGATAAAATCATTGAAGAATTGGCGCTGGAAACTGCCTTTGAAGGAAGCCGGTTTCATGATTTGATGAGAATTGCAATCCGGCGAAACAATCCGGCATTCCTGGCCGATAAGGTTGCGGCAAAACATACCGGAAACGAACAGGCAATCCGCACAAAATTGATGGATGAAAATAACTGGTACCTGAAAAAGTAAAGTTTTTGGGTACCTGATTTTGGGGATTTCAGTTTAATTTTGGTTCTATATCAGATTGTGTAGGTATATAAATTCAAAATAAACAAATCCCGATGACTTTTCAGTGGGGGTGGTTCCCTGCCCGGTACAGACAAGTAATAAGGTTTAGTTTGTTTTGGTTATTGTTGCTACTAAGGTTAGAAGAAATAAATAAGGTTTCAGTTTTTTTATTAACTATTTTACTGATTAATAAATGGTTAAATTGAATTCAACCTTATTTTCGCTTTATAAACCTTAGTAGAAAATATTGAGTCCCTGGAACCCAAACCTTATTGTTTTTTTTAGGAATCCAAAAAATTCACACATCAAATCCTCATAGATACTTAGTTTTTCACGATTTTTCTGACAACAGTTTTATTATCAGCAACAATCAGCAAAAGGTAAATGCCTGATTGAAAGTTGCCAACATTCAGTTTGTTTTTTCCTGCAGAAAGATTGAATTCACTCACTTTCTGCCCGGTTTGGTTGTAAACAGTCAGCTTCCCGTTTTTGGTGCATTCAACAAATAAATCCTGATTTACCGGATTCGGAAAAACTGCAAACCCATTTCCGTTGGGTTCATCAGCTGTAGCAGTGGGTTTGCCTAGTTGGGTGATGTTAATGATTTTCGAAATACCACCATTTGTAGTAACATAAACCCGGTTTTTCCGGTCATTTGTGTCCGTATTTGCGGAGAATGATATTTTCAGCGAATCGTTTCCGGCACCCGAAAAATCAACGTTTAACCAGGTTTCGTACAATACTGAAGCGTTCCATAATCCATTGCTTTCCACAAAAATACTGCTGTCGGTTCCGGCAGAATGGCCAACCGTTAATTTGGTTTCCGAAACCAAAAGCGATTCTTGAAATGGAACCAGATTCCAGCGCAAATAATCCTGTGCTATCAATGTTCTGAGAACAATCTTTACATCACTGCTGGTTGGCGTTGTGAGTCCCCAGCCAACATCTTTGGTTGACGGATAAATTATTGTTTTTCCGGCAGGTGAAGTAACTGTTCTGAATCGCTGATTTATCAAACCTTCATATTCCGAAGTTATAAATAAGGCAGGTGTATTTTCGATGCCGCCTGTTTCAATATACATGTCAGGACTGGCATAACTTGAAATGGAATACTCACCGCTTCCCAATGTTTTGAAAACCCATTTTTGGGTTTGCAGGGTTGTATCAGCGGCGTACTGGAAAATTGATGTGCTGTCGGCAATTGTGTGGTTAAATGCATCAGCAACTTTTTTGCTGTAAATATTTTCAATCTGGTAAACACCCTCATTTACAAAATCAAAGGAAATAGAAGGCCAGCCATCTTCATCCCACACCAGTTTTGCCAGACCGAGCGTTGGCCCGCCCTGGTTGTTTACCGCCGGATTCGGATAAAATCCGTTTGGGTCGTAATAATGAAATGTTACATAATCGACACCATTTTCACTGAATAAACCAAAATGCCCGGGCCCGAAATATCGGTCTTCGGTACCGCGACTGTTGTCATGTTTCAATACAATTGTCCCTCCACTGGGTTGCCATTTCAATCGCAAGGCTTTACCACTTTTATCCAAAAACGGACCTTTCGGGCTGGTTGATCTTCCCATTACCATGTAATACGTACTGGCAATTCCTGCACAACACCCTCCTTTGTTGTAAAACAGATAATAGTAACCATTCCGGTAAATCATTGAGGCGCCTTCTCCCTCTCCATAATTGTAACTTTGCGGGCCAGTCCACGAGTTGGCAATGCTTGTACCCGGAAGATTTCCGGCAGTGGTTTTAGGTTTACCTGAAACCGAATCAATTTCAGTGACCACAATTCCCTGTTCGTTAAACGAGCCGTAAACCATCCAGATTTTACCGTCGTGTCCTCTCATCAGTGACGGGTCAATGGCATTAAGCGCCAGTCCGGGCTGGTACGACCAGATTCCCAGAAATCCTGCATCTTCCCATTTAAAATCGGGAGAGTTGGGATTTAAAGTTTTATTTGTAACACATCCGATTGTTGACGTCATGGTTCCCCACTCCGAACAGGAATAATAGAGGTAGTATTTATCATTCATAAAAATAATGTCGGGGGCCCAGAAATTCCCGTCAAATTTGCCCACGTAACTTTTTATCCATGCAGGAAACACAGTTTTGGTAAACGGCGTGGGTCCAGCCTGCCAGCTGATCAGGTCTTTTGAATACATGCTGTAAATACCATCACCTGTTCCAAAAATCCAGTAAGTGTCATCGCATTTAATAATTTTAGAAGGATCGTGGATACCAGCTGGCCATCGTTGACCAGTTGCAGCGAAAACCGTCACAAAAAAACAGGCAATTACAGCCAGGTGTTTGATATTTTTTCCCAAAATCATCGCATGCATATTGAATACCTGTAAAATTTACTAACCAATCAGATTGTTCCTGAATCGTTTTTGCTTTTCCATTAATAATAACAAAAAACAATCAAACCCGATCAATCCAATAACCCGAAATTTAAAAGGCCATCCGTCGATTGACGGACAGCCCTTTAAATAATAATTAACTAAAACTTTATGCTAAAACTTTGTCTTAAATACTTTAAAGGTTTTTATTGCGCCTTCGCTTTCAACCCTCATGATGTACATACCTTCATTTTGTAATGTTACTTTCTGTTCCGTGCTTTCAATGGTTCTTTTAAGAACTAATTTTCCAACAAGGTCATAAACAGTAATCATACCTTTATTCCCGGTAGTTTTAACAGTAAAATCACCCGAAGAATAAGTTGGATAAACCAAAATTGAGTTATTATCAATTTGAATATCTGAAATTGCTGTAATGAAATCATTTGCTCTTTGTGCAATTGTTGCAGCATCCATTTCACCTTTATAAATATTCAGTTCATCAACAGTGCCCTGCCAAAGCGGGTCGCCCGGATAAACGTCTTTACCAATTAAAGCAACTGTAGTACCAACATTGGCTAATGAATTGTTGCCGGTTAATGGAGATGTACCAATCAATACCCCGTCGATGTATAGTTTGATTTCAGATGCTGTAATAACCGTTACCCAATGATGTGTTTTGGTATCTGTTATTTCAGCTCCGTTAACGGCACTTTCGGATGCCCACGGATCGTTTGTGTTCAGACAAGAAATTGAAGTGCGGCTGTTTTCATTATCCTGGCGGGTTGGCTGCAGAATTATGTAGTTGATTCCCATCCAGTCAACTTCAGGATTTACATTGCCAAACGAAGCAAGAGCTGTAAATTTATCAGTCATTCCTTCAGCCTGTTTAAATACACCTTCAAAGGTTATACTGCTGTATGAAGGTATGTTGATGTCAGCAGCCGGTAAAGTCACAAATCCGTTGCCGGTAAGTGTCAGCATCCCGTTAGAAACTGATGCATCACCTTCTAATGTACCATGTGCTGTACCAACCATGTCTTTTGCAGTACCATCTTCAAAAGTATAAGAATGCGTCAAAGTTAACTCAGTAAGATACTGTTGTGCACGTTCAGCAACTGTTGCAGAATCCATTTCACCCTGATAGATGTTAAATTCTTCAACAGAACCCTGCCAAAGCGGGTCACCCGGATAAACATCCTTACCAATTAATGCAACTGTTTTTCCAACATTGGCCAAAGAATTGTTTCCTGTTAACGGTGAAGTTCCAATTAATTCCCCATCGATATAAAGTTTAATATCAGTAGCAGTTATTACAGTAACAAAATGATGGGTTTCAGTATCTGCAATTTCTTCTCCGTTAACGGCACTTTCAGTAGCCCACGGATCGCTGGTGTTGAGACATGATATTGATGTGCGGCTGTTTTCATTATCCTGGCGGGTTGGCTGCATAATAATGTAGTTGATACCCATCCAGTCAACTTCAGGATTTACATCGCCAAACGAAGCAAGTGCCGTAAATTTATCGGTCATTCCTTCAGCCTGTTTAAATACTCCTTCTAAAGTTATGCTGCCATAAGCAGGTATATTGATATCAGCAGCAGGCAAGGTCACAAAACCGGTTCCCGAAAGGGTAAGCTTTCCGTCAGCAACGGTTGCATCACCTTCAAGAATACCATGTGCAGTGCCTACCACATCATTGGCTGTACCATTTTCAAAAGTATATGAATGTGTTAAAGTAAGACCTCCCAGATATTGTTTTGCACGTTGCGCAATAGTTGCTGCATCCATTACTCCATTGTAGACATTAAACTCATCAATGGTTCCCATCCAGGTTGGGTCGGCTGTATAACCACCTTTGCAAAGCCATGCATTCGCATTGCTTAAACCTGCAATTGAATTGGCTCCTGATACTTCAGCTTCGCCAGCCAAAACGCCATCGATATACCATTTAATTGATGAGTCGGTCAGCACACTTACCACATGATGTTTTTCACCAACACTTACCGGAGCACTGGTAACACCTTGTTCTGCATTCCATGGTGCTGTAAGGTTTCCGCATGAAATGGCGGTTCTGCTTTCTGTCCAGCGGTCTGGTGTAAGAAAGTAACCATTTCCGCCAACTCCATTTTCATTTCCGCCAAAATAAGCCATCATTACAGCAGCAGTATTATCAACATCGGTGAAAATGTAACCTTCCAATGTAATTGCTGCATATGTATTAATTGCTATATCAGCAGCCGGCAGTTCAATGTAGTCGCCGTTTGCGGCAGCGGTATAAGCACCATTTGCAATGGTTCCGGCTCCCATGAGGGTTCCGTCAGCATTACCAACAACGTCGGTTGCAGTACCATCATTAAAGGTATAAGAGTGCATTAATGTAAATTCACTGGGTGCGCTGAATTCAATTTTGTAGGTTTTGGTTGAAGCATTTTCTGCCGTTACAACCACAGTAGCACTTCCGCTTCCTGATGATACATCAACAGGGCCTGTACCTGTTACTGTTGACTTATTGCTTTTCGGAACAGCAGAAACATTTATCGTGTTAACACCTGCCGGAATTACAACAGAATAAGTAGTTATTGCCGGATCAAATGCAGGAATTAATTCACCTGCATCAATCGTTAACGAAGCTAAGTTTGCGTCAGGAATACCTCCCAGGAAATGGATTGCACGCTGTGCTACGGTAGCTGCATCCATTTGTCCGCTGTAAATATTATATTCGTTAGTGGTACCCAGCCAGGTAGGGTCGTTATAAGCACCGTAGCCAAACCATGCATGAGTAGCTGCAATGTCTTTGATCAGATAGCTGGCTTTGTTTGCTGTTTTTTGTGCCAGCGTACCATCCACGTACCAGTAAATGGTATCGTTGGTAACAACGCTTACATAGTGGTGTGTCTCTCCTGTGCCGGGTTCTGTTGAGGCAGCCTGAACTTCGCCATCTCCCAGATTTAATACAGCTCTTGCCTGGTTGTTATTACCAGCAAGCGAAACAAAGAAAGTATGATCGCCGCCTGATGCATTTCCAAAATAGTTATACATGGTCCATCCCGGATTTGCGCCCGTGGTTACGTGCATTTCCATTGTAAACGTTGGATAAGTATTCAGTGCAATCTGGTCTGCAGGCAGAACAATATAATCGCCTTCTTTTTCAGCAACAAATGTCCCATCGGCAATTGTTCCGCCATGTACTGTTCCGTTTGCACCACCAATCAGATCGTTAGCTGTTCCGTCGTCAAAAGTATAGGAGTGCATTAATGTAAGTTCAGTATCTGATAAGTAAATAACTTCGTATGTACGGGTATATTGCGGATCAGAAGCTGTGACTGTAACAGTTATTGTTCCTTTACCAGCAGAAACATCAACAGTACCGGTACCGCTAACAATTGCTGCCGCATCTCTTGAAGTAGCGGTAACCACAACTGAATTCAAACCTGCAGGAACTGTTGCATAGTATTTTTTGATAGCAGGATCAAAAGCTGGTTTTAATGTAACACCTTTTATTGCAAGGCTGCTCAAATGAATATCATAAGGAGAAGCTACTTCACCTGGCAATTTGAAATTAAATACTGTAAGCGGGTTACTTGCCGGTTTGTCGTTAAATAAAGGTGAATTCAGATTGCCGTCGTTAGGGCCGAGAATATTATTTGTTGCACTTGCCTGCTGTTTTCTTACAGAAATAATTCTGTGTCTTCCAGGTTCAAACTCATTCAGAATAAAACGTGCACTGTCAAGATTTACTGACGGAAGTGCAGGATAAACTTCCAAATCCCAGGCATTGGCAGAAGTACGTGAAAGACACATATAGTTACCTGCCTTATTTTTGATATAATACTGACCGGTAACACCACTTTCTTCAAACTGCCAGAGTTGAGTATCTGAATCCCACACTGCATCAGCCAAAACTACCTGGTTAAATGCAGCACCACTTTCGGCTGCCACAAATCCATTTGTTTCGTGTACCAGATAAAAATCGGTACCAGTGGCAAACACAGATGTGTAAATGTTAACTATATATTCTTTTGTTGCAGATGCATCTTCAGAAGTAACAGAAAGTATAGCAGTTCCCATTCCATCTGCCAGTGTCACAGTTCCATTGCCTGTAACTGTTGCACCATCCCAGTTCGCAACGCCTGTAACATCAACGGTTGCGGTTCCGGCAGGAACAATGGCAACATAAGAAGTATCGTCCATTGAAAAACCGGTTGTTAATGCTCCGGCTGACAAATTGATGCTTCCCAGGGTAGCTGAAGATTCTCCGGCTTCAGGGAAAACAGACACGTAATATGATTTTTTTGTATATGCGTCGAGTGCAGTTACTTCAACCTCAATGTCAATTCCATCATCTTTATCAAATGTTACAACTCCATTAGTCAATTTATTACCTAAGCCGTCAAACATGTTAACAGTAACACCTCCAACTTCGGGTGTTGCAGATAATGTTAATGTTGTGGTTCCATAAGGTACAGTAACCTCATAAATATCTTCTTCTGTGCTAAATTCAGGTTCCAATGTACCAACATTGGTAGCCAGATTTACAAGATTTGCATTGGTAAGGTCAAGTCCTAAAAATTCGCCGGCTTTTTGAGCAATTACATTTTGCGCAACAGTACCATCATAAATATTAAATTCTAAAAGAGAAGCGTTGTAGTTGGGGTCGTTCCAGCCGTCAACTCCTCTGAAAAGGTTGGCCACATCAGTACCCAAAGTACTCACATAATCGGCTCCTGTGGGTGTTGAGGCAAGAATTACTCCATCAAGATAGTAAGTGATTGCTTCAGAATTCAGGACAGCAACAATATGATGCTTTTTTCCATCATCCACTTCGTAACCTCCTTTAAGAGCAGTAACAGTAGTACTTCCGTTATTGGCTTCAATTCTGGTTTCATTACCCGACCGGGTAGGCTGAATCCAGAAACAACGGTTACCCGGTGTTGACGAACCAAAATAGGCTAACATGGTAAAGCTTGAATTCAGCGTTGCACCGGTTTCAACAAATGCTTCGAGGGTAACTGCCGAGTAGGTGTTCAGAGCCAGTGCCACTCCATCCAATGAAATCCATCCATCACTATTTACTGTTGCACCCGATACCGTAGCTTTCCCATCAGCGATGGTAATTTTACTACCGCCAAGAGTTCCGTCAACTGTACCAACCATATCTTTAGCGGTACCATCTTCAAAAGTGTAGGAGTGTTTTAATGTTGCCTGACTATATGCTGCAGATGTGCCGAGCATGCAGGTTAACATTAAGAAAGTCCAAAGTTTCAAAAGTAGATTTTTCTTCATACTGTTTTAATTTAAGTGTTTAATTAGTATCTATTTTGAGAGGCAAGTTAGCTTTATGTACATTTAAGCAGTGGCACAATTTCGCCTTTTATTAGTCACAAATTCGTCATGAAAAACTTTCTTAAGTGTTGAAAAAACGTTTTAAAAACCGACATATAAAAACAATCAAATAAGTAGCTCATTATAAATACATTAAATACTTAATCGCCACCCGGGGTTTTCGTTTTTAGTTCTATATGATTTATTTTTCCTGAACAGAATATTTTTAGACGCGATACAGCTTTTGGAAGTTTGAAGAAGTTACTTTTCCGGAGATTTCAGATCCAATAATGAAGGTTATTCATTTTTCCTTTGAAAAATCATCAATTAATGAATTATTGATATCCTTCGTATTAAAGACATATTTTCTTGGGTGAATTTCAGCAGATAAATGCCGGTTGGCAAATCCGAAACATTTAATGTTCCTTTCTTTACATTACTGAATTCTTTTCTGTGCATTAACTTGCCATAAACATCAAATATGTAAACTGTTGCATTATCCGGATTGATGTTCGATTCAATCTCAAAATTGATCGTTTCGTCAGAAGGTACCGGATAAACTATCAATTTTGTTTCGTTGCCCGAAGCAATTTTGTGTACATCTGTAGTAACATCCGAAACCAATTCTGCAATTTCTTCTGTAGTCAGTTCGTAATTATAAATTCTGAAATCATCCACTTTGCCATTAAACATTGGCACTTCAGAAATTCCGCGACCAATGTAATTTAATACTGGTCTGAAATCAACCAGCTGTATTTTAATATCCGATGATTCATCCACCAACTTACCGTTTAAAAACATTCGCGCACCCGATTCGCCCAGCGTTACAGCCACATGGGCCCATTCTCCTTCGGGCAGCGAAGAAGCATCAAGACGTTGTTCGGCTCCCCCGTTTTTTATCGAAAAACGAAGTCTTGGTGTTAAATTCATGTACTCCGATTCATTGTTGCCGAATTCGAAAATGCGTTGCCACGGTGTTCCTCCATTCCAGAAAGTCCAGGCAGCAATTGTAATTGCCTCCTGGTTGGCAACTGTTGCGGGTAACTGCACAAAATCTCCAGTTCCGTTTAAAACAAGAGCCATCGAATCAACAATCCCTTCAGAGAAATTGATTTTGCCCGGAGTTGCTCCGTGATTTAAATTGATACTGCTGTCGCGTGTATTTTCGTTAAAAAGGTAATGTGCAACAAGAGCATACTCGCTGTGGGTTGTGGCTTCTGCAACCTGCGAAAATCCTGAAGTGTTCAGCGATTTATCAACCGCTTTTATTTTGTAAAAATAAGAACGCGGTTCGGTGCAGGTGTTATCCACAAATGCAGTGGTTTTCACATTTCGTGCAATGGTGTTGTATGGTCCGTCGCTTGCATCAGCACGAAAAATGGTGTATCCGTCAATATCATTTTCCGAATTGGCTGTCCAATCCAACCGGACAGATTCGGCACTGGCAGTGGCAACCAGGGTTTCCGGCGCATCGGGCGCTTCAAATTCCACTGGTGCACCAACCTGAATCAATTTCCATTGCTGGTTTGCTCCACCGTCTTTTTCCCACTGCTGAATGTTTGCACCGTTGGCAGTGCTGTTGTTGGCGACCTCAAGACACATCGAACTATACTGATTGCGAATGTAAAACCAGCCATCTCCGGCGTATTCAAGGTACCAAACCTGGTTAGGTGACTGCCGTCCGTCCCACCACGTGCCTTTTTCCCACATAATTGCATTGCCACCATTGTCCAAAGAGGCATTGGTAATATCGATGTGTTTTCCGCTTTGTACCCCTGAAATATTGAAATAACTGAAATCTCCGCCGTTGCGCGGATTGATTGGTTTTACAATCCACTGCTGGTATGTGGTGCCGTTGTATGTATTTTGCTGAATATTTGTTCCATTGGCCGTCGAACCACCGGCTGCTTCCATTACTTTTCCGCTGTTCCGGTTTACAAGAATGTATTTACCGTTCACCACTGGTTGAATGTCGTCGCCCCAGGTGATTCTCACCACTTTTTCGGCATTGGTTTGTCCCTGCTGATAACCAGTACCTCCCGGAATTTCAACCACATATTCTCGCTGTGGTCCGTTTCCGTCGTAAAAAACATCCCGGTCTTTTGAAATAAAGGAATAGGTTGTGGTGGCTGCCTGTCTTTCCGATGAACCAACAAAAGCATTAACTTTTCCATCGGGATTTCTATACACCGATGCTGAAGTCCAGTTCGGACGGTGTTCAGCATAAGCGAGCCTTTTTCCGTCGCTGGCTTTTACAAACTCTCCCCGCGCCAGTTCGGCAGTTCCCCACCAGATTCCGGTTTGCAATCCGTATTCAACCCCCACCATCGCTTCCATTACATTGTGCAGTTCATCGTTGGTGGCATGATGTCCGTTGGCGCGGACGGCTTGGTAAAAACTGGCATAATTATCAAAGTTTCCTGCCAGTTGATGCGTATTTCCTTCGTCGAGTTGACTTTGCAAAAAATTATACCATGGCAGCGCCTGGTCGCAGTTGAGTGTATTTCCTCCTGAAATCCGGATGCTGTCGAAACGCGGATTTTTCCCCAGTTCCACAGCAATATTGTAAAAGTCCTGTATGGTGCCTTGTCCGGTGACTGAATAATCGGGCTCATTGAAAGGAGAAACAGTAACAACTTTCCGGCCTGCTTTCTGATGCATTTTTGTTGTAGTATTAATAAGCGAAGCCCAGTTTTTAGCGTTGCCCTTGAAATATGTATGAACGCTTGGATGGTCGCAGTTCAATACAACCTGGGTGCTCACGCCAAGCCATTTATTGATAATCTGAATTCGTTTGTTTGTATTAAGAAGCACCTCGCCCTGCAAAGCAGTATCACCAACTAACGGCAATGTTGGCATAAACGATGATCGCACCACATCAAGGTTTTCTATTCCCATAAAAGCAATTCCGCGGCGGATATTTACTTCATCCAGCCAGGCCAAATCGAGACCCCAATTGATGGGTTTGTAAACACCGCTGTCGGCAATGTTGTACCAGATAGTTCTGTCGGAATTGGGCTGAACAATCAGGTTGTCGGCGGCACTGCTTACTTTTTTTTCAGATTCCTGTGCAAAAACTCCGTTAATTCCGAAGGGAAAAAACAACAATATCAATATTAAAATTCTGCTCAATTTCATTTTGCCTTTTTGAATTACGAAGTTGCCTTTCTGTTTTGCGGCTTTACTAATACAAAACTACAATCTGAAACAAAAGGTTGCGGTCTCTAATAAGTCAAATACATGCCGAAACTCTTCATTTTTGAAAGCGGAAAATAGTGGGGGCTGAAATAATTCGGGCTGAAAACGAGAAGTATGAAAGAGGCTGTCCCGGTATTGAGACAGCCTCTTAAAATCAAACTAAACTAAAAATGTATTTCCTCTTTTTCTGTATTATTTCCAAGTTTCATTGTTAATCATCCACGATTCCAATGCTAATTCTGGTTCAATTTCTGCATTTTTCAAGTCCCAGATATTTTGATCAGTCATCCAGTTTTCTATCGCTAAACCAGCTTCGGTTTCTTCTGTAAATACACTGTTAAAATTCCAGATTTCGGGATTGATCATCCAGTTTTCGATTTTATGTTCAAATTCGGTTTCTACTGTAAATTCAGAAATATCGGCAGTATTTGAATTCCAGATTGTTTCATTTGTCATCCAGCTTTCCAACTGAAGTGTTGCTTCACTTTCGTCAAAACAGGTGTGTTTCACTGCTCTTCCATGTGCATTTGCATTACCGGTTAATAATAGAAATGCCAGAACTGTTACTGTTGATAATTGTTTCATCGTTGTTTTCATAATCGTGTTTTTTAATTTTGAATGAAAGGTATTTCATCAAAACCAAAGGGTAAAATGAAATAGAAATACCGGGGTTTTTTATCGACAGAACAGGTTATTTTATCTCGGCGAGGGAAATAAATTTGTTATTTTAAACGCGAAATGTCAATTTTAAAAACCGGATTTAGTGCTGAATTAAAAACATTCGATAGAACTTTTTGAAAATCATAAAATGAATAGACAGGGGAAGATAATTCTTTGTATCCTGATGACTTTGGCAACTGTTGTCAGTGCACAGCCAAAACAGAATCCGGTAGCCCGTGATTCTGAAAACATAAATGTTGAAATGCAAAATTTGCAATGGAAAGGTAAAAAAGTTGCTTTTCTGGGCGACTCGATGACTCAGAAACGGGATAGTAACATTACCGTTTATTGGGAATACCTTGTCGAAATTCTTGTAATTAAACCTTTTGTTTATGGAATCAGTGGTCACCAGTGGGATAATATTTACAGACAGGCAACCAAACTAAAAGCTGACAGAGGTTCGGATGTGGATGCCATTTTTATTTTTGCCGGTACAAACGATTTCAATCACGGAATTCCGTTAGGTGAATTCTTTACAGAAACACAGAAAGAAACCAATCACAACGGGAATCAGGTTTTCAGAAAATACAGGACACACGTGATGAACGATTCAACTTTTTGCGGACGAATCAACAAAGTGATGGACTTTTTGAAATCGAATTACCCTGACCAGCAAATCATCATTCTGACCCCGATTCACCGGGGATTCGCCAAGTTCAGCGAACGCAATGTTCAGCCCGACGAAAACTTTGCAAATGCTCAGGGTTTGTATATCGATGACTATGTGAATACTTTGAAGGAAGCAGCTTCCATCTGGTCTGTTCCGCTCATCGACCTTTTTTCAATTAGCGGTTTATACCCAACGAAGGATGTGTACAGTACGTATTTTGAGAATAGCAAAACAGACATGCTTCATCCCAATTCGGCTGGAAATTACCGCCTGGCAAAAACGATTCAAAATCAGTTGCTGAGTTTGCCATCGACTTTTGTTGGGCAGTAAAATAGCTGAAAAATAAAAAGGAGAGCTGAAAAATCAACTCTCCTATTTTGTAGCGGGGACCGGACTTGAACCGATGACCTTTGGGTTATGAGCCCAACGAGCTGCCAACTGCTCCACCCCGCAATATATTTTTATTTCTAATCGAAATTTCTTCGTAACGGGTGGCAAAGATAAATACTTTTCTTTAAAAACCAAACTCCCTGAAATTTTCCATCATTATTAAACAATTTTGCTGTACAGTTTCAACAGGTATTTTTTTTACATTTATCTCCGTAATTACAAAAACTTTGATTTTTAGATAATTCAATTATAAATATTTATATTAATCAAATCGATATAAACTTAATAATCAAAAAGATGAGTCAAAATCAGTCAAGAAGGAATTTTATCAGAAACACCGCAGCTGCTACTGCTGTTATTTCCATCCCGACTATTATTCCGGCACATGCATTTGGCGCTAACGACCGCATTAATGCTGCTGTTCTGGGTGTTAACGGACGTGGGAAAAGTCATATTTCGAGCTTAATGGTGCAGGAAAATGTTGCAATTACTCATTTCTGCGACCCCGATATGAATGTGTTGAAAGAACGTCAGAAAGAGTTTAAAGAAAAGTACAGCAAAGATGTTGCACTGGAACAGGATCTTCGTAAAATTTACGATAACAAGGAAATTGATGTGGTTACTATTGCCACACCCAATCATTGGCATTCGCTGGCAGTAATCTGGGCTTGCCAGGCAGGCAAAGACTGTTACGTTGAAAAACCGGGCTCGCACAATATTTACGAAGGACGTAAAATGGTGGAAGCTGCTCAGAAATACGATCGAATCGTACAACACGGGGTTCAATTACGCAGTTCTCCATCTGTTCGCCAGGCAGTAAAAATGATGCACGAAGGATATATTGGCCGTGTTTATATGGCGCGTGGCCTTGTGTTCCGCTGGAGAGCCGATATTGGCAACAAAGGTTTTGAACCAGTACCCGATGGACTTGATTACGATTTGTGGGTTGGTCCGGCAGCAAAACGCCCGTTCAGCCGCAACATTGTTCATTACAACTGGCACTGGACTTTTGAATACGGAAACGGCGATGTTGGCAACCAGGGAATTCATGAAACGGACCTTTGTATGTGGGGTTTGAATGTTGGTCTTCCCACAAAAATCACTTCAATGGGAGGTAAATTCCTGTTTAACGATGCCAAGGAAACACCCGAAGTTCTTTCTTCGATTTATCATTATCCTGAAGAAGACAAAATCATTCAATTCGAAGTGCGTCCGTGGTGCACCAACACCGAAGAAGGTGTTACAGTGGGTAATATTTTCTATGGCGAAAAAGGAATTCTTGTAGTTGATGGCTACGACAAATACCAGTTTTACATGGGCCAGAAACGCGAAAAAGATAAAGGTGGCGACGACGGTTCAATTGCACAATCGGAAATGGCACGAGGTGATGGCGGAACTGATGGTCACTTCAAAAACTGGATTACCGCAGTTCGTGCACACGACAAGACCCTGTTAAACGGACCTGTTGAAACAGCACATCTCGCTTCAGGACTGGCGCATCTTGGAAATATTGCTTACCGAATGGGACGGGTGCTTACTTTCGACCCGCAGTCGGAAAGATTTGTAAACGACCCGGAAGCCGACAAATTGCTTACCCGAAATTACAGGGCTCCGTACGTTGTTCCGGATATTGTATAAAAACGACATGAGTATAAATCAATAAAAAATGCACCGTTTTCGCGGTGCATTTTTTATTATCGTCTGATTGTCATTTCGATCTCGCCTCAGGCGAGACGAGGAGAAATCTGACTCCCGAGGAAAGTTTGTTCAATAATTCTTAATTTAAACTCACCGGCACACCCAGCCATGTTTCCAATTTTTCCTTCACCAGTTTTTGCTGGTCGGCAGGCAGGTTTTTGATGCGGGTTGAATGACTTCCGCCGGCTTTTACCACTTTTACCTGGTTGGGGCTGTACACATCAAAAGCTGTGGCACTCCAGGGGTCCCACTGACCATAAATCAGCAATATCGGCTCGTCGGTTTTCTTCATAAACTTGCTTACTTCCTTTGCCGACTTTTTACTGTATTTTATTTTTAAATCCGAAGGCAGGAAGATTTCAGGCAAATAACCTTCAGCATTTTTAATTGAGAGGTATTTTTTCAGCGGTTTCCAGTCGTACCCGTAATAACCAAGTTCGCGGGCAGCCTGCACAAAAAAGGTTTTGATGCTTTCCTGGTCTTCGATTGAAAAATAAGAAGGATCAGCAACTTTCATCAGGTGATTAAAAAGAGAATCGACACCCACGTCGGTTGTTGGCACTTTGTCGGTTAACCGGCCCCACTGCCACAACGCAAACGGGTATTCAAGAACACAGTAATCAAGAACTGCATCGTGCGGAATGCGGAACGTAAATTTTTTATCAGTTATAAATTTTTCGAGTTTTGGCATTATCTCCGCACGGTTTTTCAGGATTTCAAGCTGAAAATTGTGAATCTTTTCCCTTTGTTCGGTGGTTCCCGGAACATTGGCGATAAATGGTTCATGACGACCATCTTCCACTCCAAAATTCAACGGGCCGACATAAGCAACGGTTACATCCACATCATCTGGATAAAATGCACGGTGATAAACAGCGGTCTGTCCGCCTTTGCTGATGCCGGTGTTCACCCATTTTCCGGTGTAGTACTTTTTAAAAATCTGAACCACAGCATGATGGTCGGCATTGGCACTTTTCACAGTCAGGTAGTCCCAGTTGAGCGGACTGGGCCAGGATTCCCCGAAATAGCGATGTTCCACCGTAATCTGGTTCGCATTTAACATGGTGCTTAATTCATTGATATAACGAGGCATAGCTGCATAAGCGGCACCATAACCTTCGGTTCCCAGCACCACCGGATTTGTTTTGGCTTTATCAGCCACAAATACTCTTTGCAGGAAGAATCCTTTGGTGGTGTCGTTGTGGTCGAGTGGCTGGCGGACCATTATTTGGTAAGTTTTTGTAAAAAAATCGTTGCCGGGTATTGCATTAATTTCAACAATTTGTGGTTGTTGTTTCATAAAAGTTTCAATATCAGAAACCTGTGCAATTGAAATTGTCGCAATAAAAAGAAAAACAAGTAAGATGTTCAGTTTTTTCATATCAGAATTTTTTTAATGGGGCTGAAAATAGAAAAGATTC
>CAZXVT010000013.1:0-46469 GCA_964644015.1 uncultured Maribellus sp.
ATTCAATATTGAATCGTTATCGTATCAAGCTGGCTCATATCGTATCAAATCATTTGAATATTTATCGGATAAAAACGAATCATATCGTATCAAAAAAAACATTTTAAGTGATACATTTGATGAATGAAAAACAAAGTGCATACTTTTTCGCTGAATTTTGACTGGGAATTAATCAGGCTGATTAGTCAGATTGACAGATTCGATGCGTCCTGGGCTTCAATTGAGAAAAAAGAGGGGCAAAGCCTGAAACAACTAAAATCAATTGCAACGGTCAGAAGTGTTGGCGCTTCAACGAGGATTGAGGGATCAAAAATGTCAGACGAAGAAGTTGAAGTATTACTGAGAGAAATTGACATTACAAGGATTGAAGACAGGGATTCGCAAGAGGTGGTTGGTTATTTTGAAACACTTGACCTGATTGCCGAGTCTTACAACGACATCTCCATTACTGAAAACAGTGTGAAAAACCTGCACAATATTTTAATGAAATACAGCAGGAAAGATGAATGGCACAAAGGAAATTACAAACAGTTGAGCAATGCAGTGGAAGCTGTATTTCCTGATGGTACAAGGCAGATAATTTTTCAGACAACTGAAGCTGGTTTTCCAACGCAGGAGGCAATGAGGTTGCTGATTGAATGGTATTTAAATGACAATGAAACCCATCCGCTGGTAAAATGTGCATTGTTTGCTTATGAATTTGTAAGCATTCATCCCTTTCAGGACGGAAATGGGCGTTTGAGCAGACTGCTTACCACCTTGCTTTTATTAAAGCACGGGTACAAGTGGATTCAATATGTGAGTTTTGAACACGAGATTGAGAACAGGAAAGCGGAATATTACAGAGTTTTGCGAAGTTGCCAGTCTCAAAGACCCGATGAAGATGTAACAGAATGGGTCAGATTTTTCTTTGATGCTCTTGGAAATATTCAGAAACAACTTATTTTAAAACTCGAAAACAAAGGAGTTGAAACAAAACTATCGCCCCGTGAAAAATCAATATTGACTTTTATTGGAAACAATGCCGGATGCAAATCAGGTGATATTGCCAAAAAGTTAGGTATTCCGAATCCAACAGTGAAACGAATTTTACCTGAATTGATTGAAAAAAATCTGATAGAAAAATTTGGTGTCGGTCCCGGAACAAATTATTCGATAAAATAATAGATTTCAAGTTTTTACTTAAAACTAAACTTATGAAACCAAAAATCCTGTTATCTAATCTTCTTTTGTTCTTCACCCTGATAGCCACTGCGCAGGACCCGGCCCGGTTTAAAACCTATGTGGAAGAACTTGCAAAAAAGGAGTACGACTTCAGCACCGAAAATAAGCTGGTTGTTTTTGCAGGCAGTTCAAGCATCAGGATGTGGAAAGATTTGCCAGACTATTTTCCGGAGTATAATGTGATTAACAACGGATTTGGTGGTTCACACTTCAGCGATTTGCTGTATTATTACGATAAACTGATTCTGAACAGAAAACCCGATATTCTTTTTATTTATGAAGGCGATAACGACATTGCCGATGCAAAAAAGCTTGCAAAAGTGATGAAACAGGCAAAGGAACTGGTTACAAAAATCAGGAAAGATTTACCTGAGACACGGATTCTTTTTATTTCACCAAAACCCAGCCTGGCAAGGGAGAAACAAAAAGAGAAATACCTCACTTTCAACAATAAATTAGAACGGTATTGCAACCGGAAAAAGCAGGTTGAATTTGTGAATGTGTGGACGCCGATGTGTGACAAAAGCGGGAATATTTTGCCTGGTCTTTTTGTTGAAGATGGCTTACACATGAATAAAAAAGGTTATGCTATCTGGGCCGAAGCCATCGGAAATTACCTCGAATAGCAAGTAACATTCAGACCGAAACTGAAAACTGTATTCACATCGGCAAAATGAGATGCAGAGACAATTGATTTTGAACAATTATACGATTCGTTTTTTATTATTTAAATAATTAGAAATCTATTAGAATTACAATCGATATGAAAAGGAGCTTCGTCAACACCAAAGCAGTTTTTTCGCTGCTGATTGTTTTGTATCTCAGTTTGAGTGCCTGCTCACAACCCGATGGGGCAGCTTTGTACCAGCAATATTGTGCAACTTGCCATGGCGCCGATTTAAAGGGTGGAAATAGTGGCAGTTTGGTTGATGGAATCTGGCAATATGGTGCCGCAGATAATTATAAGTTCAGAAATGTAAAATTCGGGATTCCGCATCTCGGAATGCCATCGTTCGGAGAAATGTTAAAAGATGAGGAAATCAAGGCGATAATGAAGTATGTCAGCGATGCAGAGAAAAATGTTGGCGTGACAAAACCCGCTCTTGTAAAAGAACTTGAAGCGCTTGATTATAAATTGAATGTGGAAGTTTTTGCAGAAGGGCTTGATGTTCCGTGGGCAATAGATTTTCTGGATGCCACAACTGCTTTGATTACAGAAAAGCCTGGTAGGCTAAGAGTGGTTTCGAAAGGAAAATTACTGACTGAACCGGTTAAAAATATTCCCAAAGTATTAAACGAAGGGCAGGGAGGTTTAATGGATGTGGCCGTTGACCCGAATTACAGTGAAAATGGATGGATTTATCTTGCTTTCAGTCATGTGCTTGACAAACCCAAAAAAGGTGAAGACCGACCCGGGGCAATGACAAAAATTGTACGTGGAAAAATTGTGAATAATACCTGGACCGATGAGCAGGTGCTTTTTGAAGCGCCACATGAAATGTATAAAACCACCCGTCATCATTACGGCTGCCGGATTGTTTTCGACAAAAAAGGGTATTTGTATTTTGCCATTGGCGAACGGGGAATTAAGGAGGATGCTCAGAATATTTCATTGCCAAATGGCAAAATGCACAGAATTAACAAAGATGGTTCGATTCCGGATGATAACCCATTTATGAATGATCCGAAAGCAATTAAATCAATATATTCATTCGGGAACCGGAATATTCAGGGAATTGCCATACATCCTGAAACAGATGAAGTATGGGCTACCGAACACGGCCCGATGGGTGGCGACGAACTTAATTTGATAAAATCAGGGAAGAACTATGGCTGGCCGGTAATTTCGTATGGCATTAACTACGACGGATCAATTATTACCGAACTCACTCATCAGCAGGGGATGGAACAACCCAACCTGTATTGGCGCCCTTCGATTGCGGTTTGTGGTCTCGATTTTTATACCGGTGACTTGTTTAAAAAATGGAAAAACAAATTGCTTGTTGGCGCATTGAAATATGAAGAAGTAAGATTGCTGGATATTGAAGGTGATAAAGTAACACATGAAGAAGTGATTCTGAAAGGGCAGGGACGTGTGCGCGATGTTCAAACGGGTCCTGATGGCGCTATTTACGTGGTTTTAAACGACCCGGGAACCGTACTGAAACTGATGCCGAAAATCTGAAAAACAGCAGAAAAGTGCTCAACCATTTTATCTCAGTGGAGATTGAATTGGATTGCAATTTTGCGGGAAAATCATCATTAAAATGGATAAATAAACAATGAATCCTTTTTAACCTCTTCTGAATTCATCGAAATATTTGTTGCAGTAATTGGTTTCAATACAACACTTGGGACGATTGGTACAATTTTTTAAAATAATTTAGGCCATCGAAACAATCAAAATTTATCCGGAATGAAACCAAAAGCTTTTTCTGTCAAAAGAATAAACCTGTTATTGTTCAGTGTTATTCTGTTAAGTTTTTCTGCTTGTAATCAAAAACCTGAGATCATACAACCCGAACTGGGCGTGCGTTCAGCAACCATTTTAAAAGAGGATGGTTTTCAGTTCAAAGATTTAAACAAAAACGGCCAGCTCGACAAGTATGAAGATTGGCGGCTTTCAGCCGATGAACGAAGCAAAGATTTGCTTTCAAAAATGTCGGTTGAAGAAAAAGCCGGATTTATGCTCATAAATTCGCTGAACATGGTTGGAACAAGGGCAGCCGAAAATTCAGAAGGTAAACTCAATGCAAGTGACCTTTCAGAAGACGGTGGCGGCGGAGGTCAGGGACAAAACAGACCGGCAAATGCAGAACCCGGTCGTCAGGGAAACCGTGGTGGAGCCCGTGAAGGTGCGCAAAATCCCGAAGGTGCGTTTATTGCAAATATGGGACGGCCTGCAGGAACTTCGAAAATGGTAAAGGAATTTCACAACAGGCATTTTATTCTCAGGGCAAACGAAAGTGCAAAAGTTACTGCCGAATGGGCTAATAAATTACAGGAACTTTGCGAAAGCGAACCACTTGGAATTCCGGCTATTATTGCCTCAAATCCACGAAATCATATTACCACGAATGCTTCGCTGGGAACCAGTGTGGGAGTTACAGTTTTTACGGCATGGCCCGGAGAACTTGGTTTATCTGCAATGCGCGACCTTCCGCTTGTACGCGAATTTGCTGATTATTCTCGCCAGGAATGGGCTGCTGTGGGTTTAAGAAAAGGTTACATGTACATGGCCGACCTTGCAACAGAACCACGGTGGTCGAGGGTAAACGGAACGCTGGGAGAAAATTCGGAATGGGTGGCAAAAATGATGCACGAAATTGTGCTTGGTTTTCAGGGCGAAAAACTGCATTCAAAATCTGTTGCCCTCACCACCAAACATTTTCCGGGCGGTGGTGCCGGAAAAGATGGTCAGGACTCGCACTTTGAATGGGGAAAAGCCGCCATTTATCCGGGAGGAATGTTCGAAAATAACCTGATTCCGTTTCAGGCGGCAATTGATGCGGGAACATCAGCAATAATGCCCTATTATTCGTTACCAGAAGGCACTGAATTTGAAGAAGTTGGTTTTGCCTACAATAAATCAATTGTGAATGATTTGCTTCGAAAAAAGATGGGATTTAAAGGGATTGTTAATTCCGACACCGGCATTCTTACCCGCATGGCGTGGGGAGTTGAAAACCTTTCGAAACAGGAACGTTACAAAAAAGCCATTGAAGCCGGCACCAACCTGTTTTCAGGAGAATCGGACCCGGAGGTGTTGCTGGAAGTAATTAAAATCGGCGCCGTGGATTTGGCTTTAATTGACACTTCGGTAGTTCGTTTGTTAAAAGAAAAATTTGAACTGGGGTTATTCGAAAATCCGTATGTAAATGTTGACGAGGCTGAAAAAATTGTAAGCAACGATAAATTCCGGGAAAGAGCTGCGCTGGCGATGCGAAAATCAATTGTTTTGCTGCGAAACGAAAGTAATGCGCTGCCTGTAAAACCAAAAACCAAAGTTTATTTTGAGTCACTGCCAAAAAGTTCGGGAGGCAGAAATAACAGCCAGCCACAAACTGATGGCCCAAGTATTTATACTGAAAACAACAATCAATATGAAATTGAATTTGTGAAAACCCCGGAAGAAGCGGAATTGGTGTTGCTTTGGTTACAACCCGGCGGCAATTCGTTGTTCCGCTCAACCGGTGAGCCCATTTCTGTTTCGCTTTCAAAATGCGGAATTGATGTTGATTATGTGAATGGCATTTCAGCAAAAAAATCAACGGTTTTAATTGTGAATTACACCAACCCGTGGGTAATAAACGAGGTTTACAACAACGACACAAAAAATGTAGTTGGGGTTTTGGCAACGTTCGGAACAACTCCCGATGCCCTGCTCGATGTAATTACAGGCAAGTTTAATCCGACGGGGAAAATGCCTTTTTCCACTCCGGTTTCTGATGAAGCCGTTGAAAATAACAAGGAAGATGTACCGGGTTATCTCGAGGGAGATGGCTATGCATTGTTCAATTACGATGAAGGAATCAGTTATTAAAGAACCTGTCATTTCCTGACAAGAAATATGGAGTTGCCATATTTGAATTGATTGATAATAAAATGATATCTCAAAATTGTAACTGAAACCGACTGTTGAAAGGACAGCGTAATAAACTCATAAAAAAGAAAAAAAACCTGCAGGTAAATTAATTGACCTGCAGGCTTTTTCTTTTTAACTGAAACTACATTCCGGTAATCATGTTCACCAGGTTTTCGTCGTGTTCGAGGTTCATTTTTTTGCGAAGCCGGTAGCGATGATTTTCAACCCCGCGCACTGAAATACCAAGTAGTGGAGCGATTTCTTTTGACGAAAGGTTCATGTGAAGATAAGCACATAAACGTAAGTCGCCGGGAGTAAGGTCGGGATAGTTTGATTTCATTTTTGTAAAAAATTGTTCGTGTGCCCTTTCGAAATTATTCTCAAAGATCTGCCAGTCATCCTGGTTCGAGATGTTTTCGTCAATCTTTTTATTCAGGTAATTGTAATATTTATCGGGATAACGGCTGCCTAGTTCGTTTTTGTGCTTTTCAATAATGGTTTTTAATTCCATCAGAAATTCGTTCTTTTTAATAAACGACATGGTGGAACTGGCCAGTTCCCTGCTTTTATGTTCCACCTCATTGGCCAGCTTTTCGTTGCGCAGCTTTATCAATTCCTTTTCACGCGCATCGTGTTGTTCTTTTTCTTTTCTGCGTGTTTGCCTGATTCCCCAGTTTCTGAATAGCAGAAGAACAATAACAAATAAAACCGTATAGACAATTACGGCTGGTTTTGAAGAATACCAGGGAGGCAAAATTTCAAAAGAATAAGAACAAACCTGGCTTTCGTTTTTCCATAAATCAACTGCTTTTATTTCAAGCAGGTATTTCCCGGGAGGTACACGCTCAAAACTGAATTCAGGGTTAAAGGAGTTATCTGACCAGTCTTTAGAAAGGTCTTTAATATAATACCTGAAACTCACAGGTTGCCCGTTCAAAAGTGGAAATGAAACCCGAAACCTGATATTATTAAAGCTAAATTTCAGGGGTTCAATCGGTGTATTTAGCGGGAGATGTATGACTTTATCACGATTATTATAAACCAGAATTTCACGGATTTCAGGCATATACTTTTCAAAAACGGCAAGAGTATCATTAATGTTAGCATCAAGCCAGGCAATTCCATTCAATAAACTCAAAATGGCAGTTTTTTCTCCGGTAGGCAAAATATTTTCATATCCATCCAAAAGCGGTGGATCTGAAAAAACAGAAGTTGGGTATTCTTTCACAAGATTCATTTTATTGGCCGAAGCTGAAAACAACCCGATAAAATCGTTGCTGATCAGCCAGTAGTGATGATCGGGTGCCGAAATAATCCGGTGCGAGCGGGCATATTTTCCGAGTTGATTATTAATTTCATCATAAGGAACAATTGTGTCATTCAAATCATCATAAGTGAAAAGTTTATTATAAGTTGTAAAAACTATTCGGTCTTCTATTTTGAAAACATTTACTGAATGGTTACTGCCAAAAATTTCGTTGCCAAAATATTCTGAATTGATAAGCTTTTCTCGTTTATCATCCGTCCTTATTCTGTAAACACCCTGGTACATATGGCTGGCCCAGATATTTCCCCTATGGTCGATTTCCACAAAACGTGTCAGATCACGGAACCCTTCAATGCTGTTTCTGAGTTTTATTGAATTTCCGGTTTCCTCGAATACCATAAGATTTGTATAGGTGCCCTGAATCAACAAGTTTGGATTTTTGATATCGCGGGTTATTGACAAGCCACCTGAAAAATCTGCAATTTTTTGTGCAGCAGAACCTTTAACAAGATAAGTTCCACTATTGTGGTTAACAAATAACTGATCGCCAATTACCTGGCAATCCCATATTTGTCCTTGAGTTTCCGGAACAAAGTCAAATTTTTCACCCTTATCATTTTCAGGTTTTACAAACAATCCCTGGTTGGTGGCCAGGTAAAGCAAATTGTTAAGTTTTGCAATTGAATATATAGCCCCGATTCCTGGCAGTGGCTCAATTTTATAGCTTTTTTCCTGATGTTCAGAAATAAATCCGATACCATCATCGAGAGCTGTCCAGATATTACCCCAACTATCAGTTTCAATACCCAAAACCGTATTATTGCCAAGTCCACCCTCTGCATTATACCTGCGGATTTCACCCGATTTTTCATCAAAAATCAAAATCCCGTCTTTTATCGATCCTAAAATCAGTTGATTATTGGCAAACAATCCACGGTTTAACTCATTATCTACAAAATATTTTGCCCATTCCTGGTGCCACGGTAGTATATTTTTCCCATCATATTCAAAAATTCCGTGAGTTGATGTGCCGATCAGTAACTTTTGATTTTTGGTAGCGAGAAGAAAACGGATTTGTTTTGATTTGAAAAATTCACCGGTCAGAAATGGAATGGCTTTGTGATCTTTAATTTCAAAAATACCAACATCACCAACGGCAACAAGAATTTTGTCACCTACTTTGTTCATGACGCCCGGATTGCCAATAAGTTCAACAGCATAAATTGAGTCATTTGTATATTCAAGAATTACCGGATTAAAAGATCGGAAAAAAACAGAGCCTTCATTTACGGCAATATTCCAGAATTCGATGTTTCTGGTAAAATGAGGATTGGCTTTCGACAACAATGAATGGTAATTCAGATTTCCGAATTTATCACGAGTCCAGTATCCGAGTTCCATGTAGCCACTTGTAAAAATAAGTGAATCTGAAATCGCTTTTACAGCCCTGATAACGGGTTGATTAGGAAGTTTATATAGTTTCCAGCTTGTACCATCGAACTCAACTAACCCGTGATGATTAGCAAAATAGATACGCCCGTTCTCCGAAGTACTCACACTCCAGTTTTGATTGGCGCCTTTATAATCCGATTTCTGAAAATGTATGATTTCTCCGAAAACATTTCCGGTGGTCATGATCAAGTAAAATTGAAGCAGGACCAAAACTGTTTTTTTTATGTTTAAAATTATGTATCTCATTCCAACCAGCAAATAAATAAACGAAGATTAAAATAGCAATTTTTTAAAGGGTATTCAAAGGACATGTCTTTTCTTGCCAGAAACAAACGAAATTATGAATTATTATTTTATAAACCAGAGTAGTTTTCATATGATTTAAAATAAATTAAATCAATTGTTTATGGGTAAAGTATTTTTAGGCAGATGAGGTATTGATGAGGTTGTAAAAGCTATTCACTTCATATGAAGAATCAGAAGTGTAGGGATTTTATTTCTATTGGCTTTAAACTGCTCTACCTTTCGGTCTGAAACTAATTTCAAATAAAAAGCATTATGAGAAAACTATGTCTATTCTTTTTTCTGCTTTTGTCGGTGCTTTTTGCGGTTGCACAGCAAAAAACGGCCATCAGTGGTAAAGTAACCGACAATACAGGAGCGGGATTACCGGGAGTTTCAATCCTGGTGAAAGGAACAACAATCGGAACAGTAACCAGAATTGATGGGGGTTATAACCTCGAAGTTACAAGCGGATCAACGCTTGTATATAGTTTTATTGGGTTTGTTTCCCAGGAAGTACTGGTTCAGAATCAAAGTACTATCGATATCGTCATGGAAGAATCGGTAGTTGGGCTCGACGAAGTAATTGTGGTAGGTTATGGTAAAATGACCGTAAAAGACCTGACTTCTTCTATTGCAACCGTTAAATCTGACGAACTTGTTAAAACACCTACCGGCCAGGCAATGCAGGCTTTACAGGGGAAAGTTGCAGGTTTACAGGTTGTAAGCAGTGGCGGGCCGGGTGATTCTCCCACTGTAAGAGTGAGAGGGATTGGTTCGTATCCCGGACAAAACAACGAAGCACCGCTTTATGTGGTTGATGGAATGTTTTTCGACAATATCGATTTTCTGAACACAGCCGATATTGCTTCAATTTCAGTTTTAAAAGATGCCTCGGCAGCGGCAATTTATGGGGTCAGGGCTGCAAACGGTGTTGTTTTAATCGAAACAAAATCGGGTGCTTATAACCAGAAGTCTGAAATAACTTACGATGGTTATTATGGAACACAAGTTGCACAAAATGTATTGAAAATGGCAAATGCCGAACAATTCACGACTATGGCCATGGAATCGGGATCTGCTGCCGACCAGAGTTTTATACTGAATGCAATGCAACGTTACGGACGCAGCCGGGTAAACCCGAATGTTCCGGATGTGAACACTGACTGGTACAACGAAATTATCAGGCCAGCACCAATTCAGAATCATAGTCTGAATTTCACAGGCGGTGGCAGCCAGGCAAGTTATTCGCTGGGAGCCAACTATTTTTCGCAGGATGGTATTCTCGACATGAAAAACCAGTATGAACGTTTCAACCTGCGTGCAAAAATTGATTTTAAAGCAACCGACTGGTTGACTGTTGGCGGAAATGTTGTATTCAGCAATGCGTTAAAATTTAACGATGAAGAAGGTGCATGGGGACAGGCGTATTTTGCAGTGCCGATTATTCCGGTTTATGACGAACAGAATGTAAATGCCTGGCCGGAGCCTTTTGCCAATGCCCAGGATATCGGTTACAGAAGTGGCCAGAATCCGTTCCCGACATTACTTTACAATGAGAACAAGCTGAAAATCAGAAAAACTATGGCTAATTTTTATGCGCAGTTTCAACTGATTCCTGAAAAGTTGTCGTTTAAAACCACATATAGCCATGCTTTCAGCGCATTAGACGAAAGAAACGTGAACCTTCCTTATTTTATCGGCAACAACTTTAAAAGAGTGGATGCCACTTTAACGCATAAACTTTCAAATTATTCAAACCAGATTTGGGATAATGTGCTGACTTATGATGACAAAATTGACAATCATAGTTTTACTTTGATGGCTGGTCAGTCGTACCGCGATGAAGCTTATCATGGTCTGAGTGCACAAGGGATCAATTTCCCGGTTGACCAGGAAAATGCATGGTACATCGACCAGGCCGAAACAATTCCGACAACCGGTGTCAGTGATGGTGGAACCCGCCAATACGGTATTTCCTACTTTGGCAGGCTATCTTATAATTACAACAACCGGTACCTTGTTTATGGCACAATGCGCGCCGACGGAAGTTCAAAGTATCAGCAAAAATGGGGTTACTTCCCCACAATTGGTGCAGGCTGGGTAATTTCTGAAGAAGATTTTATGGCAGATAATAAAGTTTTCGATTACCTCAAACTGCGGGCCAGTTGGGGACAACTCGGGAACGATAAAATCCAGGCAAGTGATGGCGCTTCAACTACTGAAATTATTAAAACATCGATTGATGATGTTGAAGTTTCAGGAACAAAAACCACAAGTACTTTTTCATCGCTTGAATGGGAAGTTGCCGAAGAAACAAACATTGGTCTGACTGCCCAGATGTTTGGAAACCGTTTATCTGCCGACATCGATTACTATATCAGGGATACCAAAAATGCTGCTATTTATGTGAAGATTCCTTCAACCACCACCAGTATTCTGAAAAATGTGGGTATTATCCGCAATTCAGGAATTGAAGTAACTCTCAACTGGAATAACAAAATATCAGATGATTTAAGTTACAATGTGGGCGTAAACTTTGCAACATTGAAAAACGAAGTTCGCGACCTTTACGGACAGCCCTATATTGATGGCGGAAGTGCCGAATTCCGTCAGAGATCGATTGTTGGTGAACCACTGCTTGCATTCTTTGGTTACGAAGTTTTGGGAGTTTACCAGAACCAGGCAGAAATTGATGCCGACCCGGCTGCCCCTGCCGGTGCTGTTCCCGGTGATTTCAAATATAAAGATCAGCAGGCTGCAGGAGAAGAAGGTAATGGAGTTATCGATGATGACGACCGGGTTGTGCTGGGTTCTTATTTCCCCAACTTTATGTATGGCGGCAATCTGGGTATTAACTATAAAAACTGGGAACTTTCCACAAGTATTGTTGGGCAGAGCGGCAACAAAATCCTGAACCGCAAACGTGGAGAAATTATCTGGACATCAGATGGTAACATGGATGCCGACCTGGCAATCAACCGCTGGCATGGCGAAGGAACATCGAACAAGTATCCTTCATCGGCTGGTTTAAGAAAAGGCTGGAACCAGAAAATGAGCGACTATTTCGTTGAAGATGGCTCATTCTTCCGCATTCAGAATATTCAGCTTGCTTACAATATTAAAAATGTAACACTGGGTGGCGTGAAAATTCCTGAATCGAAAGTGATTCTTACAGCCGACCGTCCGCTGACATTGTTTAAATACAATGGTTTCAATCCCGAAGTTGCCAATGGTATCGATACTCAAACCTATCCGATACCGGCAGTTTATACAATTGGTTTAAATGTCAGGTTTTAACGAAAAAAGATTACCACTATGAAAAGATTAAATTATATACTGAAGATATCATTCGTAACACTGACTGTTCTTTTTGCGACAGCGTGTCATGATTTGCTGGACGAGCCGGCCGAAAACAAGGCATTTACCGAAGAAACAGATTATACCAACTCCGGAAACATGATACTTCCGCTGATTGGTGCTTATGCCGAATTTTACTCACGCGGCTGGGAAGATTTCCCGTTGATTGCTGTGAGAGGTGATGATGTAAATGCCGGCGGCCTGGGCGATCAGCAGGATTATGCTGAAACCGATAAATATAATTACAACAAGGATTACTGGATGTACAACTCGGTTTGGCAGAATATGTATAACGATATGTTTGTGGCACATTCAGCTATGGAACAGGTGGAACTTTATCGCGAAAACGGGGGCAATAACGCGAAGGCCGACCAATACATCGCCGAGGCTAAAGTTATACGTGGTTTCCTGCTCTTCCAGCTTTCAAGGGTTTGGGGTGCAGTTTTGGTGCCAACAAGTTCCGATCCATCTGAATTTTATGTGGCAGATGTCACTCCAAAAGATGAAGTGATGAAACACATTTCAGACCAGATGGATGAAGCAATTCCATATTTGCCTGATTTGAACCCGAATGCCCGTACTGATATTCGCGGGGGCGTGACAAAATACACGGCTTTGGCAATTAAAGCGCTTGCTAACCTTGAAATAAAGGAATACCAGAAAGTTGCCGATGCAACCGGTCAGATCATCAGCAGTGGAAAATTTATTCTGGAGCCTGATTATTATGAACTTTTCAAAATAAAAGGCAAACTGAATTCAGAAAATCTTCTGGAGCTGCAATATTCTGATCTTGGAACCGGATCAGGAACAAACTACAGTTACCTGTATGCTTTCTTTGGTTCGCAGAACTGGACACCAAAAGTAAAGGGCGCCGGCAGTGGCTGGGGTTTTTACGAACCCAGTCTGAAATACATCAAATTTATGCTCGACCGTGGCGAAACAACCCGCCTTGAAACCAGTGTTCTTTTTACCGACAGAGGAATGGCTGAGCTTAGAAAAGATGCAAAATATGCAACATTACCGGCATGGATTTCAAACACAACCCGCTCAGGTGATATTATTAATGATTACGCCAGGGCTTTATTTGCCAGTGGGAAACATTACCTGCCGTCGGATCAGTTGACACCTGGTCGCACTGATTACGGAACCAACAAAAATTTTACCTGTATCAGGTATGCCGAGGTTTTACTGATGCACGCCGAAGCACTCACACAGGGAGCAACCAATTCTGCCATGTCAGCCGATGCTGCTGTTAATGCAGTTCGGGCAAGAGCAGGAATGCCAGCTTTATCAGGAGTTACAAACGCCCAGGTGATGGACGAAAAATATGCTGAACTGGCTATGGAATGGGGTACCCGCTTTTATGATATGGTACGCCTTGGCAGAACCAGCGAACTTAGTTACGATGGCCGTACTTTCAGTGCCGATAAAGCATTCTTACCTTATCCGCAGACACAGGTCGATTTACTGCCTGTCCTGGGTGGTACTCAATAATTCATGCTTAAACTTATAAATGATACGAAAATGAAACTATTTAAATATATATTTTTCATAGCAGCAGCTTCAATGCTGGCCGTTTCGTGTGAGCAGGGAATCGATCCCATCACCGCGGTTGATCCGGGTCCCGATGGTTCATCTCCGGTGGTGAACATCAAATTGCCTGTTGAAAACTACGAAATCAAAACCGGGGAACTGGTTTCGCCAATAAAAATTGATTTTGAAGTGACCGATGACATCGAACTGGGAAATATTTCGGTGAAATTCGATGGTATCGACATTAAAACATACACCAGCGCCGATTACAAAGATTATCGCAGGTTAATTGATACACTGACGTATGACAATGTAACCATGGGAAATCACACCATTTCAATTGTGGCTGCCGATCTTTCGGGCAAATCAACCACAAAAACAATTACCATTTCAAAGGTTCCGCCGTATGCACCAAAATACGATGGCGAAGTTTTCTATATGCCTTTTGAAGGAGATTATATGGAAATGATCACTTTCAAAGCTGCCTCAGTTGTGGGTTCTCCCGGTTTTGCCGATGATGGTCTTCAAAATACCAAAGCCTATAAAGGTGCTGCCGACAGTTATCTGACTTATCCGATAAGTTCGTTTAAAGGCAATGAATTTACAGTGGGGATGTGGGTAAAACTGAATGCTTCACCCGATCGGTCAGGAATCCTCACAGTTGGTGCAACGGCCGATAACCGGAATAATGGATTCCGCCTTTTCCGCGAAGGAAGTGCATCTGAACAGCGTATAAAACTCAATGTAGGTACTGGTTCAGGCGAAAGCTGGAACGATGGTGATGTGGTAAACCCGAAAACAGGTGATTGGGTTCATGTGGCATTCACAGTAAAAGAAACAGAGAATACAATATTCATCAACGGGAATCCGGTGAGAACTTCAACAATGAGTGCGCCTATTAACTGGGATGGTTGCACCGATATGGTAATTGGTTCAGGAGGACCGACATTCTCATACTGGGATCACAAATCAGATTTAAGTAAATACGACGACATGCGCATTTTCAACCGTGCGTTGACCGCCGAAGAAATTCAGGCAGTGATTAACGATGATTCGCCGTATGTGCCAAAATATGATGGCGAGATTCTGTACATGCCGTTCGAAGAAAGTACAAATGACAAAATATCGATGTCAAATGCCGAAGTTGTGGGTACTCCGGGTTATGGTGCAGGTAAAAAAGGAAAAGCGTATGCAGGAGCCGCCGATTCATACCTGACCTTCCCGACTGCCGGATTGAAAGGCGAAGCATACAGTGCCACTTTCTGGATGAAAATCAACGCTGATCCAACCCGTGCCGGAATTTTAACGGTTGGCGATGCCTCCAAAACCGAAAGCCGTAATGAAGGGTTCCGTCTGTTCCGTGAGGGTAGTGCCACCGAACAGCGCATTAAAATAAATGTGGGTACCGGTGCAGGAGAAAGCTGGAATGATGGTGGTATTCTTGATCCGGTAGCTGCAGGTTGGGTACATGTGGCAATTACCATTTCTCAGTCAAAGAATTCAATTTATTTCAATGGTGAGGAAATCCGTTCGGCTGACATGACTGGATTTAGCTGGGCTGGTTGTGAAACACTGGTGATTGGTTCTGGTGCTCCGACGTTTACCTATTGGGATCATAAATCTGATCTCAGTCTGATTGACGAATTACGCATGTTTGATAAAGCATTATCGGCAGCAGAGGTTAAAACCATTTTCGATGCCGAAAAATAGTTTAGTTATAATTGGGTAGTTTAATTTGAGTTGAAGAGGCTGTCCGGTTTTATTGCCGGGCAGCCATCTTTCACTAATTCAGGAGATTGATTTTACCTTATCTCTTGAAAAAATAATCAGCGATTTGGTCAAATCAACTGTTTCAGAAGAACACATATCTGAAAAATTCTGTTATTCCTGTTTTTCAGCAGGAAAAGTGTTTAAATTGTAATTCAAACCTGTTTAATTTGAGTCAATGAAATTTTTATTTTATACCGTGATAGTAATCCTCGGATTTGCCTGTTCATCTTCCGGCAGCAAAAAACAGTCTGATTCAACATCTGAAAAATCGCGGCTTACCGACGAACAGTTACTGGATACAGTTCAATATTATACTTTTCAGTATTTCTGGAATGGTGCAGAACCCAATTCGGGCTTGGCGCGTGAACGGTATCATGTTGATGGCGTTTATCCCGAAAACGACAAACACATTATTACCACCGGCGGTGGAGGTTTTGGCGTGATGGCCATTCTTGTTGGAATCGAAAGAAATTTTATTACCCGTGAAAAGGGGCTCGAAAGATTTGAAAGAATTGTGTCATTTCTCGAAAAAGCCGACCGTTTTCATGGTGTTTGGCCACACTGGCTTGATGGCGAAACAGGAAAAGTAAAGCCTTTCAGTAAATTCGATGATGGAGCTGATTTGGTTGAATCAGCATTTCTGGTGCAGGGATTGATTACTGTAAGAGAGTATTTTGCCGGTGGAAATGAACGCGAAAAACTATTGGTGGATCGAATTGATAAACTTTGGAAAGAAGTGCAGTGGAATTTTCACCAGAAAGATGGAGAAAATGTTCTTTACTGGCACTGGTCGCCAAATGTTGGCTGGAAAATGAATTTTGCTGTAAAAGGATATAACGAATGCCTGATTATGTATGTTTTGGGAGCTGCCTCTCCAACCTATTCTATTGACGCGGCGGCCTATCACGAAGGCTGGGCCAGAAACGGCGAAATTGTGGGTAACCGCGAAAAATATGGTTACACACTGAAACTGAACCACAATGGTGCCCTGGAACAGGGAGGTCCATTATTCTGGTCACATTATTCGTTTCTTGGGCTGGATCCTAGGAATTTGTCGGATAAATATGCCGATTACTGGGAGCACAATGTGGCACATACCATGATTAATTATAAACATTGTGTGGAGAATCCGGGCAAATTCAAAGGCTATGGTGAAAATTGCTGGGGCCTCACAGCCAGCTACTCCGTGAATGGATACAATGCACATATGCCTTCAAACGATCTGGGAGTGATTTCACCAACTGCCGCTTTGTCATCAATACCGTATGCTCCAAAAGAGTCATTGGCAGCCATCCGCTATTTTTATGAAGATTTAGGCGGTAAACTATTCGGACCTTTTGGGTTTTACGACGCCTTCAGCGAAACCGACAGCTGGTGGCCACAAAAATACCTGGCAATTGATCAGGGGCCTGCCGTGGTAATGATTGAAAATTATCGCAGTGGGCTACTTTGGAATTTATTCATGAAAAATGAAGATGTTAAGAATGGCCTGAAAAAGTTGGGTTTCAGCTCACAATAATCCTGAAAAATTTAAGCCGATGAAAATTAAGTCAAACCTGCTTTTAATTGTTTTTTTCCTGTTTGCATTGAACCTGCATTCGCAGGAAGTGATATTTTTTACAAACGGAACCACAACCACATTTTATGACCAGGGAATTGTGGACAAGGTAAACCTGGGAGCGAGTACTTTCGAATTTACATACCCTCCCGGCTTGCCACAATACAATGATAAAGTTCCTTGTACAACCGCAGCTTACCAAGGGAACTCTTCGCTAAAATTCAACTATTTTTCATCGGCAAATGGCAACTGGAAAGCCAGCATTCACCGCAGCGACTGGAGTTCAGCCAATTTAACAAACAGTGATTCACTCTCTTTTTACCTTTATCCGGTTGAAAATTTTCCTGACACTGCGTTGCCGTTGATTGCCATTAAAACCGCGCTAGCCGGCGGTTCCGGCGAGATTACTTCCTCTTTTTATAAACTCTCTGATTTTAACAGCAATATCCAAAAAGGAGTATGGAACAGAATTGTATTTCCACTTGATGAATTTTTTACGGCAAGCTCATTGAATCCAGCGGTCGTTAAAGGAATCATTTTTGCACAGTCAGAAAAAAACAATACTTCGCGCCAGATTTATATCGACGAAATAAAAGCCTTTAAAAGTATCTCATCGGTTCCATCAGTAACTAGTTTAACGGCCACGGGTTACGACAGCCATGCCGAACTTTCGTGGATAAAACCGGCTGCCGGGTTTACTTATCGTATTTATGTTTCTGTTGACGCGGGAACGAATTATGCAATGCGCGGTGAAACAACTGATAATTTTTACCTCGATTTTGTGCCAGAAGAATATCGTAATAAAACATTGACCTATAAAGTAGTTACGGCATACCAGCAAAATGAATCGACACCCGTTTTGTCCACAACACAAATACGCGATTTTACCGACGATGAATTGCTGGATATGATGCAGCGTTACACTTTCCGGTACTTTTGGGAAGGTGCTCACCAGGCAACCGGCATGGCACTTGAACGCAACAATGGCGGCGCTTCAACCGCTGCTTCCGGAGCTACCGGAATGGGACTGATGGCAATGATTGTGGCTTATGAACGCGAATACAGACCCCGCGAAGAAATTAAAGACAGAATTCTGTCTATTCTTGATTTTCTGGAAAGATGTGACCGTCATCATGGTGCCTGGTCGCATTGGTACAACGCCGACACAGACAAAACACAGCCATTTTCAACTTATGACAATGGCGGCGACCTTGTGGAAACTGCTTATGTGGTGCAGGGTTTGATGGCCGTAAAAAACTATTTTACCGGCGGCGATACAAAATCGGTGCAGATTCGTGAAAAGGCAGACCAATTGTGGAAAGGTGTTGAATGGAGCTGGTACCGGCAGGGAAATCAGAATGTTTTGTACTGGCACTGGTCTCCCAATTACAACTGGAAGATGAACATGAAAATTTCGGGATGGAATGAATGTCTTTCAACTTACATTCTGGCTGCAGCTTCTCCAACTTATTCAATTCCGAAAGAAGTTTACACGCAGGGTTGGGCCCGAAACGGAAATATGGTAAACAAACGCACGTATTATGGCTACCCGGTCAGTCTTTCACCCAACTGGGGCGGACCACTTTTCTGGATTCACTATGCTTTTCTTGGTATCAACCCGAATGGCTTAAAAGATCAATATGCCGATTACTGGACAGAAAATGTGAATACAGCAAAAATTCATGTGGAATATGCAAAAGCCAACCCGAAAGGACACCTGAATTACAGCGCCAAAAACTGGGGCCTCACTGCCAGTGACGATCCATCGGGTTACACAGCTCACCAGCCTGTGAGTAATGACAATGGCACAATCAGCCCTACTGCAGCTCTGGCAAGTTTTCCCTACACTCCCGATGAATCAATGGCAGCACTGAAATATTTTTACCGTGAAAGAGGGAAAGACATTTTCGGGAAATACGGACCTTACGATGCATTTAACGACAACCAGGGCTGGGTGCAGAAAGCTTACCTGGGAATCGATCAGGGACCGATTGTGGTGATGATTGAAAACCACCGCACAGGTTTGCTCTGGGATATGGTGATGAAAGACAGCGACCTGAAATCGGGACTCGAAAAACTGGGATTTGAATACAAATCAACTTCAGCAGAAAACATTGAATCAGCAAAAAAACTGGTGAAAATTTACCCGAATCCTGCATCCAATTCAATTAAACTGGAAATTCCCGACACTGGTTTTTCGTCATTGAAAACCATAAATATTTTCTCTGCCAATGGAGTTTTGGTCATGCAGAAAGAATGGTCGGGTGGACAGAGCGAAACCGTTGATACAAGAGGATTCCCTGATGGTTTGTACTTTGTTCAGGTACTGGGCGGACAATTGAATTCAACTTCAAAACTGATAATTAAAAGGTAGAAGATTTTATACTGATGGAAGCGGATTGGTTTTCGCTGCTCCCTTTAGGGACAGGTTAAACAGGGAAAATCAATTTGCGGGTGTAATAAACAGGCAAATCTTAATCAGAAAATTAAAATGACGCTGGAAGAACTGGGATACAATAACGGACTCGAAAAATTCAGAATCGAAAATCAACTGGAAGGTTTTGAAACCGGGCGTGTTATTCTGGAACACAAGGAGCGTTATATTGTAAAAACTGAAAAGGGGGAAATAGAAGCTGAAATTACAGGCAATCTCAGGTTTTCAGCAACTGGGCGGGAAGATTTTCCGGCAGTTGGCGATTGGGTGGCAATCACTGTTTACGATGCTGAATTTGGCGTCATTCATAAAATATTTCCCCGAAAATCGATCCTGAAACGACAGGCTGCCGGGCAAAAAGGCGATGTACAGATTATAGCTGCCAATGTCGATTCGGCATTTCTGGTGCAGGCTGCCGACCGCGATTTCAATATCAACCGGCTCGAAAGATACCTCACTATTTGTTATGCTACCGGTATTCAGCCAGTTATTATTCTTACAAAAACCGACCTCGCAGCGAAAGAGCGGGTTACTGAAATACTGGAGAACATCTCCAAAAGAATAAAAGATGTTCCGGTTCTGGCCATCAGCAACGAAACGCAGGATGGGTATGAATCGCTGAATAACCTGATTGAAAAGGGCAAAACCTATTGTATGCTGGGCTCATCAGGAGTTGGAAAATCAACTTTACTGAACAATCTGACCGGCCGGCAAATGATGAAAACCGATGCCATCAGTCAGAGCAATAACAAAGGGCGGCATGTTACCACACATCGCGAACTGACAGTGCTCGAAAATGGCGGGATTCTGATTGACAACCCGGGAATGCGCGAAGTGGGAATTGCTGACACAACTTCGGGTTTGGAAACCACTTTTGACAATATAATTGCATTGGGAGAAAAATGCCGGTTTAAAGATTGCACCCACACCGGCGAAGCAGGCTGTGCCGTGGCCGAAGCTGTGGAAAAGGGTGAAATCGATAACAGTTCTTATGAAAACTACCTGAAAATGGAGCGCGAAAAAGCCCGTTTCGAAACAACAGTTGCTGAAAAACGAAGGCACGAGAAGATTTTCGGGAAGATTCTGAAAGATTTCAAGAAAAAGGATTTCAAACAAAAAGGATATTAAAATGAAGGTGATTGCGCATTTGTGGGTTTTTTCCCTCCTGATTTTCGGAATTTGGAAACCGGCTGCTGCCCAGACAACCAAAATGACAACATTTTGTAACCCCATCAATATTGATTATGGCTACACGCCGATTCCCAATTTTTCGGAATGGGGCAGGCACCGTGCCACAGCCGATCCGGTGATTGTGAATTACAAAGGCGATTTCTACCTGTTCAGCACCAACCAGTGGGGTTACTGGTGGAGCAGCGACATGAGC
Organism: uncultured Maribellus sp.; assembly: GCA_964644015.1. Classification (GTDB taxonomy): domain Bacteria; phylum Bacteroidota; class Bacteroidia; order Bacteroidales; family Prolixibacteraceae; genus Draconibacterium. Next base: position 20,850 of record CAZXVT010000013.1, read on the forward strand.
GAATGGCATTTTATCCCGCGTAAATTTCTGCGCCCATGGAATGGCGGTGTTTACGACGAACTTTGTGCCCCGGCCGTGGGAATTGTGGGCGATACCATGTTGGTTTTTGGCTCAACCTACACCCGCACTTTTACGTTGTGGATGAGCACCAATCCGAAAGTGGAGGAATGGAAGCCGCTTGTCGATTCGCTTGAAATCGGTGGCTGGGACCCGGCATTTTTTACCGACGACGACGGCCGTTTTTACATGTACAACGGCAGCAGCAATGTGTACCCGCTATATGGTGTCGAACTCAACCGGAAAACTTTTCAGCCTATTGGTACCCGCCGCGAAATGTATTCGTTGAAACCCTGGCGTTTTGGCTGGCAGCGTTTTGGTGAACACATGGACAATACTTTTCTCGACCCGTTTATGGAAGGTGCACACATGACCAAACACAACGGGAAATATTACCTGCAATATGGTGCTCCGGGGACCGAATTCAGCGGATATGCCGATGGAGTTGCTGTGGGCAGTACACCCCTCGGAAATCCGGTGGGAAATTTTACCGACCAGTCTGATCCGCTGAGTATGAAACTGGGAGGTTTTGCACGCGGCGCCGGTCACGGGGCTACTTTTCAGGACAATAACAACCGATGGTGGCACGTGAGTACCATCATTTTAGGGGTGAAAAATAACTTTGAACGGCGTATAGGAATCTGGCCTGCCGGTTTCGACAGTGACGATGTAATGTGGTGCAACACGGCTTTTGGCGATTATCCGCATTATCTGCCCGGAGAGGCAGCTAAACACGAAAAGCCGCGTCCTGATTGGTTTTTGCTGAATTATAAAAAACCGGTTTCAGTGTCTTCAACCTACGGCGCTTATCATGCCAATAACGCCAACGACGAAAGCATGAAAACCTGGTGGAGTGCGGCTACCGGCGAAAAAGGAGAATGGATTCAAAGTGATTTGGGTGAAATGGCAACAGTACATGCAATTCAGATCAATTATGCCGATCAGGATGTTGATTCCGGCCACCTGGGGAAAATCAATGGCGGAGAACAATATCACAGCTATATTTTGTACACTTCAACGGATGGAAAGAAATGGAATGTTCTGGTGGATAAAAGCGCCAACCGGACGGATGTCCCGCATGATTATATCGAACTGAAAAACCCGGTGAAAACAAGATTTATCAAACTCGAAAATATGCACATGCCAACCGGCAAATTTGCCATCAGCGGATTGCGCGTTTTTGGTGTTGGCAAAGGAAAAGTACCCGAAAGTGTAAAAACTTTTATGGTATTGCGAACTGAAAAAGACAAACGCAGCGCCTGGATTCGCTGGAGCCCTGTGGAGAATGCATTCGCATACAACATTTACTACGGAACACACCCTGAAAAACTCTACAACTGTGTGATGGTGCACGATGCCAACGAATATTGGTTCAAAGCGATGGACAGTCAGAAAACGTACTGGTTTACCATTGAAGCCATCAACGATAACGGCGTTTCGGAACGTTATAAAACAATTGAAGTACAATAACAGCTAAAAACGAAATATTATGAAACCTGTTTATCTGCTTATCCTGTTGATTTTTATATTGGCTGCTTGTCAGCAAAAAAATCATAATTCCTCCGACAGAAAAATGGAAGCTTTTGTGAATACTTTGATGAACAAAATGACCCTTCAGGAAAAAATTGGTCAGTTAAACTTAGTAACACCTGGTGGTGGAATTTTAACCGGATCGGTGGTAAGCACCGATGTGGAAGCAAAAATAAAAGCAGGAAATGTGGGGGGAATTTTTGGTGTTTATGGTCCCGAAAAGCTCCGCCAGGTGCAGAAACTGGCAGTTGAGGAAAGTAGGCTGGGAATTCCGCTGATTGTAGGTTCTGATGTAATTCATGGTTATAAAACAACATTTCCGCTGCCCATCGGAATGTCGTGTTCGTGGGACATGGATCTGATTGAAAAAACAGCAAGGGTGTCAGCTACCGAAGCCACCGCCGATGGTATTTTCTGGAACTTTTCGCCCATGGTCGATATTTCCCGTGATCCGCGGTGGGGAAGGATTTCAGAAGGATCGGGCGAAGATCCTTTCCTGGGGTCGCATATTGCAAAAGCCATGGTGAAAGGTTACCAGGGTGACGATTTAACAGCCACCAACACCATGATGGCAACCGTTAAACATTTTGCACTGTATGGCGCACCCGAATCGGGACGTGATTACAATTCGGTTGACATGAGCCGGATGAAAATGTACAACGATTATCTGCCTCCCTACAAAGCTGCAATTGATGCAGGCGTGGGTTGTGTCATGTCGTCGTTTAACGATGTGGATGGAGTTCCGGCATCTGCCAACCACTGGTTGCTGACAGAACTTCTTCGAAAAGACTGGGGATTCAATGGGTTTGTGGTCTCAGATTATACTTCGGTAAACGAAATGATTGCGCACGGGTTGGGCGATTTGCAGCAGGTTTCGGCGCTGGCACTGAAAGCCGGACTGGATATGGACATGGTGGGCGAAGGCTTTTTGACTACGCTTGAAAAATCGCTGCATGAAGGGAAAATTACAGATATTGATATCGATAAAGCTTGTCGGCGCGTTTTGGAAGCTAAATACAAACTGGGCCTTTTCGATGATCCGTATCGCTATTTTGATGACACACGTCCGTCTAAAGAAATCAATACCCCGGAAACCCGGAAAGTGGCGCGCGAAGCGGCGCAACGGTCGTTTGTTTTGCTGAAAAATGATAAGGAAATGTTGCCACTGAAAAAGTCGGGAACAATTGCACTGATTGGTCCGCTGGCCGACAGCCGCAACAACATGCTCGGAACCTGGGCGCCAACCGGTGATACACAACTGGCTGTTACCATTCTGGAAGGAATGAAAAATGTAGCCGGCGACCAGGTGAACATTTCGTATGCCAAAGGCGCCAACATCAGTGACGATAAGGATTTTGCCGCAAAAATCAATGTTTTCGGGCCCCGGATTGAAATCGATGAACGTTCGCCGGAAACAATGCTGAATGAAGCAATTTCAGTGGCGAAGAGAGCCGATGTGGTAGTGGCAGTGGTTGGTGAAGCAACCGAAATGACGGGCGAGTCGTCAAGTCGCTCAGACATTACCATTCCTGAGAGTCAGAAAAAACTCATCCGCGAACTGGCAAAAACCGGAAAACCACTTGCACTGGTCATTCTGACCGGACGTCCGCTGGCGATTTCAGAAGAAAACGAACTGGCAAGCAGCATTTTACTGATGTGGCACGCTGGTGTGGAAGGTGGAAATGCACTCGCTGATGTTCTTTTTGGTGTTTATAATCCTTCAGGAAAACTTACGGCGACTTTCCCCCGGAATGTGGGACAGGTCCCGGTTTATTATGCTATGAGAAATACAGGCCGTCCGCAGGAAGGCGAGGTTTTTACCAAATTCAAATCCAACTACCTCGATGTTGAGAATTCGCCGCTTTTCCCTTTTGGTTTCGGGTTGAGTTACACAAAATTTGAATATGCAAACCTGGCGCTCAGTAAACAAACCATTTCAAATAAAGAAGAAATTGAAGTTTCGGTGGATGTTACCAACACCGGCAGTTTTGATGGCGAAGAAGTGGTGCAGTTGTATGTTCGCGATGAGGTGGCATCTGTAACGCGGCCACTCAGGGAGTTAAAAGGATTCAAAAAAGTTTTCCTGAAAAAAGGCGAAACGCAGAAAATCACCCTCAAACTAACAGAAAAAGAATTGGGTTTCTGGCATAATGATCTTACTTTTTCTGCCGAACCCGGAGCTTTCACAGTGTTTGTGGGGAGTAATTCAAATGCATCGCTTTCAGGAGAATTTGAATTGGAATAACCGGTTGAAAGTATTTTCAGGAAGAAATTAAATCTGGCTTAAACTAATTTTGATACTTTCAGTCAAAATTTCTTCCTGAAAAACAGAGACTGTGCAACAAACAATAGCCATCATAGGTTTTATCCAATCATTGTTCGGATTGCTGATTTTTATTTCGAAGCGTCCGAAACACATCAGTTTTGTGTTTTTAAGTGTGTGGATGGCTGTAATTGCTGTTTTTCTGGGTTCATTGCTGTTGCCATTCCAGGTTACCGATTATTTTAAACCAGGCATTTTCCCGGTTCTTTTTCTGTTTGGTCCGCTTTTGTATTTGTATGTAGGTTCACTGGCGGTTGAAAATTTCAGACTGAAAAAAACGGACCTGCTGCATCTTTTGCCCATGCTGGCGGTTGATATTCACAGAACCATTGCCGGGCCTTCAAGTATTGGCAATGTTGCCGATATTGCCAACACGCCGCAGGTTTTATACAACAAAATTTATTACACCCTGCTTGTTTTTTCGTATCTCTTTTACTGGATTTTCAGCCTGAAACTGTTGCTGGAACATCACCGGAAAATTCCGTATCAGTTTTCAAATTACAATTCACGAAACTCACTCCGTTGGCTCACTTTCGTACTCACTTTATTTCTGGTTCTTTTTGTGAACGATCTGATCAGTTCCTATATCACAAGGGTGCTGGGGTTTACAATCCCCAGGTTTTCTTCTATGTCGCTGAATTTTACAATATTCACCTTTATCATGATTTTCTTCGGGATCAACCAGAATGCCATTTATATAAGTCAACCTGAAAATCAGATTCTGGTTCTGCCTGAAAATTCAGAAAAACAGCAGGCAAAACAAATCAGGAACAATATTTCAGACGACCAGTTAAATGACCTGAATGCCCGTATTATCGGATACCTGAAAAACAATAAACCATATTTAAACCCCGATTTCAGTTTACAAATGATGGCCGATGATCTGAAAGTATCCCGACAAAAGCTTTCGGAAGTGATCAACCAGGGTCAGAAAAAGAATTTTTACAAACTCATCAACGAGTTCAGGGTGCAGGAGGTAAAAGATAAACTGAACAATCCGGGATACAGTCATTACACGGTTCTCGGTATCGGGCTTGAATGCGGCTTCAACTCAAAAACATCGCTTAACCGTATTTTTAAGGATGAAACCGGTTTTACACCTTCTGAATTTAAGCGGAACATCTGATTTTTTACTGAGTGAACATGAGTTCGATATAAACAATATCGACAACGGCATGTAAATCAGGTGATAAGGTTGCATTTTGTGATGGCGTATTTTGCTGCAGTGGCATACAAGCACGTGATAAGGTATTAAAAACCTATTCTTCGAACTTAACCTTGAAGGAAGGTGACCACAATCATATCGAATCTCATTAACAGATTGTAATTCAGTTAATTTGAAATTAATCTTATATCAAACCCGGGTTGAATTAAAATACGTCATAAAATTCGTGAACAAAAGTTTGTCTCAGTTTCCGGGGCATCCTGAACCCGAAGTTGATGTTGTTTCCTGGGTCATGGATTGTTTCGGTAAAAAACCGATTATATAAAATCACAAAAAACGCAAACTAATCTTTAAAATTAGTGTCATTTGAACCGTTGGTACGATGAGATAGCTGATTAAATATAATTTTGTGGAGCATAAGTAAAATTTAATCGGGTAACTGATTAAGATTTTAAAATCCTCCGGTGAGGCCGGGGGATTTTTTATTTATTCTTTGTAAGTTTGAAAATGAGAGATCGTTTCCTGATTTTTCAGAAACTAAATCATTATAAAATCAGAGGGGATGAAAGCACTTGTTTTAGACGAATACATGCAGTTAAACTACCGCGATTTTCCTGATCCGCTTCCTGACGCAGGAGAAGTTTTGATAAGCGTAAAAGCCTGTGGAATTTGTGGCAGTGATGTTCATGGGATGGATGGCAGCACAGGCCGCCGGAAACCACCCATTATCATGGGACACGAGGCTTCGGGAGTTATTGAGGCATTTGGACCGGGTATTTCGGGCTGGAAAGTTGGCGACCGCGTGACTTTCGATTCAACCATTTACCCGCTCGACGACTGGTTTACCCGGAAAGGCCACTACAATTTAAGCGACAATCGCAAAGTATTGGGTGTTTCGCCGGGCGAGTATCGCAAACATGGCGCCTTTGCCGGGTTTATTACAGTTCCGCAGCATATTCTGTACAAAATTCCGGATGGTGTTTCGTTTGAACAGGCTGCCATGGTTGAACCGGTGGCAGTGGCTGCTCATGCTGTAAACATTTCAAAAATTCAACCCGGACAAAGTGCTGTTGTAGTTGGGACAGGAATGGTTGGAATGTTTGTTTTGGCTATGTTGAAAATTGCAGGTGCAAATCCAATTATTGCCATCGATGTGGATGAAAACAAACTGAAACTGGCTGTTGAGTTTGGTGCGACCCACACTTTAAAAAGTACTGACGAAATATTGCACGAAAAAATAAGACAGCTTACCAAAAACCGGGGTGCCGATTTTGGCTTCGAGGTGGTGGGAATTCAGGAAACATTTTCGCTTTGTATCAACAGCCTGCGCAAAGGTGGAACCGCTGTGCTGGTGGGCAATCTGAAACCCGAAATAACCATTCCACTGCAAAAAGTGGTGACAACAGAATTATCACTTTTGGGAAGCTGCGCCATCAATGGCGAGTATGAACTTGTTCTTGATTTGCTGGCATCGGGAAAAATCAAGGTTGATAAAATGATTTCAGCAGTAGCTCCGCTTTCAGAAGGTGCAGCCTGGTTCAAACGTTTGTACAATAAAGAACCGGGATTGAATAAGGTGATTTTAGTTCCATAAAAAGTCCGAAGGACTTTAATTTGAATAACCCCGGGATTTATCCCGGGGATCGTACAACTCGATAATAACAAAGGTGCATCCACGCCCGCTGATTGAAAAGATGGGTTTCATGCACCGAAAATCAGAACCAACAATGAAACACCAACCAAAAGATAAAAACACGGAATCCGAAGCCCGGAACCCGGAACCTGTAACCCGGAATATCGCCATTCTTGGTTGTGGAAAAGTAGCCCATTTGCATGCAAAAGCCATTCAAAATCTGCCTAATGCAAGGTTGGCCGGGGTGTGGAGCCGTTCGGCAAAGTCAGCAGAAACTTTTGCTGCCCAATACAGTGTGCCTTTTTATTCCGAAGTGGAAGATTTGATAAAAAACGAAAATATCAGCCTGGCCATTGTCTGTACGCCGCACCCCTTTCACCGTGAACCGGCAGAAAAAGCAGCATTGGCCGGTGCAAATATTCTGGTTGAAAAACCGCTGGCTTCAACTTTGGAAGATGCTGACCACATTATTACAACCTGCAGAAATGCAGGAGTTAAACTCGGTGTAATCAGTCAGCGACGCTGGTATGCACCGGTTAAACGGGTGAAAGAAGCGATCGAAGCCGGCAAAATCGGAAAACCTGTTTTTGGAACCATCAACATGCTGGGCTGGCGCGATAAAAATTATTACGATGCCGACGAATGGCGTGGCACCTGGAAAATGGAGGGTGGTGGCGTTTTAGTGAACCAGGCTCCCCATCAACTCGATATTTTGCTGTGGTACATGGGTGAAATCGACGAGGTTTACGGACTCTGGAAAAACCTGAATCATCCTTACATTGAAGTGGAAGATACAGCAGTTGCCATCGTAAAATTCAAAAAAGGGGCCATCGGAAATATAATTGTCAGCAATTCGCAGAAACCCGGTATTTACGGGAAAGTGCATGTACACGGCGAAAACGGTGCGTCGGTGGGGGTGCAAACCGATGGCGGTGCCATGTTTATCGCAGGCATGTCGGGGATTCTTGAACCACCGGTAAACGACCTCTGGTCGGTGCCGGGTGAAGAAAAAATGGTGGAACAGTGGAAAGCTGAAGATGCTGCTCATTTCAGCAGCATCGACCCGATGGTTTTTTACATGGAACGCCAGATTGAAGATTTTCTGGATGCCATTGAAAATAACCGCGAACCGCTGGTGACAGGAGATGATGGCCGTCGGACTGTGGAGCTTTTTACAGCCATTTACCGCTCTACACGCGATAACAAACCGGTAAAATTTCCGCTTCAGCCCGAAAATGGAAACGATATGGACGGGAGGCTGAAAATTTAGTTTTGAAATCTGTCAAAAAATTTTAATTTTGGTTGTGTATTCAATTAAAAACCAAAACTTTCGATGAAAACCACGTTAAACCTTATCACTCTTTTTTGCTTTGTACTTCTCTTTTCATGTACAACCGAAAATCCTGAAGAACCAGTAATTGTTGAAAAACCTGTAAAACGGGAAAATGTAGGTGGTTTTGTACAAAAGGGACCCTTTGCAATCGGAACATCTGTAACTGTGTCGGAATTGGATAGTTTATTATCTCAGACCGGACGAAACTTTAATACGCAGATTACGACAAATGATGGTAATTTCCACATTAACAACATAGTTTTAAACAACAGCCTGGTTGAAATAAAAGCGGATGGATTTTATTACAATGAAGTAAAAGGAGTTGTATCTGAAAACCGTTTAACACTTTATTCATTGAGCGATTTAACAGACCAAAGTACAGTGAATGTGAATGTTCTTTCATATTTGGAAAAGGCCCGAATTGAATACCTGGTGGCTTCAGGGAAATCTTTTAAAGAAGCTAAAAAACAGGCACAAAAAGAAGTACTGAAAATTTTCGACATCGAAAAAGATAATATTCCGAATTCTGAACAACTTGATTTATCGAAAGATGGTGAAGACAATGCTATTCTTTTGGCTACTTCGGTTATTTTACAAGGTAGAAGAAGTGTAGCCGAGCTCTCAGAATTGCTTGCAAAAATCAGCCTTGATATTCGGACAGATGGAGTTCTGAATGATACTATATTAGGATCTGACCTGATTAATCACGCAAAAATCCTCCGGTTAAACTCGATAAGAAGCAATATTGAGTACAAATTTTCCTCGATGGGTAAAAAAGATACAATTCCTGATTTTGAGCAGTTTGTAAATAATTTCGTTGAAAGAACCAACTTTAAATACACGTTTAAAATTGAATATCCGCGAAGTGGAAAATACGGAATGAATGTTCTGTCTATCAACGATGGAGAAATGATAACTGCACCAAAAGATTACAGTATCCGTGCTTTGTTGCCAGAACTGCATGATTTAAGGGTGCGGTTTACAAGAACTTCAGATAGCTGGTATTATTTTACATTGATGGAAGGAGCCGTTTCAACTTTCGAAATAAAGAATGTAACAACCTCAATTTATGACCTGATAACCAAGGAAGAGGTAAAAGATGCCGATCAAAAAATAACTTTTGAAGGGAGTGGAACCGGAAAAATTGAAGTTTTTGAGAACAATGCTGTTGCTCCTTCCAGAACAATCAATTATTCATGGGGACCGCCACAATATTATGGAATAGGATATCAGAACTCTGGGAAATACGGTAAAAACATTTTCAGAATGCCGGATAATTCGATACTGACCAGCGGACAAACCTACAGCCTGGAATTAACGATGCCGACCAATGTAAATCTGAATCTCTGGTTGTGGATTGTCAGAATAAGTGGAACTGGTACCATGACTTTTGATAAAAGTAAAGTGATTAACTGGGATGCTGAACTGGCAGAAAATAAAGATGGATTACACGCCTACTGTTCAAATCCGGGGATGCATGTTGATATGCCGGTTATTTTCACTGGGGCAGGAGAGTGCACACTCGAACTGCGAGCCGGGAATAGTTCTAATCCGGTAATTATGTTTCGGCATTTTAAATGGGAATGATTTCCAATTGAACTGGAATTAATTTTTACATTTCTTTAACTGGTCAATCGCTGAAATGGCAGTTTTTAAAGTGCATTGAATGAAAAGGAGATTACAAAAATAAGTTGTGTAAAATAAAATGGCCAGCAGTTTTCCGCTGACCATTTTAGTAGGGCAAACAAGAAAAATATTCAAATGAATTAATTTCCAAAAATCTGACCCCGTATTTCACCTCCTGGAAACAATGTAGTATGAGCATTTACATAAGCATTTCCCTCCTGCATTGCAGTAATAAGCGCTGATAGCGGCTGATTTAAAAGTGGTCCCCGCAAGTTGGCTGCGGTAATAACTCCTTCAGCCAAAACACCGTTTGTTGTCCCCGGAATTAAAACAGACGGTGGGGATGACGGATACAAAAATGCAACAACATTGCCGTTAGAACCGGCTGGTGCTATGTGAATGTGCGATGCACTCACATCTTCCAGATTAGCCACGATTAATTTGTAACTCAGTTCAGTTCCGTCTTTGCTAAGTTGGAAAATGGCTTCTCCCTGCGCTGCAGATTCATTCGGAGGAACTTCCTGATCGCCGGACAAATGTGCCCTAAAGTTTAATACTTTCTTGCCGCTTTTTAAAACGGCGTCTTCCTGAAGAACTTCATCTGTGTTTGGTGTATCACAGGAATGCAGAATCACCATACTCGCAAGCATCGTGTAGAATACTAATTTTTTCATAGTTTAATTATTTTATTGGTTATAAATGCGTAACAATCAGGGATTGTAAATGTTTTTAAATAAATACTAAAAAGTATTTTAATATTTCTGATGTCAAAATTCTCTTAAAGGTTGTGATTCAATTTGGTCTCTGGTATTACGATACAACCGAAAGCTTTTCCTCACGCGAGGGAAAACTTCAGTTTATCTGGGGAATGATGAAATGAATTAAATGTCGAAAGATGCCGGTAATTTTTAAATTTGGAGATGCGAAAATCTGTCATTTTCATATTAATATATTATTCTTGGTTGATACCTGTTTTAGCACAGCAGCCCGATCCTGACTTTACGGATAAAATAGCTTTACAGGAAAGCCGGCAATTCCGCCTGAAATCTGCTTTTCAGGAATTTCAGGATTACAGCAATTACGATCTTATTTACCAGCGGATGGAATGGAAAATCGATCCGGCGGTTAAATACATCAGCGGAAAGGTGACCTCGTATTTTAAAAGCGAAACTGAAAATCTCGCTGAAATTGGATTTGATCTGGATTCGCTGATGACCATCGACTCTGTTTTGTATCAGAACCAAAAAGTTCAGTTTGAACGGAGAGGCGACAGGTTTTTTGTTCAACTTGAAAATCAGATTCCGATGGGACAAATTGATTCTGTTTCGGTTTACTACCAGGGTGAACCTGAAAAACAGCAAACAGGATTTGGCGCTTTCGGGATGGGCATTCACGATGGAGTCCCCGTAATGTGGACACTTTCCGAACCTTACGGAGCGCGGGAATGGTGGCCTTGCAAACAATCGCTGGTGGATAAAATCGATTCAATTGATGTCATTGTCACAACTCCTGAAATGTATAGAACAGCCAGCAATGGAGTTGTTGTTGAAGATACGGTTGAAGCGGGTTACCGGAGAATGCACTGGAAACACCGCCATCCGATTGCTACTTACCTTGTGGCAATTGCCGTAACAAATTATGCCACTTATTCCGACTGGCTTGAACTGGAAGATGGTCGTAAAATTGAAATTCTGAATTATGTGTATCCCGAAAAACTCGAACAGGCAAAAATCGAAACTCCCATAACCGCCGACCTGATCGCATTGTACAATCAAATCATCGGAGAATACCCTTTTGCCAATGAAAAATACGGACATGCCCAGTTTGGCTGGGGAGGCGGGATGGAACACCAAACCATGAGTTTCATGTATAACTTTAATTTTGAGCTGGTGGCTCACGAACTGGCGCACCAGTGGTTTGGCGATTTTATTACCTGTGGGTCGTGGCAGGATATTTGGCTGAATGAAGGTTTTGCCACCTATTTGTCGGGGCTGGCTTACGAAAACCTGAAGCCGGAATGGTGGTACCGTTTCAGAAAACTGAATGTGGAAAGAATTGTCAGCCAGCCGGGAGGTTCGGTTTTTGTGAAGGACACCACCAACGAATCGGTCATTTTCAGCAGCCGGCTTTCCTACTCAAAAGGAGCGTGGTTGCTGCACATGCTTCGCTGGGAATTGGGTGATGAAAAGTTTTTCAATGGTTTAAAGTCTTATTTTAATGATCCGGCAGTTGCCAATGGTTTTGCTACCACCAGCCAGTTTGTAAAACACATGGAAACGGCAGGAGATACAACACTCACAGAATTTTTTAACGACTGGTTTTATGGCGAGGGCTATCCACTCTATTCAGCCGGATATAAAAACTTAGGAGATGGTTTTTATAATATCTCACTTTCGCAAACACCTTCTCATCCTTCGGTTTCCTTCTTTGAAATGCCGGTTCCGGTCAGGTTTTACAGCGAAGGGAAAACCGATTCAGTTGATTTCAGATTGATTCACACGCAAAATGACCAGGAATTTATGGTTAAAGTTGATTTTCCCGTTGATTCAATGGCAATTGATCCTGAATACTGGCTGGTGTCGAAAACAGCAAAAGTTACAGGAACTCCATTGGTTAAAAATATTACTGAGTTTTATGTTTATCCAAATCCGGTTCAGAATAAATTTTCTGTTGTTTTGCCGGTTGGACAACAATTCAAGTCAATCCGAATCTACTCTTCAGCAGGTCAGTTTCAAAAAGAATTCCTGAAACATGATTTTTCTTTTGATGTCAGTGATCTGGCAACCGGAGTGTACTTTCTTCAGCTTGAAACCAACTCAGAAAATTCTGTACAAAAAATTGTGAAGCAATAAACCTGAACCTGTAACCCGGAACTCGGAACCCGGTTTACCAGTTAAACTTAATGGTTTGTTTTAAATCAGGATGCAAACTCAGCGGCACAGGGCTGGTTCCGGCCACACTTTCCACAATTCGTTTTTCCTCTTCAGTGTAATTCTTTTTTGGGAATGTAAATTCAACCACCACTTCGGCAACCCGGCGCGGATTGTTTTCCATGATTTTGGTGATTTCAATCTCTGTTCCGGCAATGTCAATCCCGTTGTCGCGGGCTTTGATGCCCATAATCGTCATGATGCAACTTCCCAGAGCGGTTGTCAGCATATCGGTGGGCGAGAAATATTCACCTTTTCCCTGGTTGTCGGTGGGTGCATCGGTGGTAATGTGGTTGCCCGATTGCAGATGTTCATTGTCGGTGCGGAGTTCGCCGAGGTAAACGGTTTTGATGGTTGCCATAATTTCTGTGATTTTTAATTTCTCAACATTCAAATCTAACGACTATTTGCCGGAATTAAAATAACCCCTTATTTTCGGGCCGTAAAATTTTCAACTATGAATCAGCCCGATAAAATAATCATCGAGTTTCTCAGAAAACACCACGTTTTAACACTTGCTACCTGCACAGAAAATTCACCCTGGTGCGCCAACTGTTTTTATGTGTGGCTCGAGGATGAAAACTGTTTTGTTTTTACCACCGACCCGGTAACCAGGCATGGATCCGAAGCCATCAAAAATCCGCAGGTGGCAGGCAGTGTGGTGCTCGAAACCAGCATTGTCGGGAAAGTGCAGGGAATTCAGTTTACCGGGAAAATGGTGGTTCCGGAGGGTGACCTGGCAGAAAAGGCAAAACGGGTTTACCTGAAACGGTTTCCGGTGGCAGTTTTGATGAAAACAAATCTCTGGGTTGTTCTGGTAGATTCCATAAAAATGACCGACAACCGGCTTGGTTTCGGGAAAAAACTGATCTGGGAACGATAAAATTACTATATTCGTGGCACGAATCAATTAAAAGATAACACCATGTCGGTTTCACGTTTCGGAGTTTCGCTGGAAGAAGAGCTTTTAAAATCGCTTGACGACTATGTGGCCGAAAACCGTTTTGCCAACCGCTCGCAGGCAATCCGGCAACTCATTGAGAAATACCTGGCCGAAGAAAAATGGAAATGCGACAACATTGTGGCCGGTGCAGTGGTGCTGGTTTTTAATATTCAGAAAAGGGACATCCTGAAAAAATCATCCGAAATTCAGTTTGAATTCAACGATGTGGTGCTTTCGGTGCAGGGTTTTTATCTCAACGATTCCAACTACATGGAAATCATTGCAGTAAAAGGTCCTTCAAGGCGATTGACCGAAATTTCAGAAAAACTCATCGGGATAAAGGGAATTGAACACGGAAAACTGATCATGAGCCGTGTGTGATTTTTTTTAATCTTTAGGTAACACGAAAGATATAAATAGTAACACGTATAAAATTTTAAACCTGATAAAAACAAATTTCAATGATTAAACAAAATCTGAAACGGCTTCTTTTTTCCCTTGTAACAATATTATTTTCAGCACAATTAAATGCACAGTTGCCATCGCTCAGTGATACAATAAAAATTGAAGAGGTAGTTGTTACCGGAACACCAGTGAAAGTAAACCGCAACAACGTTCCGATGGCGGTTTCGGTGGTTACGAACACGCAGTTTGAAGAAAGCCGTGAATCAGCTTTGTTACCGGTACTGAATGGCCGTGTGCCGGGTTTGTTTGTCACCGAACGCGGAATTACCGGGTTTGGCGTGGCAAACGGATCTGCCGGGCAAATCAGTATCCGCGGGGTGGGTGGTAGTCCCACAACGGGTGTTTTAATGCTAATCGACGGGCACCCGCAGTTTATGGGAATCATGGGTCATCCGCTGTCTGATTCGTATGTTTCGTCAGATGCCGACAGAGTGGAGGTCATTCGCGGGCCGGCATCAGTTTTGTACGGAACTAACGCCATGGGAGGCGTTATTAACATTATCACCAAAAAGCAAATTCATGAAGGAGTTCACGGAAATGCACGTGTAAGTTACGGATCGGAGAACACACAGAAATACATGGGTGCGGTGGGCTTCAACAAAAACCGTTTCAGTTCATATTTTTCGCTGAATCATGACCAGACAGATGGGCACCGGCCCAATTCCGATTTTAAAATCACCAACGGGTATTTCAAAACAGGGTACAGTTTTAACGAACATTTTCATGCAACAGCCGATTTCAGTTTGGCGGATTACGAAGCCGGCGACCCCGGACCTGATACCCTGAACGCAAAAACAGGCGAGAGAATTGATATCACACGCGGTTATGGCGCTTTCACACTGCAAAACGAATTTGAAAAAGTTTCAGGTTCCCTCAAACTCTTCTACAACTTTGGCGAACACAATATCACCGATGGTTTTCATTCCACCGACAATAATTTTGGTTTGAATTTTTATGAAGCTTTCCGGTTTTTTGAAGGAAATACGATTACTGCCGGCGCCGATTTCAACCAATATGGCGGGATGGCAGAAAACATTAAAGCAATGAACGGGAAGGGAATTGTGTTTGCCGACACTGCCGTGAATGAAACCGGAATTTACACATTCATTCAGCAAACATTTCTGGAAAAAATTACCCTGAATGCCGGGATTCGTTTCCAGAGTCACAGCATTTACGGAAACCAATGGATTCCTTCGGCTGGTTTTGCCTGGAGTTTTAATGAACAGACAACCTGGAAAGGTTCCGTTTCAAAGGGATTCCGCAGTCCGACTATCCGCGAACTTTTTCTTTGGGGGCCCAATCCGGCGCTCGATCCGGAAAGCATTATCAGTTATGAAACCGGGCTTTCCCGGTGGTTTTTCAACGGAAAAATGAATGCAGAAATTACGGTTTACCACCTGAATGGCGACAACCTGATTATTACCGTTCCGCAGAAAGGATTACAAAATGCAGGAAAAGTAAATAACACCGGTATTGAACTGGCAGTTAACGCAACACCGGCAAAAAATCTGGAATTGAACGCCACCTACAGTTATATCAACATGGAAAACCCGGTTTATGCTACACCGGAACATCACCTGTTTCTGAATGCAACTTACAATCTAAAAAAGTGGCAACTGAATGCCAATATTCAGCAAATCAGTAATCTGGACAATGATGCATCGGCAGTAGTTAACCTTGAAAGTTACACTTTGCTGAATGCGAAAATCAGCTACCAACTTTTAAATGGATTGAAATTGTTTGCCAGCGGCGAAAATCTGTTTTCGCAGGATTATCAGGTGAACCGCTATTACACCATGCCGGGTGCAACAGTTTTTGGCGGAGTGAGTTTTTCTTTCTGATCAGAAAATAGCCAGCAACAGTTCGATTTCTTTTGAGGGAATATTGAAAAGCGCACCGATATCGTGGTTGGTGAGGATTCCCTGATAAATGTAAACACCTTTGCGGAATCCTTTCGAAACCTTGATATAACTGTTAACGCCACCTTCTTCGCTGAGTGCCAGCAAAACCGGGATCAGGATATTGCTCATTGAGATAGATGCAGTGCGGGCCACAAGCGCCGGTGAGTTGGGAACACAATAGTGAACCACGCCATGTTTTACATACGTTGGGTTATTGAGGTCTGTGCATTGCGATGTCTCAAAACAACCTCCCTGGCTCACATTCAGGTCGATAATCACCGAACCTTCCTTCATCTGTTTAACGAGGTCTTCTGAAACCTTGAATTTCAGGGCAGAGTTGAAAGGCATGGCGCCAATGACAACATCGGCTGAAACAAGCGCTTTTTTCAGCACTTTCGGATAAAAAACCGACGTAAAAATACGGCGTCCGAGTTTTTCTTCCATCCGGCTGAGTTCGTAAACCGAAGTATCAAATATCTTGACAAAAATTCCCAGGCCTGTGGCTGCACGGGCAGCATATTCGGCGGCAGTGCTGGTCCCGATAATTACCAGTTCGGCAGGAGTTACACCGGTCACTTCACCAAAAAGCACTCCTTTTCCCTGGCGCGATTTGCTCAGATATTCGCTGGCAATGGTAATAGATGTAACCCCGGCAATCTGGCTCATCTGGTGAACAAACGGCATGAAACCCTCTTCGTTTTCGAGGTATTCAAATGCAATGGCCGTAATTTTTTTCTGCATCAGTCGCTGTATTGTTTCGCGGCAGTTTGCATGAGGCTGCATACTCGAAAAAATGACCTGGTTGCCCCGGAGCATCTCAATTTCCTCGATGGTAAAAGGCGATAGACGAATAATTACATCACACTGAAATATCTCCGAACTGGTTTCGGTAATCTGGGCACCCACATCGCGGTAAGCTTTGTCGGAATAACTGGCAGCCTTGCCGGCATTGGTTTCTATCAGAATTTCGTGGCCGTAGGAAACCAGCAGGTCCACTGCCTGCGGGGTAAGCGGAACACGGTATTCAACCTTCGAAAAGTCATTCGGGATGCCGATTTTTATTTTTTGTCCACGTTTTTTTACCTCCAGCATTTCTTCCTGTGGCATTAACATGCTTTTTGAAATCAGTTCCTTAGGATTGTCCCTGCCTGCCATTTTTTGAGTGATTTAATCAGGTTTTAATTCGTATAAAACTGTCGGGAAGTTACAAGTTAATGCCGGAAATTCAAAACCAATATTTAAAGTTATTGAAATTCATGTTTTTAGAAAGTTACTCAATAGCTGCCGTAAACTTTCTTGAACCATCCGTCTCCACCTCAATTTTCACCTTCACCACCTTTTCGGGCAGTAACGGTTCAATCAGTTCGGGCCATTCGATAAGGCAGTAGCTTCCACTGTACAGGTAATCTTCGTATCCGAGGTCGAAAACTTCTTCCAGGTTTTTGATACGGTAAAAATCGAAATGAAATACCGACCCGTTTTTTTCGGTATTGTATTCGTTAATCAGCGCAAAAGTAGGGCTGGTTACCGTATCGTCGGAGCCCAGCACCCTGCAAACCGACTGGATAAAAGTGGTTTTTCCGGCCCCCATTTTTCCGTAAAAGGCAAAAACACGTTCTTCGGCGAACTGTTCAACCAGTTTCCGGGCAATTTCCGGGAGCTCTTTCAGGTGGTCGGCTTTTTCGTTCAACATTGCTTTAAATTTTTGCAATGATACAAAATGCCGTCTTTTTTTTGGGGTCGAACAACAAATTTGTGGTAATAAATCATTAAATGGATACCCTTGTTAACTGGTTGGTTTTGTAAAAAGTATTAATTTTGGGCAAACTTAAAAAACTGCAAATATGAATATTCCGGCCGGATTAAAGTACACACAGGATCACGAATGGATTCTTGTTGAAGGAGAAACAGCTACAGTTGGTATTACCGATTTTGCCCAGGGAGAATTGGGAGATGTGGTTTTTGTGGAGATTGAAACCGAAGGCGAAACCCTGGCAAAAGGCGAAACTTTCGGAACGGTTGAAGCGGTAAAAACTGTGTCGGATTTGTTTATGCCGGTGGGTGGCGAAATTCTGGAAGTAAATCCTGCACTTGCCGACGAACCTGAACTGGTGAACAAAGATCCGTACAATGCAGGCTGGATGATTAAAATAAAACTGACGGATGCTGCTGAAGTAGCTGAACTTCTTTCGGCTGCCGATTACCAGAAAATGGTTGAAGCTTAAACGTTTGTATTCTATATAAAATGAGAACAGCATGGGCGTACCATGCTGTTTTTTTATGTCGGAATATGAAAAATATTCGTGTATAAACGAAAGTATGGTTTAAAAATCAAGATTATTCGTCCATGTACGAATGATTTCCGATCAACTTACTTCAGTGGTTTTTTTCCGTTGGCAATTTCAAGTGTCACCAGAAAAGTGAGATCGGCAATGCGTTTCATTTTGTGGTAATCAATTCTTGCCACCTCGTCGGTTGGGTGGTGGTAATCTTCGTGTAACCCGGTTGAAATGCCCAGTACCGGAATCCCGTTTTTATGAAAGTGATAATAATCACTGCCGTTCAGAAAATCTTCCGAAAGTTCATCGCTCGGGATAAGATTCAGCTTTTTGCTGATTTCCACACCAATTTTCCGGATTTCGCCTTCTTTGTTGCCGCTTATAAAATAAACGCCGTCAGGGCCTGCAAGGCTTTTTTCAACATCGGTAACCGGGCCATTTTCAGCCGGTGCCGAGCGTCCCACCATATCGAGGTTGATGTTGGCAATAGTCTGGCTGAGCGGGAAAACCGGGTTTTCGGTATAATAACGTGATCCAAATAAGCCCTTTTCTTCGGCAGTAACCCAGGCAAATACTATGCTTCGTTCAGGCTTCTTTTGCATAAGTGTAAAAGCTTCGGCCACTTCAAGCAGAGCAACAGTCCCCGAACCATTGTCGTCGGCACCGTTGTTTACCTGGCCGTCAGGCGTAATACCCACATGATCGTAATGCGCTGTCAGAATCACGTATTCATTTTTCAGTTTCGGGTCGCTCCCTTCCACAAAACCAATGATATTCTCACTTTCAAATGGTTTTGATTCTTTTGCAAGAATAATTTCAGCCGTCGCATTTTTAATCACCTGGCTTGCGGGTTTGCCGGTTTCAATAATTTGTTTCTGAATCTGCGCCAATGTTTTGCCGGTTTCTTTTAATATGGCATCGGCAATTGAATTATCAACAAACAGAATATTAAAAGGCATATCTTTCGCCGTATCACCTTCAAGTTTATACGAACCTCCTGATGCATATTGTTTTATCAGATCAAACCACTTGTTTCCGGGGTCAGCGGGATTGACCGTTAGAATAATTGTTTTAACTCCTGACATCATCAGCGGACCGATTTTAGCCATTTCGCGTTTGTTGATTTCCTCCATCGATTGGGTGGTATCATTGGGGTCAGGACTGCCGGTCATCATCAATACCATCTTGTCTCTCAGATCAATGCTGTCAAGATCATTGTAACCCGATTTGTTCAGATAACCAAAACCTCCAAAAACAAGATCCGATTTCAGGGTGTCGCTTTTTGATGAACCACCAAACGAAATAATTTTGTTGCCGGTAAATACAACTTCTCCCTTGCTGTTTTTCAGCTGTAAAACCGAATTTTCCAGGTCGGCTTTGGTTCTGATCAGTTTTACGGTTTGCGAAAAACCTATGGCACCGGGTTTCAGTCCCATTTCCATGCACTGCGCTTTCAGGTAGGCACCAGCAATTTCGAGTCCCGGAACCGGGGTATCAAAATCGCGGCCCTGTGTCAGGTCAGAGGCAATAAACTCAAGGTGTGCACGAAGTTCGTTTTCGGTAATGGAAGCCAGCTCCTTTTTTTGGGAGAAAACCTGGAAAGTAATTGAAAGTGCGAGAAATAGATTCAGAATCCTGATATTCATTTGGATTTTATTGAATGGTGTGACAATAATATGTGCGAAAATAACATTTCAGATTTTAAAAGAAGGGATTAAATTTGGAATTGAAATTTTAAAACATAAAAAAATGAAATCGGCCAATTTTTTCACAGCTATAATATTTTTGCTTGCATTGGTTCTTGTTCCGTCGTGCGCCATTAATCCGGTTACGGGCAAAAAACAGGTTGTATTGATGTCGGAAGCGCAGGAACTCGCTTTGGGTGCGCAATACAACCCCACAGTGCTTTCAACTTTCGGTGTTTATGACCATCCACAATTGATGAATTATATCACAACCGAAGGAAATAAAATGGGAACTGTATCGCACCGGCCCAACCTGCAATATCATTTTAAAATACTTGACACGCCGGTTGTAAATGCCTTTGCAGTACCAGGCGGTTATATTTATTTCACCCGCGGAATTCTGGCCCAGTTTAACAACGAAGCTGAATTGATGGGCGTTTTGGGTCACGAAATGGGACATGTTACTGCGCGCCATTCGGTGAGCCAACAAACCAAACAAACACTCGGTCAGGTTTTGCTGATTGGCGGAATGGTGGTAGCGCCCGACCTGGCTCAATACGCCGAATATGCCATGCAGGGAATGCAGTTGTTGTTTCTGAAATACAGCCGCGACAACGAACGCGAAGCCGACCGGCTGGGTGTTGAATACTCGTCGAAGATTGGGTACGATGCCAACAAAATGGCTGATTTTTTTAATGTGCTGAATAAAATGTCGATGGCTGAATCGCACGGTGGTGTTCCTACTTTCCTGTCCACTCACCCTGATCCGGGCGATCGTTACAATGCGGTAAAAAACACCACAGCCGAATGGCAGCAGAAAATCGGTGGTAACACCTGGAAAGTAAATGGGAACGAGTACCTGAAAATGATCGACGGACTGGTTTACGGAGAAGACCCGCGACAGGGATTTGTTGAAAACAGTGTTTTTTATCACCCTGAAATGAAATTCAAGTACCCTGTTCCGGCTGGGTGGCAGTTCGAAAATTCTCCAATTCAGGTGAAAATGGCACCCAAAGATGGCAAAGCATTGATGTCATTTTTATTATCCGACAAGAAAACACCCGAAGAAGCGGCACAGAGTTTTGTGGCAGAAATGAAAGTAACAGCACTCGAAAACAAAAAGCTAACTGTAAACGGATTGCCGGCAGTGGCGGTTGTGTCGCAGCAAACATCACAGGACCAGCAAACCGGTGCACAGAATATTGTTAAGATTCTGTCGTATTTTATTCAGTACAACGGGCAGGTATTTTCGTTTCACGGGGTTGCAGCCAACGCCGATTTTATGAATTATGTGCCTGTTTTCAGAGGTACCATGGAAAAATTTGACAAACTAACCGATGCGGCTAAACTGAATGTAAAGCCCGAAAGGATAAAAATTTATGAAGTGCCGAAAACACAGACACTCGCTGAAGTTTTTAAGGCGCAGAAAATCGCCGACTCCCGTTTTAAGGAACTGGCATTGCTGAACAATCTCGAATTGACCGACAAAGTTGAAAAAGGAAGACTGGTCAAACTAATTGCGAAATAATTGTCCGGCTTTCCTGTTTTTAAAAATTGTAACTGTTCAGTGTATTGCCTTTTGTGTCTTTTCGCAAAACGGTGGCTTTTTGTTCGTTGGCCGAAATTTCAAGTGCCGTGTTGTGTTCGTTGATGATAATCGGAAAATCGTGCACCCCGCTCTTTGGTTCAGTATAAATGTACCTGTGTAAATGTCCGCTGATCATCGCGGTTATACCTTTGTTGTTCAGCACCGGGAGAAACTTCCGCTGGATATCGAGCGGGCCGTGCCACGTTGATTCCACAGGTGGAATATGAATAATGACAAACCTGTATTTTGCCGATTTGAAATCATCCGTTTCAGTAACTTTTTTCAGCCATTCCTGCTGTTCGCTGCGGTAAACATCGAATTGAGCAAGGCCGGAGTATTCAATGTCAGAGTCGGGTTTGTCTTCGCCGCCATCCAGAAAGATAAAAAATGCAGGGCCCTGTTTAAACGAATAGTAGAGTTTTCCGGTTGTTGTGGGGAAATAATCGGGAAAATTTACGCTGAAAGCACCCCGGGTTTCGTGGTTGCCACGGCAAAAAAACACAGGTACTTCATCGGCAAACTTGCTGGCTGCTTCATCCATAAAACCATCAAAGAACTGCTTTTCATCGTTCATCGAAGAAACCATGTCGCCATTAAAAATTACAAAATCGGTTTTTCCGTATTCCACTGTTTTTGTCAGTGCTTCAAAATCTTCAATCCTACTGTGGATATCGTTCACCACTAAAAATGAAGTTTCTTTTTTTCGGACATCCAGTGTATTAAACTGAAACGGTTTTTTTGAATAAACATTGGTTGATGCAATGTTGCCATACAAAATCCGGTGTCCTTCGTAATTCAGAACTTCCTTCGAAAACACACGATAACGATAGCTGGTTCCTGCTGCAAGTCCGGTAATTCTGATTTTATGGAGCCTGCCCACCACTTTGTTTCCGTTGCTGGTTTGAAAATATTGCGGACGTTCCTGAGAATAAAAACTGTCGTCGCCAGCCGGGGCAACTTCCACCCACGAAACCGCATCTTTGTCGGTGGTCCATACAATTGTCGCTTCATTTTTGTCAACAGCCTGCAAATAAGGGCCGTGTGTGATTTTAATTTCCTGGGCAAAAAGTAATCCGACGCTGAGGAAAGTCAACAGGAAAAGACCGAAATGTTTTATCATGACAAGCAGTTTAGTTTTTCGATATAAAAAAAGAGAAAATACACGCTTTTACAAAGGTGTACTTTCTCTTTTCTTCAGAAAATCAGATTTAGTTTTTAATTAAAACAGGTTCGCCCAGTCCCACTTTTTCCAATTCTTTTAACTGTGTGGCTGCATCGCCAACTACCACATAATACATTTTTGCCGGATCAATATATTTTACGGCATAATCACGCAGTTTTCCGGGTGTGAGTTCCTTTAAAAAGGTTTCTTCTTTTTTGATGTAATCAAACGGAAGGTTGTACAATGAAATATTTCTGATCATGCCAATCAGGTCCCCCAGCGTTTCGAATCGCAGTGCATTGCCTTTCATCAGTGCCGACTGGGTAAAATCAACGTATTCCTGCGGAATTTCCGTACGGTATTTTTCCATTTCGGTTTTGAAAATATTTACCGATTCGAGCGTTGCGTTGGTGCGAACTTTTGAAGAAGCTACATAGGAACCAGTGCTTTTTCCACCCGAAAAATTAGAACGTGCGCCGTAGGTAAACCCTTTTTCTTCACGCAAAATCAGGTTGAATATTCCGTTAAACGAGCCGCCCAGTTTGTAATTGGCAACCGTTGCTGCATAAAAATCGGGATTGGTGCGCGGAAGTCCGGGAGCGCCGATGCTGATAACCGATTGTTTTGCCCCGGGAACATCAACAAAATAAATCTGCGATTTGGCGGGGGCTGCAGGCAATGTGAAAGTGGGGACCTCCACTTTTTTTGCTGTCCAGTTTTTATTCAGGCTGGCAAGTGCCTTTTCAACTCTCGATTTTTCAATATCACCAGCCACTAAAAAAGTAGAAACAGAAGGAGAGAAATATTGGTTGTAGTAATTTTTCAAGTCGTCGATTGTGAGTGCCGAAACTGATTTTTCAGTTCCCGAGGCATCAATAGCCAGAATATTGTCTCCAAAAATCAGTTTATTTAAAGCGCTGGAAGCCAGGTAATCGGGACTGGCGGTATTGCGTTTCAGGTTGTTTATCACACGGCTTTTGGCCAGCGCGAACTGTTCTTCATCCCAACGTGGTTGGAGCAACATTTCTTCAACCAGTGCCAGCGTCTTTTCAAAATTCTTTTCGAGAGTGCTGACATTGACCGAGATATTTTCATCGCCTGAGGAAAAATAAATGGAAGAGCCCAATAAACCGATTGCCAGTTCCAGTTCTTCAGGTGTTTTGTTTTTGGTACCCTCGTTCATCATCGATGCCACAAGACTTGCCAGCCCTGCCTTTTCAACGCTGTCGAAAAGCCGGCCACCTTCCAGTGTAATAGAATATTGCACCAACGGAAGTTCGCTCTGTTTGATTCCCATCAGTTTCATTCCGTTCGAAAGTGAGCCCATCCAGGGTGTTGGAATGGTAACTTCGGGATCGGGACCGATTTTTGGCATCACCGAACGGTCAATTTTGGTGGGTGTTTTCTGAATCGGGCCTTCTTCGGCAACAGCAGCTTTCACTTCGGCTGCTTTGGCCGGGTCTTCTTCCTGAATGCCTGCATTAACAGCGTCTTTTACTGCCAGGTTTGCCTGCCCTTTAGGAACAAAATTGGTTTCAAGGAAATTTTTCCCTTTGATGTATTTTTCATAAACCATTTTTACATCGGCGGCGGTAACATTCATAAACCCGGCAAGATCTTTCTGATAATAATGAGGATCGCCTGTGTTCATCGTATATTCAGCCAGTGTAAAGGCTTTTCCCTGAACACTTGAAAAGCGGCTCACAAAACTTGTTTCGTAACCGGCTTTGATTCCATCCATATCTTCCTGGGTGAACCCTTCTTTTTCAAATTTTGCCAATCCCTCGAAAATGGCACTTTCAACTTCAGTGAGATTTACCCCCGGATTAGCAGTTACCGAAATGTTAAACGATCCGGCCAGTTCCTGCGAACCATTACGCGCCATTACCCGTGATGTGAGTTTCTTTTCTTTAACAAGAACCGTGTAGAGCGGCGACTTTTTTGTTCCGGCTAATAATTCGCCCAAAAAGTTCAGTGCATACGAATCTTTTGAAAAACGCTCAACCGTGGGGAAAACCATGGTCAGCATCGGCGCTTTGGCGAAGTTATCTTCGTGATACAATTTTTTTGTTTGTGGCAGCGAAACATTCATCGCCTTTCTTTCTTCCACCGGTTCTCCTTTGGGTATTTCGCCAAAGTATTTTTCGACCCATTTTTTTGTTTCAGCTTTGTCGAAGTCGCCTGAGATTACAAGAAACGCATTGTTTGGTGAATAGAATTTCCGGTGAAATGCTTTTACGTCGTCAACCGTGGCATTGGTGAGGTCCTCCATTTCACCGATGACTGTCCAACTGTACGGATGTCCTTTCGGATACAGATTTTTAAGAATCAACCCCTGGTTAAATCCGTAAGGAGTGTTGTCATAACTCTGGCGTTTTTCGTTCTGAACCACGTTTTGCTGGTTCACCAACGAAGCTTTGGTTACCGTGTTTTCAAGGTATCCCATGCGGTCAGACTCCATCCAGAGTGCCATTTCCAGGGCATTTTTCGGCACCACTTCGTAATAGTTGGTGCGGTCCTGGCTGGTACTTCCGTTGAGAGAACCACCTGCACCCTGGATATTTCTGAAGAACTGGTCTTCAGGAACATTTTCCGAACGCTGAAACATCATGTGTTCGAACAAGTGTGCAAAACCGGTTTTTCCGGTGGTTTCGCGCGAGGATCCCACATGATAATAAACTGCCACTGCAGCAATCGGGTCCGATTTGTCTTCGTGAAGAACTACGGTCAGTCCGTTGCTGAGCGTGTATTTTTCAACTTTTAGTGAAAAAGCTGCTTCTTTATCTTTTGATTTACAGGGAAGAATAAATGTAACAGCAAGAATCAGTGATAAAAAGATGTGTTGTTTCATTGGTGCAATTTTTATTAGAATCAGAAGATTTTTGTGGTGAACGAATTTAACAGAATTTCTATTAACAAAAAATGAAAATTTTATAATGACTGGAGATTAAGTAATTTAAAATATCTCTCTCCTCTTCACTGGATAATCTTGCATTAACA
>CAZXVT010000014.1:0-45842 GCA_964644015.1 uncultured Maribellus sp.
CAATTGTGCGTCTCTACAATACAAAAAATTATAAAATTTTATTCTCCGAATTTTACCCATTTGGCGGAGTCGTCGTAACCGGCTTTCACCACGGTGTCGATAAACTGCATTCCACGGATTCCATCTTCAACGCCCGGAAAATCGAGCATTTCGGCAGTTGGCACTTCACCATTGGCTTTGGCGCGAACGGTTAACGAGAAGTTGCGGTAAATATTGGCAAAAGCTTCAAGATAACCTTCGGGGTGGCCGCCCGGAACGCGGGTGTTGTGGGCTGCAACAGCACTGCCAAGGCTGGTTCCGGTGCGCAGGATTTGTGTAGGTTTACCAATCCATTTTACCAGTAAAGTGTTGGGTTCGTGTTGAAACCAGTCGATTCCGCCTTTGTCTCCATAAACACGGATGCGGATGGCATTTTCCTCGCCGGCAGCAATCTGCGTGGCCATCAGAACGCCTTTTGCACCATTTTCGAAACGGAGTAAACACGCACCGTCATCGTCTAACAAACGATTAGGCACAAAAATGTTCAGTTCGGCACAAAGTTCTGTCACTTTTAACCCGGTGATGTATTCAGCCAAATGGTGCGCGTGGGTTCCGATATCGCCCATGCAACCTGCTTTGCCCGAGCGTTTCGGGTCGGTGCGCCAAGATGCCTGGACATTGCCTACATCCTCGAGTTTAGTAGAGAGCCAGCCCTGCGGATATTCCACAAAAACTTTGCGAATTTTGCCCAATTCACCATCGGCGATCATTTGGCGGGCATGTTTCACTGCCGGATAACCTGAATACGTGTGGGTGAGTGCAAAAGTCAAACCGGTTTCGTCAATCTTTTCCTTCAGCTTGAATGCTTCTTCCAGCGTGAAAGTCATCGGTTTGTCGAGCACCACATTAAAACCTTTGTCGAGTGCCATCATGGCCGGGTCGAAATGCACAAAATTCGGGGTAACGATGGAAACAAAGTCCATGCGCACCCCTTCCGGTAGTTGTGCTTCTTTTTCAAACATTTCCTGGTAACTTGTGTACACCCTGTCTTCCGGGAGAAAATAGAGTTTCCCTGATGATTTTGAGATTTCAGGATTCACACTGAAACAGCCGCAAACCAGTTCAATCTGGTTATCCATTAAAGCAGCCAACCTGTGGACAGCGCCGATAAATGCATCGGTTCCGCCGCCAACCATACCCATTCTGAGTTTTCTATTCATATTTGATTTCTTTTAGTTGATTTAGCATTTTGCGTGGCTAAAATTAGCAACTCTTTTGAAAAGGGGCATAACGAATCTTGTAGTTTTATTGAGCCAATAAAGTAATTTTTTAATTCATGCTTTGGCTTTGCAACTTTTCAGAAGAAAATATCTGTTATTTTATGTGTTTTTGTTGATTTGATACAACCCGAAATGAATTAATCCTGAACAATTTTCACATATTTTAACTATGTTTACGACAAGATTTATCAAACCTTACTAATGGCGAGAAATTTAATTCAAATGTAAATTTTCTACCAGAATAAAAACCAAAAATTTTAATATGATGAGAACAAATGTTTTATTACTTGCAATCCTCTTTTTCGCTGTGTCGTGTGATTTATTGAATTCTGATTCAAAAAGTTCTGATTCAATCGGAGGCAGCACTGATATTCCGATTAATACAGTCGGAACCACGTTTGCCAATAATGTTTCAACCGGGACTGCCTCTTACTCAGGTAATATTTCTATTACAGATGTAAGTTCTGATGGTGTGGCAACTGTAAAATTCCAGGCACCGATTCCCACTAACATCCCGATTCTCCAGGGAATTAAGCCAAAATACAAAGATGCTACGGGAAAATTGGTTTGCGAAGGCAAATTTAAAATGACCGACGAAGGAATTCTTGATTACAACAACAAAGACCACAAACCATTTGTATTGGTAAAATACGATGCCAAAGTAGGCGATAAATACACACTTGAAAAAAGCGATGGAACCACCATTGTCCGTGAAGTAGTCAGAAAATCATCTTCTGATGATTTTTATTGGAACGGAATGATTATAAAAACCATTGATGTGGAACAAAGCTCCAATATTCCGGGGGTAAATAACATTACTTATTTCTGTAATCACAAGTTTGGTGTTGTGGCTGTGCGGGTTAGCATGGAAGACGGCACAAATCCACAACTTAATGTCGTCCCGTCGAAATATTGATAAAATATGTCTGAAAGAACAAGATTTTTACTGCCCGCGAAATTCAGGTTCGTGGGCAGTATTTTTTTTATTGCAGGAATTATTACAGGGATTTTTCGCTTTTATCTTGGAATAAAGCCAAAAGTACTCGATGCACGGGTTTTTGCTGTTTATTCTGAATATCTTGATGAAAAATACATGAAGCTGGTAAACAACAATCTGGGCGAAGAAATTACGCTTTTTCTTGTTTTATCGGGGTTATTTTTAATTGCATTTTCGAAAGAGAAGACGGAAGATGAAATGATCAGCCATATCAGGTATCATTCGCTCATTATCAGTTTTTACATAAGTTTCATCTTTTTATTGGCAGCCACATTCTTTACTTTCGGATTTGCCTTTTTGTATATGTTAATCATTTTTTCGGCCATTCCAATGGCTTCTTATATTGTTATCTTCCGGTTTCATTTGTACCTGTACCGCAAAAACCTGAAATCTAACAACCCGGTTGACCAACCTGACCAGGAACCATGAAAAAGTTTCTTTTCTATCTGCCTCTGTTTCTTATTGTTGTTCTTCTGTTTTCAGGAACAACCCGAAAAGAATTTCAACATTCATTCAACAATCTGAAACCATTAACCGAAAGCGACTCATTTGATCTGCAAGAAGGAGATATTCTGGTCAGACCCAATTGGAGCTGGCTTCCGGGTAGTTGCCCGGTAACTGACGGACGCAAATACGGGCATGTTGCCGTGGTTACAAAAGGTGCTACCGGACAATCGATCAGTGAGGCGCTTGAAAATGCTGTTGTAGCGGAAGCGCTGTTTTTTGATCAGGCCACCAAAAAATTTCAGTTTAATAAAGAAAACCAGATTCGGGAGGGAAAAGCCATTGTCTCGTTTGGGAGCAAATTTTCAGGAATCCGTTACAGGTTGCGGATTTCGCTGACTGAGGAACAAAAAAGAACGATTACCGGATTTGCCAGATCTCAACTTGATGGAGGATACAATATTTTATCGGTGAAAAAAAAGCAGGCAAAAAACGAAACGTTGAAAAACCTCGACTGGCATTGTGCCACATTGGTTTGGCAGGCCTATTTTCTGGCTACCGGGCTTGATATTGATGCCAACGTGGGATTGTTTATTTATCCTTCCGATATTATTGCCAGCCCAATTTTTGACAACCCCGGCGGGATTGTGCGTTTCTGAATCTGAGATCAGATCGTATTTCCGGGAAACTCCTTCTCAATAAACCGGTTGTGAATTTTCCGCATAAATGCCAGCGTGAACAATCCACCCAAAGCAGCCGCCAGCATGTCGGTTTGCGAATCCCAAATATCTCCCTGGGTTCCTAAAAAAGCCGAAGGATCTTTTCCTGCAATCTGAAATGCAATGTATTCAATCAGTTCATAAACCGAGGTGGTTGCCATCACAATACAAAACGAGAGAAAGTTGATTAGTTTTGGACCCGAAACATATTTCCGGCGGATAAAAAGCTCGCGACTGATGAGCGCCGGCACGATGCCCTGGATAAAATGACCAAACTTGTCAAAGTTATTTCGCGAATGCCCGAAATAGTTCTGAATCCACTCAAATACCGGTACTTTTGAAAAAGTATAATGTGCACCGATAAACATCAGATAACAGGATAAAAGAATAGCAGAATAGGTAAAAATGGTAAATCTGAATTTCGGAAAAGTAAAATACAAAATAGCCAGGCCAACAATTGTAGGTGACACTTCGCCAATCCAATGGCCGTAATTACGGGGTTGAATGGCAGACAAAATCAGTCCTGTGAAAAACAGAACAAGCAGTATCCGGTACTTTTTCATCTCAGATAATCGACTATTGGTTTTTTCTGATCAGCTGGCACAAAATAACCATATTTCATTTAATCGCGGACCTTAAAAAGATTGTTTTAAAAATGTTTTGAAATTCTTACATATTTTTCTGTCAAAATGATTTCACGAACAATTCTTGCCAACAAATCATTAATTTTAGGGCTTTCAAAGTTCACAATAACTAAATCGATAAAATCATGGAAAGAAGAAATTTTCTCAGAAATGCCGCAGTCAGCGGAATTGCTTTAACCGGAATTACAAGTGCGATGAATGCTACGGGAACCGAAAGTGTTACTTCCAATTCGGCAAAATTTAAACTGAAATACGCACCGGGTTTGGGAACCTTTAAAGAACACGCCGGATCCGATCCGATCGACAATATCAAATTCATGGCTGATCAGGGTTTCAGGGCAATTTTCGACAATGGGCTGATGGGCAAAGAACCCGCACTTCAGGAAAAAATTGCCAATGAACTGGCACGGTTAGGAATGGATCTTGGGCCTTTTGTTTTGTATGCCGATTTCAGCGTCCGCTCAATGGTTTTAGATAATGCCGAGGTACGCGATATGCTGAAAAAGAAAATGGAAGATGCCCTGGAAGTACAAAAACGTACCGGCGTGAAAACTGCATTGGTGGTTCCGGGCAGATATGACGAAAAACTGCACTGGGATTACCAGACTGCCAACGTAATAAAAAACATGCGGATGTGTTGTGATATTGTGGGTAAAACCGGCCTTGTACTGGTAATGGAACCACTTAATGCACATACCGATCACCCCGGATTATTTCTTACCGGAATGCCGCAGGCAAACATGATTTGCACTGCCGTAAACCACCCAAGTTGCAAAATTGTGGACGACATGTACCACCAGCAAATTACCGAAGGAAACATCATTCCGAACATCAAC
This sequence comes from uncultured Maribellus sp., assembly GCA_964644015.1. Classification (GTDB taxonomy): domain Bacteria; phylum Bacteroidota; class Bacteroidia; order Bacteroidales; family Prolixibacteraceae; genus Draconibacterium. The sequence goes on from CAZXVT010000014.1 coordinate 4,900, forward strand.
ATGTGCTGGGAAAATATCGGCGCATTCCATATAGGCGATAATCCGGGACGAAAAGAGCCCACCACCGGCGAAATCAATTACAAAAATGTTTTCAAACACATCTACAGCAAAGGTTACGATGGAGTTTTGTGTTGTGAACATGGAATGAGCAAAAAAGGCAAAGAAGGAGAATTAGCCTTTATTAATGCATATCGCGAATGCGATTCATTTGAAGTATAATTTCAGATTCTGAAGTATATTGGAAAGACCGGGCAAAAAGATCAACTCATTCTTGCCCGGTTTTTTTTAACGATCAGCGGATGACAATCTTTGTATTCAGAACTTCTTCTCCCTGCCTGACTTTCGCCAAGTAAATACCTTTGGGTTTCTCCGACAGGTCAATTCTTTTCTCCGGGCCTTCGGTAAAACATGATTTAAAAACCGATTGACCGGCAAGATTTATAATTTCAACAAAGGCACCGGGACTGATGGCAGCCGGAAGTTCGATGCTAAAGATCCCGTTGTTCGGGTTAGGATAAATCTTTACTGTTTTCTTTTCGTACACATCCTGAATTCCCGTAAAAATTCCATATTTCATAACTGATGTGCGTCTCATGTTATATTCGTCACGATAGGCAACATAAGGCTCGCCGGTTGATGAAAAAGCCAGGCTGAGGTTGGTGGCATTTCCCGGTGATAAAGGTTCGCCGACAGCCAGCCAGTTATTACCATCAAATTTTTTCAAAACAGCTTTATTCGATTTTCCGGCATCTTTAAACACAACATGAAGTGTTCCCGATGGCGAAAACCTGAGTGTTTGTGATGAAGCCTGACCTTCAGAAATGCCATCGGTACCAAGAGCTGACCATCCCGAACCGCCGAATTTATAAACTGTCAGCTTTGCATCTGCGTTCCAGCCGGCAACATACGGAACCCCGTTCAGCACTGCAAGACCACTGTAAGAATCATACGTTCCGCCGGTAAAGCCCTGTTGTCCGGATAAAACCCAGTTATTTCCGTCAAATTTCATTACACTGGCTTTGTAACCGGCGCCATAATCACGGTAAGCTACAAAGGGTGTCCCGTTTTCCACATCCAGGTGGATCACATTGGTCAGTCCTCCTGTATTGAACCCGGCAGAACCAACAGTTGTCCATTCACCGATGTATTTCATCACGGTAATTTTGCTGTTTTGCATCACATCTTCAAGTGCCACCCACGGAATGCCATTATCAACATCAATACTGATTACGTCACAACGGGCCTGCGTAAAACCAGCCGGTCCGACATTCACCCAGTTTGCCCCGTCAAACTTCATAACCGAAGCCTTATTGTTGTTAGCGGCATCGCTGAAAGCAACATAAAGCGTGTTGTTACCAGCAGCCAACCCGAGGCTTGAAACCTGGCCGGGTGTAAAGCCTTTCTTTCCGACCGGCTCCCAGGCTGTTCCATTATACTTCATTACGGTGGCTTTACGGCTGTTTGCCAAATCCTGGTAGGCGACATAAGGAACGTCATTAAGCAATACTATTCGCTGGCTGTAAGCTTCTCCATCAGAAAACGTGGTTTTCCCCACAGTCTTCCAGGCTTGCGGGTATGCCTGCCCGGTTAAAACTGTAATAAGAATAAATAGTGTAAAGGTCTTTTTCATAATAAAGATTTTTGATTTGTACTTTTTTCTTTGGAACTGACAAGATTGTGGTTTTCATTGTTTATTTTGCTGTCAGATTATCAATTAAGCAATCAAAAGGTAAAAACAGGCAATTAAACACTGTTTGAACGACCAGAGAATTGAGAAGCGGGATAAATTATTAACAATTGATTATGGTTCAGGATATTATAATTTACACCCCCATGTATGTTACCCTTTTCTGGACAGTTGTATTATTGTTGACAAGAAGGGAGAAAAACAGGGCGAAATTTTTTCTGGGCATTTTTATGTTTTCAGCCTTTTTGGTATATCTCTCACATGCTCATTTTTTTCAGAAAGTTGAAACAGGTTATATCTATTTCAATTCGATCTACAACTTTGCTTCACTTGCCGTTTACCCGTTATTTTATTGGTATGTCAGGCTGCTTACAGTTGAATCGGATTACAAGACTGCGAACCTGGTTCACCTGATTCCCGGAGTTCTTGCTGGTCTATCTGCTTTTGTTGTTTTCAGGATGATGAACACTGATGAACAAAAAACCTATTTTCAATACCTGATGGACAGAAACGGTGATGTTGAAAATTTCTCTTTATCAATGCAGGTGCAGAAATCCATTTTTCAAGTTTCGAGGATTGTATTTCTTATTCAGGTAATATATTATGTCTTCAAAGGACAAAGTCTTATTCGACGATATAATAAAAGGATTGCCAACTTTTATTCAAACCTCCAGAGCCGTTCCATTCTCTGGGTTAAAGTTTTACTATACTCCCTTGTTATTACTTCGGTCATGAGTATCATTTTTAATTTTATCGGGCGCAGCGTATTTGTTGACTCTGTTGGATTATTGACAATTCCATCTTTTATATTCAGTGTGTTAATGTTTATTATCGGCGTGGAAGGGTTGATGCAAAATCATGCAGTTGCCGAGATTGAAACAGATGAAAAAGGTGCTCCGGAAATAGCCCTGAAAAACGAAAACTCAGCCAAACTAAAAGAAAAATTGTTGAATTTATTCGCTGAAGAAGAAGTTTTCAAAAATCCAGATTTGAAAATCACCGATGTTTCAGAAAAACTGAATACCAACCGAACCTATATTTCAAAACTGATAAATACAGAATTCTCCTGTACTTTCAGCGAGTTTGTCAACCGTTACAGAGTTATAGAAGCAAAAAAACTGCTGCAGGAGGAATCGTCAAAAAATTACTCGCTTGATTACATTTCAGAAAAATCCGGGTTTGGTTCAATGGTGAATTTCATGCGGGTTTTCAGAGATATTGAAGGCATGACTCCCGGTAAATACCGCGAATCGTCATTGATCAGGAAAAAAGTATCATAAATTGAAACTTCTCGCAGCAAGCTGACGAGAAATCCGATTCCGTCAAGTACTTTTTTAAGTGTTTTGTTTGCTTACCCCGTCTCGCCTCAGGCGAGAGGGAATGCGTTCGCCGGAATTCAGGTTGAAAGATGAAAATCGGGAAAAAAGAAAAGGAAGCGGGGAACTTCCTTTTTTACCTTTGCCTGTTGCTGTTAACAATCTTGCTGAGGGCCGGAATATGAAACTAATGCCCAGTAAGTTTATACTCCGAATTCATTTGTCAGTATTTTGAATCCTCAATCACAAACTGTAAAATTCAGAACGAATTCTCAATTAAGCAACTGACAATTTCTTTCTCAATAAACTTGTGCAAAGTTGCCCCTTGTTTCCAATACTAAGGTGTCAGATTATAAAAAGAATACTCAAATAGTAAAAACAGAGACAGAAATCACCTGCAATACAAATAATTCCTTCACAAAAAAAATTATTAAATCATAAATCAATACCGTTTGGTTAGGCAATCCCTCATTTTTACCCCCAGCCTCAAAAGGGGAGCTGGACAAGTCCCCTTTTAGGGGCCTGATTTCTTGATAGGGGCATTTCGATGGTGGAAATTTCTAAACTATACGACATTGAACCATAAACCCAATGACGAAAGAAGCAGCAATTGAAATAATCATTTGCTGCCTCTTTCCTGAAAAACAAACATTTGTTTACTGTTTCAATTTAAAGATCAAGGAAAGATCCATCGGGTATTTGCCTGATTCGGCACCATACACAGAAAGTCCGCCGCGATTGCTTCCTGCCTCATCAACAAACAACCGGATTACAATTTTGCCTGTTTCAAATGCTGATTTTTTTGCAACCTCATCCAGTGATGCGGTAACAACATAACCATATGAACCGGCTTCTTCGAGCATCCACGGTTTATTGTGGTCTTCGGCACCCCATTCCCAACCCGGAACCTGGTTCATCCACGATAACAAGCCATTATGGTCGGCCGGATCGTCAGTTAACTCAACCTGTGTAATTTTCTGATTATTAGCAGTAATGGTAACCAATGAACCATGCGTTTTTTCATCGGTCTGCGGAAAACTGTTTTTACCATAACCCGGAATCGTTCCTTTTTCAGAAACAATGGTCATCCCGATTCCTTCGGCTTCACCGTATTCGAGGTATTTTTCCTGTGGATATCTTGATGACAGCTCGGCCCTGAATTCAATATTCTCAATGTTTTCTGCCAAAACTCCTTCAGGAACAGCAAATTCATATTCAAAATAACCCGATCCCATTCCCCACACTTTCTTTCCGTCGAGAACCTGTTTATATTTCACGCTCCATTCGGCAGCCGCAAATTCTGATGGTTTTCGTGTTACAACCATTTTATTTTCAATGGCGCCTTTCACCCTGAAAGGGATAAAATTCCGTTGCAGTACTTTGCCGGAACCATCTTCCAATGTTGTGGCAAAAATCATTACCATTGTTTCGGCAGGCATTGTTACTGACACCGGACTTTGTGGCAAAAATGTAAAAGGCTCGGCATTGGCAGCCATTTCTCCCTGTGTAAGATCCACTTTATCGCCCTGGCTGTTCCACCCGTAAACCGCAAATTTTATTTTCAGGTTCTCCGGAATTTTTGAGGTGACCGCGTTGATTCCCACCGGTATCTGAACAGTTTCGCCACCCGGATATTCTCTGTAGAAATCATCACCCGGAATAACATACAAATCAGCATGAAAATCGTTCATGGTCATTCCCGGAACCAACTCATCGAGCCCGAACATTTTTTTCGACCTGTCGAACCGGTAATAACCGTTCCATTCGTTAATCACATCATGAAATTCGGTAAACAGGAAACCGGCCACTTTGGGTCGTTTGCGGAACTCATTCATCATAATATGGTATTCCCAGGTCAGGTCGATATCACCTGTACTCCCGGCATATCCCCAAACGGCTCCACATTCGGAGTTAAACATGGGTTCGTTTCCCTGTTTGTTTCCTCCGATATAATTGAAAGTGGAACCCGAGTAAGTATTGGTCACCACATTGTCGAGAAATCCGGCCCAGTGACGGGCAGGCAAATAGCTGTGCCAGGTATTGATGTCGGTTACAACATGGTCCCAGTTACAGGGCGAATTGTCTTCCACCAGGCGGGTCGGGTCAAAAGCTTTGGCTTTGTGATACCAGCTTCTCACCCACTCCTGTGTTTCGGGAGTGTAGCTTCGTTTGCCCGAAACAGAATCTTTGCTGAAAAGTCCCCAGGTTTCGTTAAACAATACCCACGAGAAAATGGACGGGTGATTGTAATCGCGTTCCATTTCCTGTTCGGCAATGTACTCCCAGTTGGCCCTGGCAATCGAATCAGGTTCTCCCCAGAAATTGGGGATATCTTCCATAATCAGCAAACCCAGCTTGTCGGCCCAATAAAGTTTTCGGGGAACTTCAGCTTTGATATGAATTCTCAAACCATTCAGGCCGAGATCTTTTGCCCGCTGAATCTCTTCTTTCATGAACTGGTCAGAAGGGAAAGTGTAAAATCCTTCAGGATGATAACTCTGGTCTAAAGTCAGTTTCATATAAATGGGTTCGTTGTTGAGTGCCACATATTGAAAATCCTTTCCGGGGATATCGACTGCCGAAATCTTGCGCATTCCGAAATAGGTTGAAACTTCATCGCTGGTTTTCTCCCCGTTCACCGAAGCTGTAACTTCGTATAAAAACGGATCATCGAGATTCCACAATTTCATGTCAGCAACCGGAATCGTAAATGTGGCTGACTTGCTTCCGGCGGGTATTTCGCCACTAAAATCAAGTGGATTATTCTTCCCTTTCAACCCGAATTTTACAGCTTGTCCAGCTGGTGAAACAAGGTTGATTTCAGCGGTTACTGTTTGTTTGTCAATGTCAGGTGTGAAACGGATATTTCGAATATAATTTTCTGATCTGGATTCGAGATAAACAGTCTGCCAGATTCCTTTGGCGTTGCCATAATATTGTTTCCCGGAAGGCCGGTTTTCCAGTTCTTCATCTTCCACACGCACAGTCAGCCGGTTTTCGCCATCGACGAGTAAATCTGAAATATTAAAACTGAATGGTACATAACCGCCTGAATGACTGCCAGCTTCTTTGCCATTTACCCACACTGTGGTATTAAAATCGCTTGCACAGAAAACAAGCCAGATGTTCTTCCCCTTCCAGCTTTCTGCATTTTCGATGGTAAAAGTGCGCGAGTACCAGCCATAATTTACTTTTGGCATTTTTATTCCGCTTAATGGGCTTGCCCAAGAAAACGGAACCACAATTTTGCTGTCGAAAGTTTCGGGAATATTTTGCCAGTTTTCGGATAGCCCCATGTTTAAAGAATCGGGTTTAAATTGCCAGGTTCCGTTCAGATTCTGCCAGACAGCCCTTTCAAAATCGGGCCGCGGATGTTCTGCCAGTGGGATTGCTTCCTGTTTCCTGGTACACGAAAATGCAATTACAGTCAGAATCAGCAACAATAAAAATCGGTTTTTCATTTGGTTGATCTCGTTTATTCTTTACCTGTACAACATTATATAATCACTGTCATAATTGAATGGCCCAGGCTTTTCATATCGACAGCTTTTTCCTGGCACCAGAGTTTGAAATCCATGTCGGTGTCGGTTGTGTTCAGGATCACTACCACAATTTTTCCATCAGGATTCAGAAAAGCGGTTGTTTGCAGCACATCGCGCGACGAAGACGACGAAATTCTTTTTGCCCCGGGCTGGATAAACTTTGAAAAATGACCGATGTAATAATAACTGTTGGTATAAATCAGTTCGCCGGTTGCAGTATTGGCGTGTACCGGAGCAAAGCAGAAATTTTTCACATGGTTCGGGCCTCCCTGTTCGTCAAGCAGAATATTCCAGTCGGTCCAGGCCACGGTGCCGTTGTTGAAATCGTTCAGCATCGAGTAGCCATAACGTTCTCCCAGGCGCCATTCATAAATGGCGTCAGTGGCAAACGATTCGGCACAACCTTCGGTAAAAACAAGGTGTTTGTCCGGAAATGTTTCGTGAACCGCCTTCAGATTCTGAAACTGCATGTCGCTGCCGGTCCAGGTTTCGTACCAGTGAAACCCGATTCCCCAGATGTATTTTGCAGCTTCAGGATCATTAAAAATGGTGGAGGCACGCTGGTAAATCAGGTCGCGGTTGTGGTCCCACACAATCAGTTTTTTGTCGCTCATTCCTGAATTTTGCAAAGTGGGGCCAAGATATTGTTTCACAAAATCACGTTCTTCGGTGGCGGTGTAAACACACGACTCCCAGATTTGCACCGCCATCGGTTCATTCTGCACCGAAAGTCCCCACACCGGAATTCCTTCTGCTTCGTAGGCCTGAATAAATTTTATGTAATGGTTGGCCCAGGCCTGTTTGTATTTTTCGAGCAGTTTGCCACCGTGCAAGCGGTCGTTGTTGTCTTTCATCCAGGCGGGCGGACTCCAGGGACTCACAAATAATTTCATGTTTTCGCCCGATGCTTTAAACACCTCTTTTATCAAGGGAATTTTAAATTGTTTATCATGATCGATGGAGAAAGTGGAAAGTGTTGAATCGTTTTCAGCCACATAATCATAACTGCCACTCGAAAAATCGCAGCTGGCAATGTTGGTGCGCGAAAAATTGTACCCGATTCCCTTTTCCTTATCGTAATAAGCTGCAATCAGTTCCTGTTTTTTTGCATCGGGCAGTTTGGCAAAAACCTCAGCCGAAGCATCAGTCAAAGCGCCGCCGATTCCCACCATTTCCTGGAAGGTATTGAGCGGATCGATAAATATACAGGGCTGTCTCTCAGTTGGCTGGCCAAATTCGGCAAAAGTTAATGTTTCAGACTGTGCCAGCTTTTCGCCGGTTGATTTGGCAGTGCGGTAAACCACTGCTTTTTCAATACTGAAAGTTTTTGGCTGCGGAGTAGCTTTTTGTTCTTCCACCTGTGGTTTTGGCGCGCAGGCAAAAAGCAGGGATAACAAAACAAATCCGGTGATTTTGGTTTTCATGTTCAATTTAATTATGATGATTTATGTTTTTTTTAGCTTATTCAGTGATGAAAATATTGCTTTCAAAAATACATTTTATTTCAGCAAAATCAGGATTACGCGACTGTTCGTTGATACCGGATGCATATAAACACTGCCTGAATAACTCAAAACTGATTTTAGAAAAATGATATTTAATTTTGAATACTTCAAGCTGAATTAAAATTGTAAACTTGTAAAACTGACGATCAGAATATGAGAACGAACGAATCAAACCAGAATCTGCAGGGAATTTATTACCGGCATTCTTCTTTTTACCGCGCAAAACTACTTTCGTTCCTTCTTTTACTGATCAGTTTTTCTGTTTTTGCAGAAGTGCGTTTACCAAAACTTGTGAGCGATGGCATGGTATTGCAGCGCGAAACACCCGTAAAAATCTGGGGTTGGGCAAATGCCGGTGAAAAAGTGACACTGAATTTCAACAACCAGCTTTTTGAAACCATTACTTCTGCTGAAGGAAATTGGACAATCATACTTCCGCCACAAAAAGCCGGCGGGCCGCATTTCATGGAATTATCCGGCGAAAACCGGATCACCCTGAAAAATATTCTTTTTGGCGATGTGTGGCTCTGCTCAGGTCAATCGAACATGGAAACCCCGATGAGCCGGGTTGCTCCGCTTTATGAAAATGAGATAGCCACAAGTGCCAATTCCGGAATCAGGCTTTTCCAGGTTCCGGTGCGATGGAATTTCAGGCAACCGCAAAACGATATTCAGGGTGGAAAATGGGAGGAAGCCAATCCGCAAAATATTCTGAAATACTCGGCAGTGGGTTATTTTTTTGCCCGCGGACTTTACGAAAAATACAAAATCCCGGTCGGAATCATTCAGTGTGCGGCCGGTGGTTCGGCTGCCGAAAGCTGGCTGAGTGAAGAAACGCTGAAAGCTTTTCCCGAACAATTTGCGATTGCAAAACAGTTGTCCGACAGCATTTATCTGGCCAATCTGCTTGCCACAGAACAGGCTGCCAGCCAGCAATGGTTTGGAGAACTGAACAAAAGCGACAAGGGTCACCAGGGAATTTCGTGGACAAGTGCAGACTTTGACGATTCTTCGTGGCCGGAGTTCCGGCTTCCCGGAAACTTCAGCGAAAACATAAATTTTGAAAGTGGTGTTGTCTGGCTTCGCAAAGAAATTGACCTGCCGGAAAACTGTGCCGGCAAACCGGCTTATCTTGAAATGGGCCGAATTGTTGACAGCGACTCGGTTTTTGTAAACGGACACTTTGTGGGAAGTGTGGGTTACCAGTATCCTCCGCGCCGCTACAATATTGCCGCCGGAATCCTGAAACCGGGGAAAAATATAATAACCGTGCGTGTCGTCAGCCAGTCTGCAATTGGAGGTTTTATCAAAGACAAACCTTATCAACTTACAATTGACGGGCAAAAATTCGATCTGAAAGGAAGCTGGAAATACAATATTGGGGCAACAACAGGCCCTGCTCCTGTTTCCACTTTTCTGCCTTCCAAACCACTCGGGCTTTTTAACGCCATGTTCAAACCAATCAGTAATTATACTTTTAAAGGTGTAATCTGGTATCAGGGTGAAACCAATGCCGAACGTCCGGCCGGGTATGCAAATGTACTTTCGGCTTTGATTACAGAATGGCGCAGCCTGTTGAATAACAAAGATTTGCCTTTTTTGTGTGTACAGTTGCCCAACTACCTCGAAGAGAAAACCGAACCCTCGGAAAGTGATTGGGCCATTTTGCGCAATGAACAACTGAAAATACTTTCGGTACCCAACACATCGCTGGTGATAACACTGGGTTTGGGCGAATGGAACGACATTCATCCGCTGCGCAAAAAAGAAGTAAGCGAAAGGTTGCTTTTGGCTGCCCGTAAAAATGTTTATGGCGAAAAAAACCTTGTAGCATCGGGGCCATTGTATCAATCGATGAAAATCAAAAACAACAAAATCGAAATCACATTTTCTGAATGTGGCAGCGGTCTGACCACTTCGGATGGAAAAGAACCCGGATATTTTGCCATTGCCGAAGCCGATAAAAAGTTTGTGTGGGCAAAAGCAGAAATCAAAAACAACAAAGTGATCGTCTGGAATGAAAACATAAAAAACCCGGTAGTCGTGCGTTATGCGTGGGCTGATAATCCCAACGGTGCCAACCTTTGCAACAAGGAAGGGTTGCCGGCTTCTCCGTTTACAACTGAAACTAAACAGTGAAATCATGAGCAGAATAAATAATCACAAATATTGGTTCAGACTGATCAACGCCTCCTTTATTTTACTGCTGACACTCGCTTTTTTATTGGGTTGCAGTACCCGAGAAATTCAAACTGAAAATGTAAGACAACGGATTTCGATCAATGAAGGATGGAAGTTTTTTAAATACAACTCTGCAAAAGAAGCCGACAGCCTGATGTATGATGTGCGGCCCGAAGTCACGATTGGAACTGAAAACAAAGTGGCCGATGCCAAACCTACTGAAGCCGTTGAAGCCGGGACAAAACAACAGGCTCTGAAACCCTGGATACTGCCCTCTGCCAACGATTTTATCAACGACCCGGACAAAAAACATATCCGCCCCGAAGGAAATCCCGGTAGTGATTTTCCATTTGTACAACCTGGTTTTGACGATGGTGACTGGGAAAATGTCAATCTCCCGCACGATTGGGCTGCAAAAGGTCCGTTTCAGACTGGCTGGGATTCGGAAGTGGGTGGCGGAATGGGGCGTTTGCCCGTGAATGGTGTTGCCTGGTACCGGAAAAAGCTGGATATTCCTGCCTCCGACAAGGGAAAATCGGTTTTTCTGGATGTTGACGGCGCCATGTCGTATGCCATTGTGTGGCTGAACGGACAGCTTGTTGGCGGTTGGCCTTACGGGTACAACTCCTGGCGGCTCAATCTCACTCCTTTTCTCAATTTTGGCGGCGAAAACCAGCTTGCCATCCGCATCGACAATCCGAATCACTCTGCCCGCTGGTACCCGGGAGCCGGTTTGTACCGCAATGTGTGGCTTGTAAAAACCAGCCCGATTCATTTAGCACAGTGGGGAACCACCATCAAAACCACCAACATTTCCAAAGAATTGGCAACCATCAGTCTGGTGGTAAAAGTCGATAATCAATCAGGGACAACTACAGAAATAGAAGTTTTCACCTCGGTTTTTGAACTGGATAAAAAAGGGGAAAAATCAGCAAAACCTGTGGCAGTTTTTGAATCCCTGAAAATGCAACTTCAGGCAGGTGAATCTGTTTCGGGAGAGCATTCAGTAAAAATTGAAAATCCAAAACTCTGGGGGCCACCGCCAACTCAACAGCCCAATTTATATGTGGCGGTTACAACGCTTTCACAAAACGGCAAAATCATCGATGAGTACGAAACCCGGTTTGGCATCCGGTCGCTGGAATTCAACCCCGACAAAGGATTGCTGGTAAATGGCGAACGTATTTTTATAAAAGGCGTGAACAACCACCATGATCTGGGTGCTTTGGGTGCCGCTTTTAATACGCGCGCGGCTGAACGCCAGCTTGAGATTCTGCGCGAAATGGGTTGCAACGCCATTCGCATGTCGCACAATCCACCTGCCCCGGAATTACTCGAATTAACCGATAAAATGGGATTCCTGGTGATTGATGAAATTTTTGATTCGTGGGAACGCAAAAAAACGCCTCACGATTTTCATCTTATTTTCAGGGATTGGTCGGAACCAGACACCCGTGCTTTTATCCGTCGCGACAAAAATTGTCCATCGGTGATTATCTGGAGTTTCGGAAACGAAGTGGGTGAACAATACACTGCCGAAGAAGGTGCAGCCGTGGCACAAAGAATTCAAAATATAATTAAAAAGGAAGACCCGACACGGCCGACGATTCTGGCTATGAATTTTGCCAAACCCGATATGCCGCTGTCTGCGGTCCCTGACCTGATTGGCCTGAATTACCAGGGCGAAGGAATCAGACAGGATCTTGAATTTGAAGGAACCGACCGCATCAGGACACCCGCGCAATACGATGCTTTTCACCAGAAATTTCCGGAGAAAATGATCATCAGTTGCGAAACAGCTTCGGCATTCAGCAGTCGCGGTATTTATCTTTTCCCGGTTTCAGATCAGGTGAGCGCACCGGTTCGCGATGGCCGTGGCGGCGATTCAAAAATCTGCCAGGTTAGTTCGTATGAACTGCATGCGGTTGATTTTGGCTCCACTGCTGATAAAGTTTTTGCCTCGCTGGAAAAACATCCTTTTGTTGCCGGCGAATTTGTGTGGACAGGCTGGGATTATATCGGAGAACCCACACCTTATTATGAAGCAAAAAGTTCTTATTCAGGGATTATCGATCTGGCCGGATTTAAAAAAGACAGGTATTATCTGTACCAGTCGCACTGGCGGCCCGACCTGCCCATGGTACACATTCTGCCACACTGGAACTGGCCTGAAAGGGTTGGCGAAATTACCCCGGTTCATGTTTTTACTTCGGGTGATGAAGCAGAATTGTTTCTGAACGGAAAATCGCTGGGGAAAAAGAAAAAAAGAGAATATGAATACCGGTTGCGCTGGGATGAAATCCGTTACGAACCCGGTGAACTGAAAGCCGTGGCCTACAAAAAAGGGGAAGTCTGGGCTGAAGAAACTGTAAAAACAACCGGCGAAGCAGCGCAGTTAAACGCAATAGCTGACAGGGAAATCATCAGCGCCGATGGAAAGGATTTGTCGTTTGTAACTCTGAAAATTTGCGACAAAGAGGGGCTGATGGTTCCGCGATCCAACAACCTCATCGAATTCAATATCGAAGGCCCGGGTGAAATTGTGGCCACCGACAACGGCGACGCCATGAACCTGGTGGCATTTCCTTCGCTTTCCCGCAATGCTTTTAACGGGATGGCGCTGGCAATTGTCCGTTCGAAACCGGGCGAAAAAGGAGCGATCCTTCTGAAAGCAAAGTCAGCAGGGTTGAAAGATGCGGAGATAAAAATTGAATGTAAATAGACTAACTGTACAATAAAATATCAATAAAAATGAAACGTAAAACTTTATTGCTTTTACTGAATTTGTTCCTCAGTACCAGCTTATTTGCCCAGCAGGTTCCGCTTGTTTACGGAGCCGAAAATACCGGTGCAGGATTCCAAAAACCGGTTTTGCCAACACTGGATGAACTGCCGGTTACTGCTCCGCTGACTGACCCTTTTGCATGGTCAGACGGAAGTGGCCGCTCCACTGATTTTAAAGACTGGGAGCGCCGCCGGAATGAGATCGGGGCGGAGATTCAGCATTACGAAATCGGGGAAAAACCTGCCCGCCCTGATACCATTACAGCAACTTATGTGGATGGTTTGCTCACTGTGAATGTGACTAAAAACGGACAGACACTGACGATTACTTCTAAAATTACGCTTCCTGAAGGAACCGGTCCTTTTCCGGCTGTTATTGGAATTGGCCGTGGATCGGGCAGTTTGCCGGCCGATATTTTTGCCAGTCGTGGAATCGCACAAATTCCTTTCAACTTTGGAAATGTGATGGCCTGGCAGCAAAAACGGGGCAACGAACCCATCAACAAACTTTATCCAAACCTCGTGCACATGGGCGCTTATGCAGCCTGGTCGTGGGGTGTGAGCCGGCTGATTGACGGAATGGAACTGGTTGCCAAAGACCTGCCCATCGATTTAAAAAGATTAGCGATCACCGGCTGTTCCTTTGCCGGAAAAATGGCGCTTTTTGCCGCTGCCTTTGACGAACGCATCTCACTTTGTATCGCGCAGGAATCGGGTGGTGGCGGCGCTGCTGCCTGGCGTGTTTCCGAAACGCTGGGCAATGTGGAAACTTTGGGCAAAACCAGTCACGAATGGTTTATGGAATCGTTGTTTCAGTTTTCAAATGATGTTCCGAAGCTGCCTTACGATCACCACGAACTGATGGCGATGGTGGCGCCACGCGCGTTGCTGGTTCTCGGAAACCCCGATTACGAGTGGTTAGCCGATGAATCGGGTTATGTTTCGTGCAAAGCCGCCAAAAAAGTTTGGGAAACTTTTGGAATCTCTGACAGGTTTGGTTACTCCATCGTTGCCGGTCACCCACATTGCCAGTTGCCTGATGTACAACGACCGGAAGTGATTGCGTTTGTCGAAAAATTCCTTTTGGGCAATACTTCAGCCAATACAAATGTGGAGGTTCATCCTTACCCAAATGTTGATTTTGCACGCTGGACAAACTGGTGGGGAACAGGAAACCCTGTTTTGCCTGAAAAGAAATAATATTAAAACGGATTCAGACTTTATACAGAAAAGTATCTTTACAAACTTTCAGAAAATTTTAATAATTAACGATTTAGCCAATAAAATGAAAATTTCAAACTTTTTAAAAGTATCATTTCTGGTTGTTACGCTCTTGTTATCGAACCGTGGTTTCTCCCAGGACCAGAATTTTTACATCTTCCTTTGTTTTGGGCAATCGAATATGGAAGGTCAGGGAACAATTGAAACACAGGATAAAAAAGTAAACAGCAGGTTACAGGTTTTACAGTCGGTGAACTGTTCCAACCTCAACCGCACAAAAGGAAAATGGTATCCGGCTGTTCCTCCTTTAACACGTTGCTGGAGCGGTCTCTCGCCTGCCGATTATTTTGGAAGAACGATGGTTGAAAATCTTCCTGACAGTATCCGGATCGGGATAATTAACGTTTCGGTAGCAGGCTGTAAAATCGAATTGTACGACAAAGAAGGCTATACAACTTATGTTGCATCCATTACCGAAACCTGGCTGAAAAACATTATTGCAGAATACAACGGAAATCCATATGGATATCTGGTTGACATGGCCAAATTAGCGCAAAAAGATGGCGTTATCAAAGGAATCCTGTTACATCAGGGGGAATCGAATACCGGCGATACACAATGGCCGGCAAAAGTGAAAAAGATATACAACGATCTGCTCACCGACCTGAACCTGAAATCAGATTCGGTTCCGCTGCTGGCAGGTGAAGTGGTTCATGCCGACCAGGGCGGAATTTGCGCCAGCATGAATACCATTATCAACAGGCTGCCACAATCAATCCCAACTTCGTATGTTATTTCATCAAGCAAATGCACCGATGCAAATGACAATCTTCATTTTAATTCTGCCGGATATCGTGAACTGGGAAAACGATATGCAAAAAAAATGCTGCAGATTATGGGTTACAACGGACCACTTGTGGGAACAAAAGAATTGATGGTTGCAAAGGATTTTTTGCTGGAGCAAAACTATCCGAATCCGGTTTCAGGAGAAACAATTATTCCTTTTGAAATTCCGGCAGAAACCTTTGTTTCCCTGAAAGTTTTCAACACTGCCGGTACTGAAATCAAAGAACTGGCAGGGATAAAATACCCTGCCGGGAAACATACGGCAACATTTAATGCACGCGAACTCCCTGAAGGAATTTACATTTATACTTTAAAAACTGATGATTACACCGGCAGCCGGAAAATGATCATCGAAAAATAATTCACAATGAAAAGAATTTTTATTCTCATTCCGTTTTTAATCGCTTTTGTTATTTCCGGAGCCCAGTCACCTTCGTTTAAAACTTACATGAATCCGGTTATTCCGGGCGATCATCCGGATTGTACTGTAACGCGTGTTGGCAATGATTTTTACACCACCGGGTCCTCATTCAATATCACACCGGTTATTTATCATTCAACCGACCTGGTACATTGGCGGGCCATTGCGCAACCGGTAAGTGCTTCATGGTCGGTTTTTGGCGATTCACCGGGGGCAGGATGCTGGGGCGGACACGTGGTTTTTTATAACGGAAAATGGTGGGACTTTTTTTCGCGGGCAAATACCATGTATTTTGCCAAAGCCGACAATCCCGAAGGCCCGTGGGCAACACCTGTCAGAGTGAATGATCCCGCATCACTGCCTTACACTTTGGGTTACGACAATTCGATTTTTATCGATGATGATAACAAATGGTACCTGGTGGTGAAAAACGGACAACCTAATAATGGTATCGTTGAACTGAATGCCAATGGTCAGCCAACCGGTGTGGTTTATAACCTCACCTGGCTGAATCCATCTCCTTCTTATCCTTACAGTTGGGCGGAAGGACCAGTAATGTGGAAATTCGGCGGCTACTATTATTACTCATTTGCACGCGACCTGGCAGGCGGGCAGAAAGTGATGCGAAGTAAAACCCTCACTGCCGACCAGGCTTCGTGGGAAATGCTGGGCGATTTTTTTAACGAAACTGATCCTCTGAAAAGCGGTTCACTTTTTACCAGTCCGAACCATGCCTCTCCGGCTGTAATGCTCGACGACAGCACTTCGTGGGTCGTTCACCCGCTGTATGCCAAAGGCGAATGGAAAGGACAGGGCCGCCAGGGATTGCTGAACCAGGTAAAATACAATGCAAACGGCAAACCTATTGCCGACTACCCGATCAACCAGTCGTTTGCTGCACCAAAACTTCCCGGCAGCGGAATTCCGTGGATGGTACCCAAGTCCGATTTTTTTGATACAGAAAAATTAAATCCTGAATGGTCGTATTTGGGACAAACAGCTACTAACAAATCCTCACTGACTGAACGCCCGGGCTGGTTGCGGCTCACTCCCAAAACCACTTCGCGCTGGACTTATGTTTCAAAAAATGACGGAGAACACAACTATTCGCTGATTACAAGAGTTGACTTTAAACCGAAATCGGCTAACGAACAGGCCGGGCTGATGATCATGCGTGGCGACGAAACAAAATATGTGAAACTGGTCAGTACGCAAATATCAACCGGGAAAAAGGGAGTGGTTTTCAGCTTTGAAAATACAGTTTATGAAGCTGAAAATGAAAGCGACACACTTTGGTTAAAAATAGTTCGCGTAAACCATATCATCACAGGTTTTTTCAGTGAAGATGGCATTACCTGGAAACAAGTGGGTCAAAACTTCAACATTTCGATTGTTGATTCCTACTCCGATTTTACCACCTGGATCGGCACCCGGCAGGGCCTTTTTGTGCAGGGAGCCACCGCTGCCTGGTTCGATCTGTATATTTACCGCGATGCTTTTACCCCGATTTTAGCCGAATGCCCTGCCAACCAGTTTGGCACCACCAAAACCGCGGCAGGCTCCGGAATCAATACCCTGGATAATATTCATAACAACGACTGGGCTTTGTATGCCGGTGTTGAGTTTGGCGACGGCAGTTATTATCCGGTACCCGATTCGGTTGAATTTTCGGCTGCGTGTAACACAACCGGCGGAATGATTGAAGTCTGGCTCGACTCCATCGATACAGGCAACAAAATAGCAGAATGTGCCATTTCCGCTACCGGAAATCTGAATACATACAAATCGTTTAAAACTGCAGTTTCAGCGGTTTCGGGCAGACACGATGTTTACCTGAAATTTACAGGCAACGGAACCGGAAAATTATTCCTGTTAAAATGGATTACTTTTTCACGAAAAGCCGGAAACACAACCCCTGCAACAGATATTTCAAAAACCGGGACAACAAGGGTTTTTCCGAACCCGGCCGACAATGAGCTGAATATTCATGCCGGTTTTGATTTTGAAACGGTGGAAATTCTGACAATCGGCGGGAACCTGGTTTACAGCGAAAAACTGAAAATGACTGACAACCGGAAAGTTATTCACCCCAATTTGGCAAGCGGTGTTTATTTGCTGAAAATTGCCAGTGAAAAACACTCAGAAACGTTGAAAATTATTATCAACTGAAACGGTTTCATTTATATTTTGAATTTCAAAAAAGGCGATCCTGAATGTCCGGATCGCCTTTTTTTAGCCGAAAGAAATCATTGTTTTACTTCGGGCAAAAAGAAAATCTGCCCGTCAACATAACCGTTCTTGATTCCTTCGCTCGAAATATACAAATCGCCTGAAGAGGCAAAAGCCAGCCCCTCAGGTTTATAATAAATTTCAGCAGGGAGCGGAAAAACATTTTTCAGCTTATCTCCTTCATAAACGGCAATCATTCTTCCGGCAGCCGACAAAACATACAATTCGCCGGTGCGCGGGTGAACAGCCACAGCCGAAGGATTGATGCGTGCTTTGGCAATATTGGCACCGGCATAATTTTCGGTCAATACACGGCTGATATTTTCTCCTTTTATCTGCAGAAGAACGGAAGGGATTATTTGTTTTTCGGGATCGAAAGCATAAATAATCCTGTCGTTACCAGACTGGTCGAAATTTGCATCTTTACACGCCAAATAAAGAAGCCCGTTTTTTACATTGTAATCCAACCCTTCGAGATTCAGACAATTAACCGGGACATTTATTTTGCTGACCTTCCCGTTAAAATTCCGGTAATTGAAACTGAAAAGGGCGCCGTCGCTGCGCAACACAAAAACCTTGTCGTCAACAACAGCAACATCTTCAAAATCACCAATGTCGGTAAACCTGAATATTCCCGAAATATCTTCAGCGCGGGTATCGTATTCAAAAACAATTCCCAACTCGTCCTGCACACAAAACAACCTGCCATTTTCGCCCATGGCAATTCCTGAAATTTCCTTCAGCAGATCAGGCATATCGAAAATCTTTGCGGGTGCTGCAAAATTATAGTTCGCACTTTTAAATGCCGTCGATGACTTCAAACCCTCAAGATTCCAGGGTTCGTCGTTTACATTGTTTTTGGAATGGTAATATTTGCCATCTTTTGTAAAATAGGCGTTCTCCTCCACCCCGTCGCGGATGAGTTCCACTTTGTAAAAAGAGGTGTCGGCCATTTTTACAAGCGAATAATCGTCAACAGTCCAGTCGGCGTACTTCTTTTCAAGTCTTTTGTGAATCTTCTCTTTCAGCGACTCCGGAAGAGTGGCTTCTGTTTCGGTATAAAGCCATTCACCATTCATACCAAAACCGGTTTCCACCAGCAGATCGTCGCACAGATACTCGATTTCGATATACGTGCTTTTTCTTTCCACTTCGGTGATGTGTGCATCCGGGCAGATTTCCTTTACCTTGCTGATGTATAATTTGTTATCGGCCTGTGCAAAAGCCAGGCTGAAATGCAGCAACAACACTGCTGTAAGTATTTGTTTCATAACAATTCTGTTTTAAAATGTTTGAGTGAAAGGGGGCTTTTCAGAAAGTTTCCTTGCTTTAAATTCCGGGCGAAGGAGACTTTATTTCAACATGTTTTACTTCGATTTCGGTTCCTTCGAGCAAATCATAATCAACTTCGCCGGTAATAATCACTTCGGTTTTATCGTCGAAACTCACAGCCGGAAGGTACTTTTTTTCGATTTCCACCTTTATTTTTCCTGTTTCATCTTTAAACCAGTAGGTGTCGGAGTTGATCTGTTCAATCACAAAGCCCTGCAGTTTTACTTTTGCATCGCTCCTGTCGAGTTTAGCAGCCTGATCGGTCACTTCCTTAACTTTAAGAATCGCTGTCTGCGCTCCCGGCCCTTTGTACTGGGCATTTGCGTAACCGGCAGCAAGAATAAAAATCACCACTGCCATCATTTTCATCATCTGTTTCATCATTTCTGTTTTTTAATGTTTACAGCTGTGAAAGTAGAAACTGAAATTGGAGACATTCTGGAGATTTCAGAAAAGACAGGAAAAACTAACAGGTAATTTCTTTTTTTGAATTGAATGTCAGGTATTCAGAGAAACCCTGACCTCGTGTACCGACTGTTCAGAAACTGTATAGAAGACGGAGAAACCGTTGAGTTCGCATATTTGCTTCACAATGGCGAGACCGATTCCGAAATTTCCATTCTTTCCTTTTTCAAAACGATTCATCATATTTTCTGAACTTCCGGCTGATGGTTCACCGCTGTTTGAAATTACCAGTTCGCGTTTGTTGAGCACGATTTGAATAAAACCCTGTTGAACATTGTATTTGACTGCATTTTTTAACAGGTTGTTTATCAGTATTTCTGCCAGTCCGCCATCAATGTTCACCACACAATCCGATATTTCGGGTGTTACTTTTATTTCCCTGATTTCGACGGCTTCAGCAAAAATTTCAAGCGATTTTTCCACTGTTTCCTTCAGGTTTGTACGAACCCGGTTGCTGAACTCCTGGTTCCCGATTTTACCCAACAACAGCAACGATTTCTGTATCTGCGACAATGCTGTTACGGTCGAATAGATTTTTTCCAGTTCACCGGGAATTTCGCTGTCGCCGGTTCCGTTGATCAGCTTTTCGGTGTTTGCCCTGATGATGGCGAGGTGTGTCTGCAATTCGTGCGAGGCATTTTCACCAAACTCCTTGTTGTGCCGGTAATCTGTAACAGCCTTTTTCAGCAGGTTTTCGAGGGTGGTGTTCAGCAAACGGAATTCGTCGATTCCGGTGGAAGGTAATTGGGGCAATGGCCCGCTGATTTTAAAAGCCGTCAGTTTTTCCAGAGTCTGGTAAAATGGTTTCCAGATTTTGCCTGCCACCACGTTCAGAATCACAAAAACGAGCAGAGAAATCAGCAACATCAGTCCCAGAATAATCAGCAATGTTCCTTCTGCAATATCATCTTTACCGGGAAGCAAGTGGCGCAAAACAATGGTTTGGTTGGTATTGTTGTGTTCGATGGTAAAATAAAGTTCCCTGTACGGAATCATTTCATTGTCGGCAGGTTCTAACAGAAAAGTGTCTTTAAAAACCGGGCTGTCGTATTTTACATCCGGTAAAATGGCCGCGACATTATGAAAATCAGGAAGATCATTAAATTCCTGGTGGTATTTTATCAGTCGCTGCATTTCATAAGTCAGAAATTCGTCGGTTTCTTCGTAATTGATGTAACGAATCATATAAAAAATGAAAACACTCCCGATAATCAATACCAGTGGAAACCAGAGCACAGTATATAAATAGGTCCTTTTTATCAGTTTCATAGCTTAACTGTTTTCCGAAATGCTGAATTTATAACCAATTCCATACACCGCTTTAATCGGATCGCCGGAGCCGGAAGCTGTGATTTTTTTCCGGAGGTTTTTGATGTGCGAATAAATAAAATCGAATGAGTCGGCCAAATCCATGTTGTCGCCCCAGATGTGTTCGGCAATGCTTTCGCGTGTGAGCACCCTGTTTTGGTTTGAAATAAAAAACATCAGGATGTCGTATTCGCTTTTGGTGAGATCGATTACCTGGCCCGAAGAAATTACTTCCCGCCTGTCGGTATCAATTGTCAGTCCGCCAACACTGACAACATTTGAACCGCCAAAGTTACGGCGGCGAATCAGCGATTTAACGCGTGCCACCAGCTCGGCCATGTCAAATGGTTTTGTAATGTAGTCGTCGGCACCCAGCTCCAGTCCTTCCAGTTTATTGTCCAGCGAATTGCGCGCTGAAACCACAATGATTCCGGTTGATGCATCTTGTTTCCGGACTTCGTTTATCAAATCGAGTCCCGAACCGTCGGGCAGATTAATATCCACCACCAGAATATCGTAATGATAAAGAAAAATCTTTTCGTGTGCCTGGGTGAAATTTTCAGCCGTTTCGCATAGAAAGCCTGCACCCGAAAGCGTTTCGGTGATGGCATCGAGCAGTTTCAGGTTATCTTCAACAATCAGCAACTTCATGTTTTTGCATTTTCCGGGCAATAATACAAAGGCAATTTGGAGAAATTCTGAAGACAAGCCAAATATTTCAATCCCGTTAATCCTAAAACTGAATTGTTTTTCATTCAAATTAATAGTTATGGTTTTTATCTGCATTACAATTTTTTCCTCTCATTTTCCAATCGAACCAATAAGTTCATTTAATTTTGCAGTCGCTGTTTTTATCAGGAAATGAAGAAACTATATCAATACGCGATACTGATTTTTTTGCTGATCGCCTTTTTTCAGGGATCGGCACAGCCAGTTTCGTATAATACTTTGCTGCAGGAATTGCAAACACTGCAAAAGCAACTTGTCCCCGACAAACGGGTAGCCATTCTTGAAATTACTTTCAAAGACACGCTGCAGCCTTTGGTTGTGGTAAAAGGAGAAACCGATCTTCCGGAAGCAAAAAACCAGGTTCTCGGTTTCCTGAAAGAAAGAAATGTACAATTTACCGACTCAGTGAGGGTTTTGCCCGATGCAGCAGTTGGCGAAAAAACGTGGGCGCTGGGTACTTTGTCAGTTTCGAACCTGCGCGCCCAACCCGACGATGCTTCGGAACTTGTTTCGCAGGTTTTGATGGGAACACCGCTGAAAGTGCTCGATGCCGGCAACAAATGGTACCGCGTTCAGACTCCCGAAAAATATATCGGGTGGATGGATGCAGCCGGATTGCAGCGTTTAACCGCCGAAGAAATCAAACACTGGAAAAAATCGGAACGTGCTGTTTTTAAAGATCTTTTCGGACTGTCGTTTGAAACTCCTGATGAAAATGGCGACGTGGTTTCTGACCTCACTCTGGGTGATCTGTTTGAGGTCACCGGCAAAAAAGGAGGATTTCTGAAAATCAGAACGCCCGACGGACGCGAAGCTTTTGTGAAAAAATCCGATTGCCTCCCATACAACGAGTGGATAAATATTATTCCTGATGCAAAATCGCTTTTAAAAACTGCCCGTAAAATGACGGGACTGCCCTATCTCTGGGGCGGAACTTCGGGCAAGGGAGCCGACTGTTCAGGATTTACAAAAACGGTTTTTTATTCTGAAGGTGTGATCCTGGCACGCGACGCCTCGCAGCAGGCAAAATACGGTCAACCACTCGGAATCAGCGACTGGCGCAACTTTCAGCCAGGAGACCTGCTGTTTTTCGGCCGCTCTGCCGAAAGAATCAGTCACGTTGGAATTTACACAGGCGACAGCTATTTTATTCATGCTTCAGGAAAAGTGCATGTCAGTAGTCTCGATCCGAAAGATCCGAAATTCGTTCCTGAACGAAAACTGGTGGCTGCCCGCCGTATTTTGGGTTCAACAGGAACCGAAGGAATTGTGAATGTAAAAGATCATCCGTGGTACAATTGAGATATAAGTACAGAGTAATGAGTACTGAGTAAGGAATACATCGTTAATGGTTCAACATGAAAGTATTTAAATTGAGCAGCGGCCAGAAGCAAGTAGCCAGAAGCAAACGACTGGCGGCTGGCAGTTGCATAAAAATTTCTTTCCACATTCTTTTAGTACTGATATTGGCTCCGGTTGTGTTTTTTCTGACTGAATCGTGCACCAGTAAAAATTCCAACCATAAAACCGATGGCAGCCAGGATTCAGTAATTGTGGAAAATGCGACGGATCTGGCAGATTATAATCCGGAACCTGCATTGTTGGTAACTCCCCGAAATCCTTCACCGGGAGAGACTTTCCGCATTTTTACTGCCGGAGGCGAAAGCATTCTGAAAGCTGAAATTTTTTTAATGGGTTCCAACGGAAAAATTCAACCAACCGGAAGTAAAAAAGGAAATGAAATTCCGTATTGGCGAATTGATGATTTTGCTGCTGCAGAAGCCGGAAAATACAAGGCAATTCTGAATATTAAAGGAAAAGAAACGGCAATCGAATTTGAAATTGCTCCTCAGAAAACGGTGCCACAAAAAGGAGTATGGACAACCACCCGGAGCTGGGACAATACAACTGAACTACTTTATTCAGCGTGGATCAACGCACTTTTTGGCAACAGCAACGAACAAACGTCGTGGGGGGCACTGCACGAAGTGACTCGCGACAGGGAGCGAAACGTTTTATTCAACCATCTTTCGCTTGGTGAGGATGACGCAAACAGCAAGGCAAAAGTAGCCATGGAGCCCGACTGCGCCGACAATCCGTTTTTTCTGCGTGCTTACTTTGCCTGGAAACTGGGATTGCCGTTTGGTTATCACATTTGCGACCGGGGTTACATCGGGAAAAATCCGCAGGCCGGTGAATGGATCACCAACGAAACATCGCCTTCGAAAAGCAACCCGGTGCAATCGTTTAATATTTTCCTGAGAATTCTGATGAATGGTGTGCATTCGGGAACCGGCCGCACCGCGTTAGATAACGAAAAATCGGATTATTACCCGGTGGCACTCGAACGTAAATCGCTGCTGCCCGGAACCGTGTTTGCCGATCCGTATGGACACACTTTTACGCTGGTAAGCTGGATTCCGCAAACAAAAAAAGACCCCGGTGTTTTACTGGCGGTTGACGCACAACCCGATGGAACCATTGCTATCAAGCGATTCTGGAAAGGCAATTTTCTTTTTAATACTTCGGAAGTGGTGGGCGAACCCGGATTTAAAATGTTCAGGCCGATTGTTTGGGAGAATGGTAAAACAAAACTTCTTTCCAACAATGAACTGACAAATTCTTCAGGATTTATTCCTTTTTCGATGCAACAAAAAAACATGGACAGGGAAACTTTTTACCGTCTTATGGAACGCCTGATTAATCCAAAACCGCTTGACCCGGAGGATGCTTTGCTGAATTTGATTACTGCCCTGCACGAGCAGTTGCAAATGAGGGTGAAATCGGTCGATAATGGAGAAGCTTACATGAAAGCCCATCCCGGCGCCGTGATTCCCATGCCTTCGAATGCAAAAGGTGTTTTTCTGACCGGCGGACAGTGGGAAGATTTTTCAACCCCGAACCGCGATTTGCGTTTGCTGATTGCCATGGACGCCGTGCTTAATTTTCCGGAACAGGTTGTTTGCTTTCCGGCTGATTTTGATATTCCGGCATTGAGTTCGCCTGAAAAAATGAAGGGAAAAGTGCAAACACTTCTCGAAGAAAAAACCAACGAATTAACCATCACTTACACCCGCACCGACGGATCGAAACAGGAGCTCACCCTTGCTGAAATTCTGAAAAGAAAAGAGGCTTTTGAGATGGCTTACAATCCCAACGATTGTGTGGAAGTTCGCTGGGGAGCGCCCGAAAACAGTGCCGAACGCTCAACCGGTAAAAGAAGGGCGCCCGCCTCGCAGCAAAAAACCATGGAAAAAGTACGTGAATGGTTTGTGAAACGACTTCATCCACCCACCTGATTTTTGCTTTGTATTATCTAATTTTTAGTTGCTTCAATTTTATGTGAGCCGTCAGGGAGAAATGCTACTGAAGGAGGGATTTTTTTCAGGCTGAAAATATCATAGCTTTTTTTCAGATCGGCCCAAAGACTGGATTTGTCTTTGTTTTTACTGTATGCCGATGCCAGTTTTGAATAGGTTTTATCATCCAGTTTTGCCGGGAAAATGGTCAGGTCAACCTGTTTTTGCCCACTGTTGCAGGATTCGATGTAATACACATACAATTCCTTGATTTTTTCATCGGTAATGGAAATACAACCGGATGATTCGCAGGCGCCGTGAATAAAAATGAGATTGCCCAACCGCCCTTTTACACCGCGGATACTGTCGGATGCATTCGGGTAGTTAATCTGCATCGACAAATAATATTTACTGAAAGGGTTCAGATCGGAAATGTGGTAAAAACCTTCGGGAACCTGCAAATCCCCGGAACGCCTTTTGGGTCCGATATCGCCGGAAATCTCACAAATCGGAAATTCTTTGATCAGCTTAAACTGTTTGTCACCAATGTTCTTTGCCCACAACTCGATAATTTTTTCGGTTTTAAAAGCCCGGAGATAAATCTGCAGACTGTCACGCGACAGTGAATTCTCAGCCAGGTTTTTCAGTACAGTTTTTTCCTTGCCAGAATATGCCTCGCGAACACGCGTAAAATTCATCTGCTCCGCGCGGAAAGAACGCGATGGATTGTCGGTAAAAAGTAAAATCAGTGGAAATATGATGATTAGTAGCCTCATTGCTTAAAAGTTTTCACGGGCAAAAATAAAGGAAACCGCGAATTGTCAAAACCTCAGTGGAATGTTTAACAAAAGTTTCGCTCCTCTGGAGCTTGTATTTAATTCGTCATCTCTTGCTACAAATATTGCGCGACGCTGTCGCTGAAGATTTAATGCCTTAAATTGAAGTTTCAAAATAGCTCCGGAGGAGCAAAATCTTTGTAGAAAAATGGAGATAAAAGAACACCCGTCCGCCACAAATATCGCTTGAAAAATGATTGCATTTGCGGACGGAATTTAGCCTGCTGTAATTCAAAAGGGAACAGACCTATTTTCAGATAATCATTTCAATTTTTCAGCTTATTCCGAAGAAAATAAAAAACCGGAATACCCGCCAGAATAAGAATCAATCCCATAATTGCCTCACGCGGCCGGGTAAAAATTGTATTGAATATCAAAACAATACAGAAAAGAATATAAAAAGCAGGTATTAATGGATAGCCCCAGACTTTATACGGACGGTGTGCATCGGGCATCCGGCGGCGGAGAATAAAAACACCCAAAGTTGTGGCTCCATAGAAAATAAAAACGGCAAAAATTACCATGTCCGTAAGCTGATCGAAGGTTCCGGAGAGGACAAGCGCCGATGCCCAGATTCCCTGCCAGAGCAACGAATTCCCGGGAACATTGGCTTTGTTCAGTTTTCCAATCGACTGAAAAAACTGCCTGTCGCGCGCCATAGCATAATACGGTCGCGCCCCGGTGAGAATGCTGGCATTGGTGCATCCCAGCGTGGTTAATAATATCAGTAATGAAATAAACAGAACGCCTGCATTTCCCCAGTAGCTTTTTACAGCTTCAACCGCTGCAATCTGGTTGCCGGCATTGTGAATATTTTCCAGTTCTGGCACCGAAAGAACCGACAGATAGGTAAAATTAACCAGCAGGTAAATGGCGATAACAACAAAAACGCCAATGACCACTCCACGGGGAATATTGCGGTTGGCATCTTTGATTTCGCCGCCGATAAATCCCACCGAAACCCATCCCTGGTATGCCCAGAAAGCAGCCAACATTGCCGCAAAAAAGGAAGAGAAGGTGACACTACCAGCCGTGATATCGCCAAAATTCAAAAAGTTTTCAGGCATTTCGGCATTCTTGGTAAGTCCGGAAATCACAATCAGCGATAAACCGGCAATTACCAGCCAGAATATTGCTTTGCTGGTCCAGGCGCCACTTTTCAACCCCGAAATATTGAGCGCTGTAAGAAGAAGAATCAACAGGATGGCAGTAAACTTCACCCCGAAATCGCGAAACGGAAAAAACACGCCCAAGACTGAAAAATCCTGCAAGGAGGTGAGCAATTGGGGCAAGGGTAAAATACTGTTGAGCGACTGGGCAAAAATATAGGCAAGCGACGAAATGGTAGCCGTTTGAATGACTGTGAAAAGCGACCAGCCATACATAAAAGCAAAAAACCTGTTATAAATCTTGCGATGGTAAACATATTCTCCGCCTGTATCTGCCAGTAATCCGGCAACTTCGGCATTACTCAGCGCTCCGAAAATGGTGATGATTCCAGCTGCAATCCATGCCAGTAAAATCCAGGTCGAGGAATGAAGTTCGGCTGCCATCGGTGCCACCTTTTTATAAACTCCTGATCCGATAATGTTGGCAATTACAAATATGATAACGTAGCCCAGGCCAAAAGTCCTGACAAGATTTCTTTGCTGATTCATAAGTTGCTGCTTCAAGTTCTTTTCAGTGTTTAAAAATAATATGAATATCCGTATTCGTTCCTAATTCACCCCTAAATCCCCTAAAGGGGACTTTGGGGCTGCGAGTTGAGTAAATGTTACCTGTTTTTACCGGGTTACAGCCCTCTTCAAGGGGTTGGGGGTACAATATCAGATAAACTAAACAAGACAAAACATACAGGAAATTAATGCTTTGAAAATCCAATTTGTCAGTAAACTCAGTTAAAGGGTTTCTTCTGCGCGGGCCAGGGCTTCCAGATAAGCAGTCAGCGGATACATTTTTTCGTCGTACCAAAGTGAGGCAAAATATAAACCGATGGGCGCCGAAACAAAACCTTTCTCCTGTATCGTTTTTTCGAGCCATTTCAGCCCCGATTCGCAGATTTCAAGATTTTTCTTCGAAATCAGCGCCGAAACGGCCAGCGATGTTTCTTCAATAGTTCCCGGAACGTTTTTATCGCCGCCCCAACTTCCGTCTTCATTCTGAACCCCGACCAGAAAATCGTTCCCCTTCCGGATCATCTTTTCAAGCTTATTCCTGGTTTGGGTTGAATGCCAGTTATGCAAAGCAGCGTCTTTTAAATAAGTTACAACTTTGGCTGTTCCGTAAACCGGATTTGTGTGATTTGCTGTCAGTTGATTTCCAAACCACAGCGGGAGCCAGCTTCCGTTGTCCGACTGCTTTTTCTCAAGATATTGCAAAGCTCCCTCAAAAATCTTCTTCAGATTTTCAGATTCCTTTCGCGATAATTCATCCTGATAATTCTCCATCACTTCCGAAACAGCCAGTAAACAATGGCCCGTCAGATCGGAGCAACTCTGATCGAAAGGCAGCTTTCCCCAGCCACGCGAAAATGTGGGGAATCCGCCGTCGCTGTTCTGTAATTCCCGCAGCCAGTTCGCTGCATTCAAAACTTCGTGTTTTATTTTGTTTTTCGGCTCAAGTTTCAGCAGCGCCAGCATCGCTCCGGGCGTGTCGTCTCCATCGGGAACCGAACCTGAAAATTTGGTCCAGCCCCAGCCACCGGGCCCGGTACCATTAAACGGATGAATTTTTTCGTTCTGAATCAACCTGAAATAATCAGCAATTTTATCCTCCTGATCAGAATTGAGAAAGCCTTCCTGTTTTCCGCGGAACGCTTTTACCGAAAGGGAAGTCACCCACGTTGATAAATCAACATCGATGGGCCAGCCACCATCTTCGCGCTGGGTTCGTTTCAAAAACTGAATTCCTTTTTTCACCACATCTGTGTTGGCAAAACCTGAATTGATCAGGCTCAGTGATACAAAAGCTGTCAATGGAATTGCCTCCAGAAATCCACCACTTTCATGCAACATCCGGTGCAAAATTTTCATTGCCTTTTTAATCGAAAATCTTCGGATAATCCGCCAGAAAAGATTTGATTCTTTCTTTTTGTAAATTAGGATTCCCACTGCCACCAACGCCGGAATTGCATAACTCACAACACTCAGATTCAGCAAACGGTAGAATTTCCGGGGTAATAAAGAAAGCTCGAAAGGCAGTTGCGGAATGTGATTAAATGCGTCATTTCCCGGAACGCCACAAACGCCGCACATGGCCAGAATGGGCACCGAAAATGTATAATCTTTCTGATAGTGCGCTAAAATAAACTCCGCCACTTGCGACGAATGAACATCGATATGCAGAGAGTGGAGGTAGCCGGCAATTTTAAGCTGTGTCTCTTTTACTGTTATATCGCTTGCAGCATAAAGATTCAGCGCTGCATAAACCAACAAACTGGTACTTACATTTCCCTTACTTTCGGGTGTGTCGCCAAAACTGCCATCGGAGTTGATATTTTTTTGCAGCCAATGAATTCCCTTCCTGATTTCCGTAGCATTTTGCACTGCATCATCGAAATGCAGCGCAGCAACGGCCACCGCAACTCCCAATGCACTCGACGACAACCAGCCTTCCCAGTATCCTTCCGGTCGTAATTCACTGGCAATTAGTTTACCAACCACATTTAACCTGGCAGCGATATCTTCTCTGTTCATGTTACGAAAGTGTACCCAAAATTAGCAAACCATAGAACGTATATTCCAGATCGCGGGAAAAATCGCCATCACCCGAAAGAAAAGCGCCATTATCATAATTTTCTCCGGCAAGTTTCAAACAATCGGGAGCCAAAAACCGCAAATCAGTTCCGGTTTTTTTGAGTGCAAAAAGCGCCACGGCTGTTGAAAGGAGATCTGCATTTGGCTGTTCCCTGAAAGCTTTAAATCCCTCCCCTTTTTCAAAAAAAGCCAGCAAATGCAATGTTTCCCGGTTAATTTTTCCGCCGGTGATAAATTTTGCCAAAAGCAGGGCTGCCAAAAAACTGCAGGGCAAATCTTCTGAGGGCTTATAAAATCGCAGGATTATTCTGGTAAAAAAGTATATCGGCCGGTTTTTTCCATACAAAGCATCGAAACTCAGCATAAAAAGAAAAAAACGATAACCCGGACTCAGATTTTTTGTTTCGCGGAAAATACGGACAAGTTTTATCATTCCGGTTTTGCTGTATTCCGGCACTCCCGCCATTAAACCAAGCAGCAAAACTGAAAACTGACCGACTCCTTTTTGGGAATCAAATTTTCCGGACAAGATAAAATTTCTCAGGTTTGTGAGTTGTTCATCCAGATTCAGTGCTTTTGAAAGCCAGGCACCAAACAGCGAGTAATAAAGATCGGGATTTCCGGCGCGGCCGGTGAAAGCGCCGTTTTTGTGCTGCTGTGTTTTCACAAAATCTGCTACTTCTGCCCGGCTTGTTTCGTCGAGCATCAAAAAACCCTTTTCAATTTCAGCAATAAACTGAAGATAAAACGGAAGGTATGCAGCCTGGTTTTTCACTTTAACGTTTGAACACTTTTCCCATCACACCGTACAAACTCAGCCTCATTTTCCGGTTTTGCAGCTTATCGAGTTCGGCGTAACATTTTTGCAGGTAATCATCCAAAAATTTCAGGGCTGTGGTCTCAGTTTCATATTGTTTAAAACTCTCCAAAAGCACAGCAAGATTACCGGTTTTCATGATTTCCTGAAACGTTGGCGTATGCCCGTTGATGCTTTGATTCAGCAATGAAAGCAGAAACGGAAAATCAAAAGCATGTTTCAGGTCGTTATTTTCGTGCAGTTCGTTTAAATCATCCCGAATCTGGTAGGCAATTCCGAAATAACCGGCAAAATCGGCCAGTATTTTCAGGTCGTTTTCGGGCGCATTTCCGGCAATGGCGCCAGTTAATAACGCAACTTTCACGGCCTCACCGGTTTTCAGTTCAAAAATCTTCAAAACATCCTTCACCGGTTGCCGTGCCATGTTTTGCTGCAAAAGTATGTCAGCGCCCTGTCCTTCGGAAAGATTGAGATGCGATGAAGCAACAACTTTCAGACATTCTGCTTTCACAACCGGATCGCAATCAATTGCTGAAAGCAGTTTGTAGCCTTTCCCGGTGAGATAATCTCCAATGTTGATGGCGACAGGAATTCCCGCCGTTCTGTGCAATGCCGGCTGATTGTACCGGAAATCCTCGTCATCCTGAATATCATCGTGCACAAGCGATGCTTTGTGAAAACACTCAATAATCACGGCCAGAGCGGATTGCACTTCTTCTGAGATTTGGTTGGAATAAGACTGGATAGCAAGTACTGTTAACAACGGCCGCATTCGCTGACCGCCCAAAGTCATGGTTTTCAGGGCCAGTTTTTCGGTTTCCGAGTTCCCGGGAAAGAATTTTTTCAGATTTTCAGCCGTGAAATAATCCTCCACTTTACTTTTTAGTAACGAAACTGAAAGTGGTCTTACTTTCTCATTTTCTGAGATTTGTTCTATTTCCTCAAAAAGCCAGTTGTAATCGATGGTCGTGTTAGAGCAGCCATCAAAAAGCAGTGGCAACCCGATTACCGGAACCGCAGCGTGTGAAACCGGTTCAAAAGAGTTTTGCAAAACCGGCATGCAACTCACACCAATCACCGCGTCAATCGACCCTTCTTCCACCAGCCCGATGGCAACGGTTGTTCCTTCGGCTACCAGCGTGGCGTAGCCCAGTTTTTCGGCTTTGGTAAGAATGCCATCAATCTGGCAACTTTTGCATCCTGCACAAATAAGTCCGAGGTTATCGAATTCTGCCTTGCATTCCAGGTTGTTTCGCAAACACTGCGGCAGTAAAAGCAACCGGCGGTTAAAAGGAGTCGCATTCACCACGTCGCGCCAGGTTTCGTTTCCCAAAAGAACGATCGTAAAATCGAGGTAATCATGACTGATGCCTGATTGATCCAGTATTATTGCAGCATGTTTTTCAAGAATATCAAAAGAAGCCGGAGGCAGGATTTCGTTTCCGGCCGCATAAACACCCACTTCTTTCCGCAACAAATCACGGATTTTCCGGTCTTTCGGAACCTTCAATATGCGTTTTTTCAACTTCATGCTATCCGTAAGCTCCCAACCCAAAGAAAGCTCTTTTTTTGGCAAACCTGTAAATCCAGCCTTTTTCAGGCACCGGAACACCCGATCCGTGACTGGGAACCACCGGCATTGATTTTAATCTCGAAATTTCATTTTCCCGGCCCGAAGTATCGGCAGCATTGTGTTTCTCCACCATTTCCACCAGCCACTGCGGGTCTTCCATGATAATGCATCCGTTGGTTTTTTTCGGAATTTCATTTTTCAACTGTTTCAGAAAAACTGATTCACGATAAATATTTTCAAGCGGTTTGTCGGAAACATTGTCGGTTGCAAACTGGATAACCGGGCAGGGTTCAATAAAACCCGATGCGTTGATGTGGTGGCTCAAACCCGTTGCTGCCGGGCAAAGTCCGTTTCCATCCTGATCCCAATAAGCATCAATAATAGCAATATCGAAACGCGAACGGGCGTCAACCATAAACTGTCGGAGTTGCTGAATTTCGGTTTTGTCGAGCGCCAGTTCAACCGTTGACTCGGCACCAACCGGACGGTAGATGTAGTACCAGAGGTAGGCCACATTTTTCTGAATCAGCGAATTGATAAATTCATCGGAAAGAGCCAGTTGCATGTTTGATTTGCAGACACTCATGGCCACGCCGGTGATCAATCCTGCGCCGGTGGCATTTTCCACCGCTTCCAGAGTACGCCGGTAAACATCTTTCCCGCGACGTCTCACATCGGCAATTATTTCGTCACCTTCAAAACTGATCAGTGGTGTTACATTCGCAATTTTCTGCAATTCCCCGGCAACTTCTTTTGTCAGCAGGGTTCCGTTGGTAAAGAGCTGAAAATAACAATCGGGATGTTTTCGCAAAACTTCAAAAAGTGGTTTGTACATCAGAGGCTCACCTCCTAAAATTCCGAAGAAATAAGAACCCTTTGCCTTTGTTTCGTTGATAATTCTGTTTAAGGTTTCAGGCGACATCCGGGCGTTTTTCTTTTTGTGTGTTACCCAGCAACCCTGGCAATTCAGATTACAATCATCGGTTACCGAAATAAAATGAAATGCCGGAAAAAAATCTCCTTTTTTCAGTCTTCTCTGATAACGCGCAAAACCTAATGTACCTTTTATTCCCATGTTGAACACGAATTTGTAAAGGCACTTTTTATCGGTATTTTTCAGTATCCGTTTAATCATTTTTTTTGAATACCACGCTGTTTTTAAACTCTTTGAGTGCTTTTCTCCGCTCATCCTCAGCTTGTTCAACAACTCCCTGCCTGAAAATATTCCTCCGGTTCTGGTTTCGTGCATTGAGCGCCGATAAAATACTTCCCCGATCGACCGAAATTTTGTTGCCGTTGGGTTCGTCGCCTGCCAGCACTGTGTTTTCTGCCAAACGCGGAAAAATGATGGCTGAAGCCGGGCAAGTCCTTCCGCAAGCCGGACAATTGTTTTTGCAGGCCAGCGGTTCAACCACTTTCAGACTTTTTTTATCGAAACTATAAACGCCAAACAAACAAAAACGGGCGCATTTTCCGCACAATGAGCAGAGCGACTCGTCGATTACTGGATACCAGGCCGGAACATCAAGTTCAGAAATCTGAACCTGGTAACGCGCTTCGCCTTTTTCAATCTGAAATTCGGTTTCAAGTTTTGAAAAGATAGTTTCCGGCTCAAGAACTTTAAAATTCAGCACTTCAAAATCGCCAAAATCAATTTTGTTTTGCCTGAACATATTTTTGATGGCACGGGGATAGCAGGCAATGATGATTTTTTGGTTGAAATCGTTTCCGAGTTTATTCAGAAAATCCTTTTCATGCAAAGCCAGCGCACACAAATCGTGCAGCTCAAATACATCAGCAGCCAGGTTTTTCAACCCAAAAGCAATGCGGTCAAGCGATTCAGCACTGATAACTTCAGCCTTGCACCGGCAAAAAAGAATACAAGTTTTTTTCTCCATAACCTTTTTGGTTAGTACAGCTAATTAACCAAAAATTTCATTCGATTCATTTTTTAATACTAATTACTGAGATTTTCCTGTCAATCTGTTTCCGCAACTTAATTAAACAGTACTTTCCTGATCTTTTTCGTCTCCCGTTTTCAAAACAAAAACAGGAGAAAGTATTTCATTTCTCCTGTTTACTTACATGTTCCTGAACATCATCCAATGACTATCCGCAACCAAAAACATGCTTTGTTTTGCGATTTATAAAGCCTCCCTGAGTTATTTTCTTGTTTCTACAATTACATATTTTGAAAGTTTCCAGAATTCACGCGGATTCTCAATTTCGAGATACGCGATTTTGTCGTTTTCTTCAACCAGTTTGTAAGAATTGGCCGGATGCTCGGTAATCAGTTTTACCTTTTTTGCATTCAACGGAAACTGGCTTGTATTTCTGATATCAAGCTGGGTAAAAAACCTTTCGTTGAGATCATCTTTGATTGAAATATTTTTCCCGATTCCCAGAAAACCGCCTTCTTTTGTCAACACTCCCTTTTCAATGAGTTCACGGTGTGATCCGGCTGCAAAAAAAGCCTTGTTCATTTCATTCTCTTTTTCTTCGATTACCTGCGATTTTTCGGCAATGATTTCCGACTTTTTCAAAAGGCTGTCTTCTTTAGAAAGGATGTCTTCATTCAGTTTTGCCAGTTGTACATCCTTTTCAGCAATTGTAAAATCACGCTGATCCAGTTCTGCCTGCAGTTGTTTTATGCTTTCGTCCTGTTCGTTGATTGTTTTCGTTAGCTGATCAATCTTGTTCTTGTATGATTTAATATCAACTCCCGATGATTTCAGCTTCTTTTCAAGGTCTTCAATTTTTTTGCTGCTTTCTGCCAGCATTTCGTTCATCAGTTTAATGTCAGCAACCAGCATTTCCTTCCTGCTTTTATTTCCTTCTTTTTGGGCAAGAACAAGCTGTCCGCGTTTTTCCTTAATAAAGGTCAGGTTTTGTTCAATTTCATCGAAAGTACCTGCCATGTCATTCACAAGCGAATCGCGCGTTTCAATAACGGCGTTAAGATTTCTGTTTTCCTGGTTCAGCGATTCTATTTGGTTTTTATCATTTACCAGAACCACTCCGCCAATCAATACAACCAGCACTAAAACTGCCAATGTTGACCAGCTTACAATTGTTTTAACTTTAGTTTCCATAACTTTTCCTCCTGTTTAATTTTTGTTTTGTTTTTGACATTAAACCTGAAGTCCAATTATATGCCAATACGCCAACAATGATTTATCATTCTGATTATCTGAAAATTAATCAAACATCAAAATATATTCTGACTATCAAATTGATTGATTTTAATCAATTTGATAATGAAAGGGGTTGAAATTTTACCAGTTAATTTTCCGAATCTTCCTTCAACATCCGGTAGATGGTTGCAACGCCAATATCAAGTTTATCGGCCACCAGTTTGATGTTGTTGTCGTACTTTTCGAGGTATTTTTTTACAATGTTTATGTTGTATTCCCTGAGTGTAATCTCCTTTTCAATGTAATCGCCAATCATCACATTTTTACCGAGATAAATTTCCTCATCGGTAATTTCATCAGTGTCGGTAACAGTAATTGCAAGTTCGATAACGGACTTTAACTCCCTGATATTCCCCGGGAAAGGATAAGAAAGCAGTTTGTCGATAGCTGGTTGTGTAATTGTTTTTACCGAAAGATTGTTCTCGTTGCAAAATGCTTTGATAAAGTGTTTTGCCAGGATTATGATGTCGTTTCCTCTTTCACGAAGTGGCGGCAGTTCAACCGGAAAACCATAAAGTCTGTAATACAAGTCCTGTCTGAATTTTCCGGAGGTGACACTTTCCTGAAAATTCTGGTTAGAAGCAACAATGATGCGGCAATCGGTTTTTACAGGTTTGTTATTTCCCACCCTCACAATCTCCTTTTCCTGCAATGCCCGTAACAATTTTGCCTGCAGCGAAACATCCATTTCTGTTATTTCGTCGAGAAAAAGTGTGCCTCCGTTTGCCTCTTCAAATTTCCCGATTCGCCGGAAATTGGCACCTGTAAAAGCGCCTTTTTCGTGCCCGAAAAGTTCGCTTTCGGCAAGGTCTTTTGGAATTGCTGCCATATTAACGGCTACAAAAGGTTTGGAAGCTCGCGACGAATTATAATGAATGGCTTTTGCCACAAGTTCTTTTCCGGTTCCTGTTTCGCCGGTTATTGCCACCGAAATATTAGTGCGGGTGGCCTTTTCAATCTGATCGTAAATTTTCTTTGTTGCCGGACTGTTCCCGACAATTGTATTCTGGTAGCTGTACTTTTTCTTTATTTCGTTGCGTAACGAAACAATTTCTTTTTTCAGGCTAACCCCGTTTCGGATGTTTTGTATCGTGTTCAGCAACCGCTCCCTGATATCACGCGATTTTACAATATAATCGTAGGCTCCGTATTTTAACAATTCAACCACCACATCAATTTCATCCTGCTCCGAGATAAGAATAACCTGGATTTCTTCATTTTCGGCTTTTATTCTTTTCAGAATTTCAAGTCCCTGCATGTCGGGTAACTTGTAATCAAGTGTCACCACATCCGGATTCTTATCCAGATTATTAAGACAATCCTTTCCGTTGGTAAACGATTCAATTACATAATCCGGATTCATCGAAAGATTATGTACCAGCAACCTGTTGTACCAATCATCATCCTCGACCACAAAAATTTTAAACGGTTTTTCATCCATACCCAAAGTTTTACCAAATACGGTTCAAAATTACTACTGTTCCGAAATATTCAACAAATCAATTCTCAGATTGAACGAAATTCATTCCCACCGTATTCTTCGAAATACAATTTTAAAAAAGTTAACAACTCTTCAATTGCAGGTTTTAATTCAGCATACACTGATGCAACCAAATCTGCCTCCTTTTTTTGTGCCGCTTTTTCAATTTTTTTAACCTGGTTATAAATCTTGTCGGCGGCAATGTGTTTTAACGGGGCAGCCATCCGGTGGGCGCTGGTGTTAACCACATCCCAATTTTTCTGATTAATTGCATCGTCGATTTCGGAAATGCCGGTTTCCATCGATTTTATAAAAAGCAGAATCATTTCTTCCAGAAATTTCTGATCTCCTCCTGCGAGATGCGAAAACCGTTTGATGTATTCTGAATAATCAGGCTGAATTTGATTATTCTGTAGATCGGTTTTTGTAAAAGAAATCAACAAATCAAAAAGTTCTTTTTCGGAAAACGGTTTAAAAAGAAATCCCTTCATTCCGGCGTTGATGCAGGCCTGTCTTTCATTCTCGTCCACAGTTGCCGAAACTGCAATAATAACTGGTTCAGGATTATTTTTCATGATTTGGCGTGTAGCTTCTATACCGTTGGTAACCGGCATATGCAGATCCATCAGAATTAAATCAAATCGTTCGTTTTGTGCTGCCAGAACAGCCTCATTTCCTTCTTTTACTTCCACGCACCTGATTCCCCATTTTCCAAAAATATTTCTGATCAGAAACCTATTATATTCTTCATCATCAGCAATTAAGACCGACATTCTTTTAACCGATTCCGGAATATCAGAAATTGTTAGACCCATGTTTCCGGGCTCCAGTTCTTCTCCTTCCTCGTAATTTAATCTCATGGTTACACAGGTTCCATTTCCAGGTTTGCTCTCAAACTCAATTTGTCCTTCGTGCAACTCAACAAGTTTTTTTACAATCGAAAGTCCAAGCCCGGTTCCCTTGTATTTCTTTCCTGAAGGATTGTCGATTTGCACATATTCATCAAAAATAAAGTCGATTTTATCCGCCTCAACTCCGATTCCGGTGTCAACCACCTGAATTGTCAATTCTACCTTCTTATCTCCGCTGTTCTGGGAGTCTACTTTCAACGCCACTTCCCCTTTTTCGGTGAACTTTATTGCATTGCCCACCAGGTTGATAATCATTTGTTTCAAACGAAATGAATCACCCACAAGGACTTTAGGTTTTTCTCCTTCCCATTGAAAAACCAGCGCTATTCCTTTTTTGATTGCTTCGTTTTTAAAAAGTGATATTACTTCGGTGAAGACAGCCTCAGGAGAAAAACCAGTTTTGTCGAGAACCAGTTTTTGCGATTGAATTTTGGAAAAATCAAGGGTGTCGTTTATAATATTTCGCAAATGGCTGGCCGAATTAAAAATCACAGAAACCATTTCGGCAGAATTCGGATCGAGTGTTTTTTGCCGCAACTGTTCAGCCAAACCATAAATCGAATTAACGGGCGTGCGGAGTTCGTGACTGACATTGGCAGCAAATTGCTCTTTTGCTTTGGCCAGTGTTTCTGCTTTCTCACGTGAACTTGTTAACACCCTGCTCATTGCCCGTGATTTATTCAGGTAAACAAAAAGTACAAATAATGTGAGCAACAACAGAACTACAGCTGAAATGGTGTAAACTGACAGCCTTTCAATGGTTTGTTCGGCCAGCATATTTGCTTTTTCAGTATTTTTCACAAGGTCGGCTGCCTTTTTGTTTTCAACTTCCCTGATAATTTTGGCAATAAGATCACTGATAATTGCATCTTCTTCAATCAGTTTTGATTCAATAACATTTTTGCGTTTCTGACTTTTATACATCTCCCACTCCATTTGCCTGATTTTTCTTCGTAAATCAATTTCCACCCGGCTCATTTGTGGTGATGAATCTTTTTCAACCTTTAAACTTCCTGAAAAATAATCAGGTACCCGGCTGCTTTTTCTGCCCGACGTTGTATCGGCTTGCCGTTCGCTGACATCTTTAAAAAATTGGGAATAGGAAGGGAAAAAACTCTGTTTCGGAAGTTGTGTCGTCAGAATTTTATCCCAGAGTTTCAACTTATCATTCGAAAGTGTAATAAACGAATCAATCAGGATTTTATCAGTTTCATCATCGGTTTCCAGTTTACCCAGGTCTGTAATTTGCCGGTTAATACTGTCTTCCATCAAATAATACTGGTCAATATCTTCGTTGCTACCTGTCAGTAAATAAAACCTGACAGTGTGTTCAAGATTTGTAAGGTCAGCGGCAATATCTTTAATAAAAAAAACTTTATTGTCGGGCTGGGTTCCTTCCCTGATTTCCACTACAATATCAGTCAAACTTTTATAAGCTAAATAACCAATTGTGGCCACCACCAGTCCAATGGCAATTGTAAGTACTGATATTAATATTTCAATTCTGAATTTTCGCATTTCGAAGTACAACGAAAAAAAAACCCGAATGTTTTCATGTTCAGCTTCGCACTTGAGGATAACTTTCAACATTATAATCAGTGA
This sequence comes from uncultured Maribellus sp., assembly GCA_964644015.1. GTDB lineage: Bacteria > Bacteroidota > Bacteroidia > Bacteroidales > Prolixibacteraceae > Draconibacterium. Next base: position 43,933 of record CAZXVT010000014.1, read on the forward strand.
TATAATGAATAAAAGGAGTTTTCCTCATCTAATTATCAAAATGAAAAGTACAAATCATTTTGATAACTAAACCAAATGAGAAGAATCATATAACTTATTGTTTTTAAGATTATTGTATTAATCTATAAATATAAGTATGAATATTGTTAAAGTTAAGGCAATTCAGGTATAATAATTTTTGATTAGTAAACTTAAAACTAAGATGTATGAAAAAAAAGTTTTTAAAAGCAACTTCTGCTGGTGCTTTGTGCCTCGTCTTTATGTCGTTAATTTCCTGTAAAGACAATCTGTTTCCACCAGATAATGTGGAAAACACGCAAGTAAGTCAGGAAATGTCACTAAAATCCACCAACATCGATCTCCCCGGGAGAGTACTGGCCTCAAACTGTTTTCAGTGCCACGGAACAAATGGTTACGCTGGTGAATTAAAAATTGGGGAACAGAGCGCTTCAAGTATCATTTCGGATATTAACGAGATGAAAACCAAGGATCCCAGGTCAAATATCATGAATGTTCATGCTAAGGCTTATACTACCGAAGAAATTAAAATAATTGCCAATTATATTTCAAAACAAAGCAAATATTAATTATGGAACGTAGAAAATTTTTATTCAGCATTGGAGCAGCAACTGCAGGCATAACACTGATGAAATCATCTTTTGCATCGCCACTGATGACCGGTGCCGCAGCAGTTGGCAGAGTGATTGTAGTTGGCGGAGGCATGGCAGGAACAACTGTTGCAAAATATCTCAGATTCTGGGGTGGAACAGGAGTGGATGTTACGTTGGTTGAACCTAATGCCACCTATATTTCGAATATTTTCAGCAATATGGTATTGACTGGCGAGCGTACTTTAAGCCAGATTTCGTTTAACTATTCAACTCTGCAGGCAAAATATGGAGTAAAGTTCGAAAATAGTTCGGTCACCAATATCGATCCTGTGGTAAGGCAGGTAAAACTCTCAAATGGGAAAACATTATCCTATGACAGGTTGGTGCTTGCGCCCGGAATTGATTTTGATCCACTGCCATTATCAGGTTCATCTTCAAACCAGGCAAAAATTGTGCATGCATGGAAAGCAGGAACTCAAACCACATCATTGAAAAATCAAATCAATTCAATGACAAAAAGTGATACTTTTATTCTTACCATCCCGAAAGCACCCTACCGCTGTCCTCCAGGTCCTTATGAACGTGCATGTGTTGTGGCCGACCATTTGAAAAGGACAAAAGGAGGTGGAAAGGTAATTATTCTGGATGCCAATTCGGGTATATTGGCAGAGCCTCAAAACTTTACCAAAGCGTTTACCGAAACGCATAAAAGTATTATCACATACGTTCCGAATGCCCAGTTAACATCGATTAATGCTGATATGATGACGGTAGTTACAAGCGCCGGCACGTTTAAAGGAAAGGTAATTAATGCAATTCCCAACCACAAAGCCGGAAATTTGATTTCTCAGTCAGGAATTGGATTGGCAAACAGTGCAAATGGGAAATGGGCAGCAGTTAACGTTCTTTCTTATGAATCAACCAATCCAAATCTTGCTGGCATTCACATTATCGGCGATTCATCGTCCACAACACAGCCAAAAGCTGGTCACATTGCCAATGTTGAGGCTAAAGTATGTGCCGAAGCAATTATTCAGATTTTAAAAGGTGGAACAATTGAACAGTCACCAATGACAAATTCCTCCTGTTTCACACCGATAACACTGACCACTGCTTCGTGGTTAACAGCAATCTACCGTTACGATCCGGCATCCAAAACAATGGTAGTAACCGGAAACGGTGTAACCGAATCAAACGGGTACAATTCTGAAAATCGTGAAGACATGTTGAAATGGTTTAAAAATCTGATGTCAGATACTTTTGCATAGTTGTATCATTCTTTTGATAATGTAATTTAAC
>CAZXVT010000015.1:0-34116 GCA_964644015.1 uncultured Maribellus sp.
ATATTATTCAATCGCAAAAAAGTTGGCTGGCAATCATTGCAAATGAAATAGAAAGGGAGACCAAAAACAGGTTCAATATAATTTCTCCTTTTGCATACATCTTAACCGGAGTAAGACGCTCAGGGAAAAGTACATTGTTACGACAAATCATGCAGTTACATAATTCAGAAAACTATTTCAATTTTGAAGACAGCAGAACCGTTGATTTCGGTTTGAGAGATTTTCACACAGTGGAGGAAATTTTTAATGAAATGAATGGTTCAAACCAATTCATGTTTTTTGATGAAATACAAAATGTCGAAAACTGGGAGCGTTATATCCGTGATGCAGTTGACCGGGGAAAAACAATTATTCTTACCGGTTCGAATGCAAAAATGTTAAGCGCCGAGTTAGGAACAAAATTAACCGGACGACATCTTGATTTCGAAGTTTTTCCATTTTCATTTCGCGAATATTTATCATACCGTTCATTGAATGCAAGTCCCGAAACATTTAACCAGTTTATTTTCAATGGAGGTTTTCCGGGGTATTTGCAATCACAAAATGCTGAATTGCTTTCAACGCTTGTTTCCGATATTCTTGTCAGGGATATTTTTGCACGGTACAATTTAAAGAATCATGACGCTTACAGGAAGGTTGTGCAATTTCTGCTTTCCAATACCGGGAAAGAGGTATCTTTTAATAATCTGAAAAACAGTTTCGGAATTGGTTCTGCAACTTCTGTAATGGATTTTCTGAATTATCTTTCCGATTCATACCTGATTTTTATGATCCCGAAATACGATACATCGCTGAAAGTACAAGCCCGAAATCCTAAAAAAGTTTACGGAATAGACCAGGGATTAGTCAATTTTTCATCCGTTTCAGGATCGCCTGATTATGGCAGATTACTGGAGAATGCCGTGTTTATTGAATTGCGAAGGAGAAAAAACGAAACATGGTATTTTAAAGGAAAGCATGAATGTGATTTTATATACAGGGAAAAACAAAAACCTCTTTCTGCAATGCAGGTCACATGGCAATTAAATGTTCAAAACGAAGAAAGAGAAACAAAAGGACTTCTCGAAGCAATGAACTCACTGAAGTTAAATGAAGGCACAATTATTACTTTTGATCAGGAAGATGAAATCAGGATTGACGAGAAAATTATCCACATCATTCCGGGATGGAAATGGATGAGTCAGCTTCCTGAATAAAAAATGGCACCCCATCCGGGAATGCCATTCAAAACCAGTTTCAAACCGATTTTAACCTGAAAATCTTTGCTTTCTTACATCCATTCCTCCGATAAAATATCGCCTTTAATTCCAATCACCACTTCTTTTACCGGAACACGACGCGAAGCCATTTGCGTGGCCACCTGCACCATTTGCGACAAACCGCCGCAACACGGAACTTCCATAATCACAACTGTAATTGTATTCACCCTGGCATCATCAATCAGTTTCACCAGCTTCTGTACATAAATATCTTTTCCCTGGTCGAGTTTCGGGCAGGCAATCACCAGCTTTTTCCCTTTAATAAAGTGGTTGTGAAAATTGCCGTATGAAAACGCGGCACAATCGGCTGCCACCAGCAAATCGGCACCATTAAAATAAGAAGCGACAGGATTAATCAGGTGCATCTGAACCGGCCACTGGGTAAGTTCCGAAGGTATATCGCCTGCCGGAACCGCCATTTTAAACCCGCCGGCATTAAACGATTGCGGGGCCGAACCTGCGCAACCACAACCAGCTCCCTGGCTTCCTTGTGAATGCTCTTCCTTTTTGCCGTGCAGCAACTCGTGTACTTCGCTGATTTTAAACGGCATTTGTTCGCGGTTGGCTTTTATGTAATTGAGCGCAATATTCAGAAAACCCGTTTCGCCATGTTCCTGCAAATGTTTCAGGTGGGCAAAAACCGTGTTTTTACCGCTTCGTACCATTTGCGCAATCACAAGTTCCTCGTCGTATTCTTCGGCTTCCCGCTCTTCAATGGTAATCGCACCCATCGGGCAGTGACCGATGCAGGCACCCAGCCCGTCGCACATCAGTTCGCTGATCAGCCTTGCCTTTCCGTCAATAATCTGCAAAGCTCCTTCGTGACAGTTCGGAACACAATCGCCGCAACCGTTGCACAAATCTTCATCTATTTTTACAATCTCCCGGATCATTTTTCAATGCTTTAATTTGAAAACAAAAGTAGGTTCGGTATGTTTGTATCGTTGTACCAATTGTTACAAAACACAAAAATGATTGATTATGCACTTTTGTCACAATGTCCTGTTTTCAGGGGAATTTCGGCTGACGATGCTGAAAAACTGCTGAAACAGATTCATTTTCAGTTAAAAAAATTTCTGAAAGATGAAATTGTGGTGGTGGCCGGCGCACCGGTTACCAACCTGAACATTGTGATTTCGGGCAGTGTGCGTGGCGAAATGATCGATTACTCGGGAAAAATCATCAAAATTGAAGATGTGGAAGCGCCAAAACCACTGGCAGCGGCATTTCTCTTCGGGCAGGACAATAAATTTCCGGTTACCGTTACTGCCAATGAAAAATGCAGTATCCTGGTGATTCCGGTGGGCGAATTTCTGAAACTGCTCCAGATGAACAGCCAGATTTTGCGCAATTATCTGAACAGCATTTCATCACGGGCGCAGTTTTTATCGCAGAAACTGCATTTTCTGAGTTTTAAAACCATCAGGGGAAAAGTGGCACACTACCTGCTGCAACAGGCCGGCGACAGGTTTCATTCGGTGGAACTGAAAAACACCCAGCAACAGCTTGCCGACCTTTTTGGAGTTACACGCCCTTCGCTGGCAAGGGTTTTTAGCGATATGCAAAAAGAAGGCCTGATCAGCATTTCCAATAAAACGGTAAAACTGGTGAACAGGGAAAAACTCAGCGAACTCATCAACCATGCCTGATATTCAAAATTTTATTACCTACTCCGTTTTTTCAGGATTCAAAAACCTGGTGGCTTTTACCAGTACCAAACAATCGTTGCCAACAGAAAAAACACGTTTTACCGGAGACTCGCCAGAGATTTATGCACTGAACCGCGAACTGCTCGCACAAAAGCTGGGAATTGATGTTTCAAGACTGGTTTTTCCACGGCAAACGCACACAAGCTGCGTGGTTGAAATCGATGAAATTCCAGAGAGCGAACTGAAAGACACCGACGCACTGGTAACCGACAAACCGGGCATTTGTATTTGTGTGCAAACCGCCGATTGTGTGCCGGTTCTGCTTTTCGATCCCGAAAAACGCGTGGTTGCCGCGGTTCATGCAGGCTGGCGCGGAACCGTGAAAAAGATTGCAGCCGAAACGGTTCAGAAAATGGTTTCTAATTACCAGTGCGACCCTGCAAAAATAGTGGCTGCTATCGGGCCATCCATCAGTCCGGCGGTTTACGAGGTGGGCAACGAGGTTACCGAAGCTGTTCAACTCTCAATTCCGAATCATGAGCATGTAATCCACCGGAAACCAAACGGTAAACACCATGTTGATTTGTGGTCTGCCAACCGCGAGGTTTTGATCGAAAGTGGGCTGAAACCTGAAAATATTGAAATTTCAGAAGAATGCTCATTTACCGATAACGACCGCTTTTTTTCTGCCCGCAAAGAAGGTGCTGACACCGGACGGATGGTTTCGGGAATGATGCTTTTAACCTGATTTTCAAAGCTGAATTTTTCTATTTTTGCTTTTGTAATTAACAAGCGCATTATGAATGGAAAATCTTCTCTCACATCAACAAAATCAGCAGTTTTATTCATCATCTTTTTAACTTTCAATTTTGGGTTAAAAGCCCAGGAAGATACCTACTGGATTGGACTTTCGTTTAAAAATCCCGCAGCCATCGCCACTCCTTCAGACTGGATTTATGCCGATTACTCCCGGATCGTTTACGGTTCAACATCAGAAAACATAAACCTTTTTATCGGTTCGTTCGACTATAAAATCTCGCAAAAAGCCGGAACGATCGGGCTTGATTTCAGCTATCAGAAATATAACATTGAATCTGCCTTATTGATCAAGGCTAATTATGCCTATGATATTCAGGTTCTCGAAACTTCGATGCTAAGTTTTGGTGTGTCCGCAGGTTCAACATTCTATAAAAACAATTTATCTGAATATGAAATAAATGATCCTGTCGATCCAAACTACGTCCCACCGACAGACATAAACTACAACTTCCTTAACGGAAATGCCGGTATTTTTCTTCATTCACCACGACTAAGCACTGGCTTAAGCCTGACTTTTGAACGGCTAATGAACGGAGGTGACGGAAATACCATGCCAACTGTCCTAACCGGTGTACTGGCTTACCGGATCGTTAATAACGACGTTTTGGTTATCACACCAAATTTCATGGCAGATTATATCAGCGAAAAATTTTCCTCAGTCCCCGGGCTCCAGATAAAATATAAAAATGCGTGGGCAGGTTACCAGAATTTTGATTTTGAAGATTTTCATTCCATCAATTTAGGAGTAGATGTAAAAAAGAAATTCAGAATCGGTTACAGCTATGGTTTCAGCGAATTTTTCAGTGCAGACGGGCTGAGCACCCATGAATTTGTGCTGGGTTACAGGTTGCAATAAAACAAGGTTTTTATTTTCAGAAAAAACAAGCCAGCGATGATCTTATTTCCTGTTGCCGCTTTTTAAAGATTCTTAAAAAATCCGCTGTGTCAATGAGTTTGTGACAAAACCATTATCTTCGCACCTGTTATTTTCAAAAAACAGAACTGAGTTTCTCTGATACCGATACATATGAAGAAATACCAACTCTACAACAACGTAACAGGCTGGGTTGCCTTTCTGATTTCAGCCGTTGTTTATTTACTGACCATTGAGCCGACTGCCAGTTTCTGGGATTGCGGCGAGTTTATTACAACTTCGTACAAATTTGAAGTGGGCCATCCTCCGGGAGCACCACTGTTTATGATAGTCGGGCGTATTTTCACGCTCTTCAGCGGGCCTTCAGGAGCCGCATTGATGGTGAACATCATGTCGGCACTCGCCAGTGCGTTCACAATCATGTTCCTTTTCTGGACCATTACACACCTGGCTCGCAAATTAGTTACCGACAGCAACAATCTTTCTACAGGACAAATTATTGCCATCACAGCAAGTGGTTTTGTGGGAGCGCTGGCTTACACGTTTTCCGATACTTTCTGGTTTTCGGCTGTGGAGGGCGAAGTTTACGCTTCCTCATCGCTGATGACCGCCGTGGTTTTCTGGGCCATCCTGAAATGGGAGAATGTGGCCGACGAACCTCATGCCAACCGCTGGCTTATTTTTATTGCTTACATTGTTGGCCTTTCGGTAGGTGTTCACCTGCTGAACCTGCTCGCCATTCCGGCCATTGTTTTTGTTTACTATTTCAAAAAATACGAAGTCACCCGCAATGGAATACTCATTGCACTGGCTGTTTCTTTTGGCCTTTTAGGAATTATTATGTACGGCATCATTCCGGGCGTGGTGATTCTGGGTTCGTGGTTCGAACTGCTTTTTGTTAACGGTCTCGGACTGCCTTTCCACTCCGGACTGGTGTTTTACATTGCTGCCCTTATTGGGGGTATTTCCTATGGAATCTGGTACACGCTGAAAAAGAACATGGTGATCTGGAATACTATTCTTGCTGGTATTACAGTCATCCTGATTGGTTACTCTTCGTTTGCACTGATTATCATCCGGTCATCAGCACAACCTCCCATGGATCAGAACAGCCCGAATAATGCATTTGCGCTGCTTAGCTACCTGAACCGCGAACAATACGGACAGCGCCCGCTGGTTTATGGCCAATATTACGATTCACCGCTGAATCCGCGTGAAAGATACAAGGAAGGCAAAGCGGTTTATACCCAGATCGAGGGCAAATACAAAATCACACACCGGCAGGTGGTACCCAATTACGACGATAAATTCAATATGTTGTTCCCGAGAATGTGGAGTACCATGGAAGCCTCTCATGCCGATGATTACAGAGAGTGGGGTGAGATTAAAGGCTCCCGGATTCAGCATCTGAACGAGGAAGGCAAAAACGAAGTGATCATCAAACCGACTTTTACAGAGAACATGCGCTTTTTCTTCCGTTACCAGGTAAATCATATGTACTGGCGCTACTTTATGTGGAATTTTGTGGGTCGTCAGAACGATGTGCAAAGCCATGGCAGTTTGATAAACGGCAACTGGATAAGCGGAATTAGTTTTATTGATGATGCACGACTTGGCAATCAACAGAATCTTCCCAAAAGTCTTGCCGGCAACAAAGGGCGGAATACCTACTATTTCCTGCCGTTGCTGTTGGGTCTGGCCGGTCTTTTTTACCAGTATTACAAGGGGAATGAAGGCAAAAAAGGTGTTTGGGTGGTATTCCTGATGTTTTTTATGACAGGGTTGGCCATTGTGATTTATCTGAACCAGTACCCGCACCAGCCGCGTGAACGTGACTATGCCTACGCCGGTTCGTTTTATGCCTTTGCCATCTGGATTGGACTGGGTGTGCTGGCTCTTGCCGAAGGATTGAAAAAATTCATGCCCGAAACAGTTTCAGCTGGAATTGCCGGTGTATTGACATTGGTACTGGTTCCGGGAATTATGGCTGCCGAAAACTGGGACGACCACGACCGCTCGGGTCGTTATACTGCCCGCGATTTCGGGGCCAACTACCTTGAAACCTGTAAACCCAACGCCATCATTTTCACCAATGGCGACAACGATACTTTCCCGCTGTGGTACAACCAGGAAGTGGAAGGCGTGAGAACCGACACAAGGGTTTGTAACCTCAGCTACCTGCAAACCGACTGGTACATCGATCAGATGAGACGAAAAGCCTACAACTCTGAGCCGGTGCCGGTTTCGATGACGCCTGATAAATACAGGCAAGGATCCCGCGATATAGTTTACCTGCTTGACAATCCACGTCTCAGCCGACCAAATATCGGTTCAAAAGAAGCCATCAATTTTGTAGTTGACGACAACCCGGCTACCAAACTTCAGCAGGCCGACAACGCTGCCTATATTCCCAAGAAAATCCTCAGCTTTAAAATCGACAAGGAAGCTGTGATCAGGAATAAAGTGGTGAGGCCCGAAGATTATGACAAAATTGTGGATACGATGTTTATCGACCTGAGAGACAGAAATTATATCTCGAAAGACGAACTGGTGATTCTGGATATGTTGGCCACCAACAACTGGGAACGCCCCATTTATTGGGCAATTACCGTGGGCCGCGACAAATACCTGAACCTGCAGGATTATTTCCAGCTCGAAGGTTTTGCTTACCGCCTTGTGCCGATAAAAGCGCAGAGCCAGCCCGACAGGCTTGCCTTTGGTTCCGTGGCTTCAGACATTATGTACGACAACATGATGAACAAATTCAAATGGGGCAACATCAACGATCCGAATATTTATGTGGATGAAAACAACGCCCGGATGATGACCAATGTTACCAACACTTTTAACCGGTTGTCAGCCCAGCTTATTGCCGAAGGAAAAATGGATTCGGCCATTGCCGTAATCGACCGCTGTTTTGAGCTGAATCCGGCCTATGTTTCGGCACCGGGCTATTTCACCATCGAACTGGCAGGTAACTACTTTAAAGCCGGAGCGGTTGAAAAAGGTAAAAAAGTGCTGGAAGACCTGAACAACTGGTTCAACGACGATCTAAGCTACTACCTTTCGCTCGACAGGAAATTTATGATGAGCAAAAGTATGCAGGAAGAAATTCAGCGAACACTTTTCTTCCTTCAGCTTATTCAGCGCACCGCACAGGCAAACGGGCAGGAGGAGATTGCCAAAAAGGCGGAAGCAGCCATGCAGCAGGGGCTCTCAAAACTAAACATGTAAAAAGAAATATCTGATACAGCTGGAGTTCATTCCGGAAAAGGCAACCACAGAGAAATCTGTGGTTGTTTTTTTATAAATAAACCGTAATTTGATATTTATCCCTTATTTAATCGTTTGCTTTTGACAGCCGTGGAATAAATTCTATCTTCACGTCGAATTTTGAAAAGTGGTGAAATGAGGGTATTAATCGCAGGCTCAGGCGGACGCGAGCATGCGCTGGGTTGGAAACTCAGCCAAAGTAAAAAAGTGGAGGCACTGTTTTTTGCCCCCGGGAATGCCGGAACAGCCAGTGTGGGCATCAACCTCAACGCAGGTGTTTCCGATTTTCAAAAACTGAAATCACTGGTACTCGAACACAATATCGACCTTTTGCTGGTGGGTCCCGAAGTGCCGCTGGTGGAGGGTATTCACGATTTTTTTGCTGCCGACAGTGAACTGAAACATGTAAAAGTGGTGGGTCCCAAAAAGCTAGGCGCTCAATTGGAAGGCAGCAAGGATTTTGCCAAGGAATTTATGGTGCGCAACCAGATTCCCACTGCCCGATTTCTCACTGTGACCACTGAAAACCTGACCGAAGGAATTGCCTTTCTGGATAAACTCGAAGCCCCGTATGTTTTAAAGGCCGACGGCCTTGCTGCCGGAAAAGGCGTGCTCATCATCCAATCGCGCACCGAAGCCGAAGATTCGCTGAAAGAGATGCTTTCAGGACAGTTTGGCGAGGCCAGCCGCAAGGTGGTGATTGAAGAGTTTCTGAGTGGTATCGAAGTTTCGGTGTTTGTGATTACCGACGGGAAAAGCTACAAAATACTGCCCGAAGCCAAAGATTACAAACGCATCGGGGAAGGCGACACCGGGCTCAATACCGGCGGGATGGGTGCTGTTTCACCTGTTCCGTTTGCCGACGCCGTTTTTATGGAGAAAGTTGAAAAACAAATCATCCAACCCACCATTTCGGGTTTGCAGAAAGAAAACATCGAATACTGCGGTTTTATCTTTTTTGGCCTCATCAATGTAAAAGGCAACCCAATGGTGATTGAATACAATGCCCGCATGGGCGACCCCGAGACCGAAGTGGTGATGCTCCGCATAAAATCGGACTTTGCCGATCTGCTGGAAGGCGCTGCCAACGGAACACTCGAAACAAAAACCCTCGAAACCGATGACCGCACCGCCGTTACTGTGATGATGGTTTCGGGTGGCTACCCGGGGAATTATGAAAACGGCAAGGAAATCACCGGCACCGAAAAAGTGGAAGGCAGCATTGTTTTTCACGCCGGAACCAAACTGGCCGAAGGCAAGGTTGTTTCAGCCGGGGGACGCGTGTTGGCCGTTAGTTCGTACGGGAAAAACAAAAACGAAGCGCTGGCCGTTTCGTACAAAAACGCAGAATTAATTCAGTTTGAAAAGAAATATTATCGCAAAGACATCGGATTCGACCTGTAAGAAATGTTGCTGAGATTATTCAAATCGAATGGGCCGCTGGTCAACTTCTTTTACCTTGTTGTGGCGGTTTTGCTCTGGCTTCCAGCGTTGCTGAAACCAGCCGGTTACAGTTTTTACACCGGCGAAAACCAGGGATTGCTTTACGCGCCTTTGTTTTCCATCACCGAAAAATATCCGCTGCTGCAGGTGATCATTGCGCTGTTGATTGTACTTTTTCTGTCGTTTCTGATCCAGCAGATAAAAATCAGTTTCTCGCTCATCAAAATCAGAACAAAACTGGCGGCCGCCGTTTTTATCCTGCTTTCAGGCGGATTTACGGCACTGCACACGCTGCACCCTGTTTATTTTGCCGCCATATTTATGATGCTGGCAATTTACAGTCTGTTTTCGGTTTTTAACAATCCTGAACCGGTCACCCATTTTTTCAACGCAGGTTTGTTTATCAGCCTGGGCATGTTGTTCTATTTCAACACAGCCGTACTGCTGCCCGCCTTTCTGTTTTCCATTTCGGTGATGCGTCGCGAACCCCGCTTCCGTGACTATCTTGTACTGTTTATCGGGTTCCTGGTGCCGTGGCTTTTTGCTTTCAGCTACGCCTTTTTTGCCGACAGACTGAACGAAGTACTGTTTATTTTCCGCGACAATATTATGACACCGGTCAGCCATTTCTTTAAAAACTACCTGCTTATCGGGTATGGAAGTTTGCTGATTTTGCTCACGCTTATCGGCAGCGTAAAAATGATGCAGGTGTACGACATGAGCAAAGTGAGCACGCGCAAATACTTTTCGGTGCTGTTTATTATCTTCTTTTTCACCATTCTCGGTTTTGCACTTATTCCCGCAGCCTCGCAGGAAATGCTAATTTTATCAATCATCCCGCTTTCTTTTCTCATCGCCAACCTTTTTACCACGATCAGTTCGGTTTTCTGGAGCGAATTTCTTTTTACGCTGTTGCTACTCGCCACCATTTTTATGCAGGTTGCCCGGTATTTTCTGGTGAATGGATAAACAGAAACCCACATTAGCCATTTACGGAATCCAGGACCGCGAACAATATGAATTTCCGTTTTATGTACACGACCACAACCTGGCGCTGATGCAAAACGGGCGCGTGGAACTGTTTCTGCAACAGGAACGTCTTTCACGGCGCAAACGCGACAACTCGCTGCACATTCATCTGAAACAAATTCTGAAAGATAAAAAACTGCTGGCCCGCGATTACGATCTTGTTTTTGTGGACAATGTGGTGGGTCGGACTTTTCTCACACAATCCGGCGATGCCCGTTTTGAAGCGCCGCTGAATGATTCTCTGACAACCGGGTTGGAAAAGGGAAAATGCTGGTGGTTTGGCGCCGAAAAAGAGGCGTTTGTTTTGAACCACGAACTGGCGCACATTTTTTCGTGCCTCCCCTTCTTTGGTAATTTCCGCGAAAACAGCCTGCTGGTGCATTTTGATGGCGGCGCCAGTCTATCCAACTTTTCGGCAGCCACTTTTAAAAACGGGAAGATTGAATGGCTGGAATATCACTGGGAATTGAAACAGCTTTCGACGATTTTCAACGCCAACTCGCTGGTTTTTGCCATTCTGGGGGCCAAACTCCCGGAGCAAAATGCCGTGCCCGGTAAACTGATGGGTTTTGCAGGCTGGGGAAAATACAATCAGGAAATTGAAACCTGGCTGGTGAAAAACAAACTGTTTCAGGATATCTGGGGAAAGACTTCGGTGTTTCTGAAAAAGGTAAATGCAGATTTTAATATTGAACTCAACTCTTTTGATCAGCGAAATCCTTTTATTCAGAATGTGGCTGCCACTTTGCAACACATTTTTACCCGTTCAATTGTGGAAAAACTGGCGGACCTTGCAGCAAAAACCGGCACTGAAAATCTGTATTACACGGGCGGTTCGGCATTGAATATTGTGGCGAATACTGCAATCATCAATAGCAACATTTTCAAAAATGTGTTTATTCCGCCGTGCACCGAAGATTCGGGGCTGGCGCTGGGCGCTGCGGCTTTTACCGATTGGCTGAAACACGGCAAAGTGGAGCAACACACGCCGTACCTCAACAACTGGAACATCGAAAATTATAAAGTTGATTATTCCGCCGAAACCATCAGAACAGTGGCAGAAGCACTTGTTGCCGGGAAAGTGATCGGCGTTTGCAATGGTTTTGGCGAAGCGGGACCGCGGGCGTTGGGAAACCGGTCGCTGCTGGCGCTTGCCTCATCAAAACAATTGGCGCGCAAACTGAGCTGCGACATGAAAGGCCGCGAATGGTACCGGCCACTGGCACCGGTGGCGCTGGAAAAAAACACCCGCTATTTCACAGGCCTCGAAACCATTCACCCGCTTTCGGAATACATGTTGCTCGATTTGCCGGTGCTACCCGAAAAACAACAAGAAATGACTGGTGCTGTCCATGCCGACGGAACGGCGCGTTTCCAGACGCTTTTTACCCGCGAAAGCAACCCGTTTTTATTCGACTTGCTGGATTATCTTGACAAGAACCACCACATCAAAGCACTAATAAATACCTCGTTCAATGCAGCAGGCGAACCCATCGTACACTCCCGCGAAGATGTCCTGAAATCGGCTCAAAAAATGGGTGTTGATGGAGTGGTGGTAAATGGGGAGTTGGTGGGGTGGTAATCGAATTTTTATTTCTCTAACCACTGGATAAAAAAATAGTATGATAGTGAAGGAAGGTTTCTTTTCATTCTTTAATAAACTTCTGAATTATCGTCTTCCCGTGAAAATTTTCTCCAATAAAAAAATATAAGCCAGTTATCAGATCTGATATATCTACTTTTGTAATCCCTTGTTCATAATCGAATCTTTTAATAAATACAGTTCTCCCTAATACATCTAATATTCTTATTTCTTTAAAGCTTCCTTTGATTGACATATCATTGGTTGCAGGATTTGGGAAAATATAATTTGACAAAATATCCGGATATTTATCTGATAAGGTGTATTTTGCAATACAGTGTTTATAATATGGGCTTTTTAATTGAGTCGGAACAAGTATATTCCCATTATCCAAAATTTCAATATCCCAAATATGCCAGTAAAAAATCGATGAATTTGCGCCACCTAATTCACTCCATTCATTTCCATCCCATTTTGCAACATAAACATCCGAGTTTTCATTTGTGAATAATCCTGCTGCATACAAATTCCCATTGACATCAGTTTCCAAGGTTGAAATTCCGTTATTAAAAATCGATGAATTAGTCCCACCTAATTCTATCCATTTTTCCCCATTCCATTTTGCAACATAGAAGTTGTCATTATCATTTTTAAAATTACCTGCACAATATACATTCCCATATAAATCTGTTTCAATCGCTACTATAGTACCATATATATAAGAGTTATTTATTAATTCCATTTCAGTCCAAGATTTGCCATCCCATTTAAGTAAATGCATATTTGAAAGTTCAGTGACCGCCCAAACACTTGCGTAAATATTGCCTGAATTATCCAATGCTAAATCTCCAACAGAACTAGAATTGTATGGGCTAGTAAGTTTCCCCAGTTCTTCCCAGTGTTTACCATTCCATTTTGACACATAATATTTTCCTTCTTTATCTGTAAATGAGCCTGTAGCATATAATTGTCCTTTATAATCGCAAACTAATTCTGAAATTGTCCCATTGAAATTTGATTTGTTGTTTCCTCCTAATTCACTCCACTTTTTGCCATCCCATTTCGCAACAAAACAGCTCCCTTGTGTATTGGTAAAAGCACCTGCAACATAAAGGTTTCCATTATTGTCAGAACAAATTGAAAAAATATCTCTATTAAATACTGAAGAATTTTTCCCTCCTAACTCAGACCAGTCGTTCCCATCCCATTTCGCAACAAACATATTACCATTTTCATTGGTAAAATAGCCACTCGCATAAATCAAACCATTGCTGTCTCGGCAGATGGACTTAATAAATTGATTAAATGAAAAATTTGAGGGTCCATTTAATTCTGCCCATTGGGCGAGTAAATGCACGGGTAATAAAGTGAATAAAAGAAATAGCAAAGTGTTTCTCATTAAATTTTAGTTTTATTAGTTTATTTATGATTTAAGGGGATTTCCGTACTATAATCTATTACGAATACTAGCTCGAATTTTGTTTTTTGTGTCAGATATCATTTGTTCATTCTATTGCTTTTTAAAAGCTTTTTCTCTTCGCTGTCCAGTTTTCTATGCAACTTTTTTACATCTTCGGCAGGTGGAAGATTTTCAGGAACAATTCCTCTTTGTTTGAGCATCTGTCTAACAGCAAGATTGTTGTCAATATGTTCTTTTTCAATTTTGGGTTGTCCTTTCAGGTCTTTGTTTTGTACGTTTAATCCGGTCATTTCGGCGGCTAAGTCTTTTGCTTTTATGCTGATTGTGGGAAGAAAATCGGCAACCGGGCGGCTTTCGGGCACTCCCATTTTACGTTTAAGCATTTGCGTATTCAACCTGAATAAAGCCTGATCGCCTTTGCTCCGAATCACGGCAAAGCCCTGGTTGTCAACTCCGCGTTCATAAAGAATTCCGGAAAGTTGTTTTTCAGTCTGGCTTAATTTTTCCCGGGCTTTTACCCGCTCAAATTCCAGAATCCGCTGTTCAACTAATTCTGCCTTGCGGGTTTGTACAGCAAAATAATTCTGCGCAAATGCAATTTCTTCTTTCCGACTGTCGCCATTTTGAGCAACTAAGTAACAGGCATAACGGGTTAACAGCATGTCAATTATCTCTTTCTCAGCTCCTTTTGGCATCGGTATCGTTTTCCTGACGTCAGGAAAATGATAGTCCGTTTCTTCACCTGCATTTCTGCAGGCATCCTTTGCCTTTTGAATTACTTTTTCAAAGTTTTCCCATTTGCTGTATCCCAGCAAAACCTGCAGCTCACGGGCGCTCCAGCATTCAATGCCTTCGAGTTCAGAAGTAGCGGCTTCAAACTGTACAAACAGATTTCGGATTTCTTCTGACTTCATCTTGATTTTTTTTGTTTGGTGAACAGATATTGAATGACCAAAATAGCAAATAATTCAATGAAATTACTTGCATGAAGTGTTTATTATCAGAGAAACAGGGATATTTTATCAACGTAGATGGTACAAATTGCAAACTATACTTCAAAGAAATACAAAGTATCAAAAAGAAAATTTGAAGGTGTATTATTTCAATCCTCTTATTCGCTTCGCAAAATCTTCTCCATTTTGCGGCCTTTGGCCAGCTCGTCCACCAGTTTGTCAAGGTACCGCACCTGCTGTGTTAACGGGTTGGCAATTTCTTCCACGCGGTAACCACAAATCGCACCCGTGATTAAATGTGCATTTTTGTTGAGGCTGGCTTTGCTGAAAAACTGTTCAAATGTTGCTTTCTCATCCATCAGTTGCTGCAGCTTTTTACCATCAAAACCGGTGAGCCATTCAATTACCTGGTGCAGCTCTTCCAGTGTTCTGCCTTTCTTTTCCACTTTGGCGACATAAAACGGGTACACCGAGGCAAAGGTCATTTTCGCCATGCGGTCGTCGTGAGAATTTGTGTTGTTCATGTTGTTTGCTTTAACGTTCATTCAAATGTATTCAATTCTGCAGAAAATACAGCTCTCAAAAATTCTGCCTGAAAAAATCATTTCACGGTTGCTGTTGACCATTTTAAACAAGCCGTCCTGGGTTTCGCCGGAATCACTATTTTTGCTGAACCAAATTTTGAGTGGAAGACAATGGCATTGATTTTAAATATCGAAACATCAACCGAAGTTTGTTCGGTTTCGCTGGCCGAAAACGGTAATCTTTTACACAAAAAAGAGAGCGCCGAAGGAATGAATCATTCGCGTTTGCTCACAGTTTTTATCGACGAACTTTTTGCTGAAAGTAATTTCAGCCTGAAAAAGCTGGATGCGGTTGCCGTGAGCAAGGGACCGGGTTCGTACACCGGTTTGCGCATCGGGGTTTCGGTGGCAAAAGGTTTGTGCTACGGTATGGGAATTCCGCTTATTTCGGTGAATTCGTTAGAATCGCTGGGTGTTTACGCAGCCCTGAATTTCAACCAATTCAGTGCGGTAAAACCAGAGAGCGGGCCGCTTTTCTGCCCGATGATTGACGCCCGCCGGATGGAAGTTTACACCGCTCTGTATAATAGTACAGGAGAAGAAATCAAACCCATTTCAGCAGAAATAATTACGGAAGGATTTCTTCAGTTGGAACTTGAAAAACACCCTGTTTTGTTTTTCGGGAACGGTGCAGCCAAATGTAAAAATGTGTTGACACACCCGAATGCCATTTTTGCCGGACCCGAAATTACTTCAGCAGAATTTATGCAACCGCTTTCCGATAAGAAATTTCAGCTTCAACAATTTGAGGATGTGGCCTATTTCGAGCCTTTCTACCTGAAAAATTTTGTAGCCACCATCCCGAAAAATAAGGTTTTTTAATACTGACATTCAGACTGAAAGCATTGTACCAGCAAAGGAATGCAGCGTTCGTTTATCAAAGAAAAGATACCCCCAGTGTTAAAAAAATCGCACAGGTTATTGATTTATAACTGTTTTGATTAATTTCGCGGCTTATTAACTGAAAAATAAAAAACAGATATTTTCATGGCATCAACAGCAGATTTCAGAAACGGATTATGTTTCATGTTCAAAGGTGAAGTTCACACGATTGTAAGTTTCCTTCATGTAAAACCTGGGAAAGGTCCGGCTTTTGTCCGCACCAAACTCAGGAATGTAAAAACTGGAAGGGTTATCGAAAATACATTCAACTCGGGTGTAAAAGTTGACGACGTTCGTGTGGAAACCCGCGAATACCAGTTTCTTTATAAAGACGAAATGGGCCTGAACATGATGAATACCGAAACATTCGAACAGATTACCATTCCCGAAAATATGATAGAAAACCCTGACCTGATGAAAGAAGGCCAGGTGATCCAGATTGTTTTCCACGCTGAGGAAGAAACGCCGCTCACGGTGCAAATGCCACCGGTTGTTGAGTTACTGGTAACTGCCACCATTGCCGGTGAAAAAGGCAACACAGCCAGTTCGAATGCATTAAAACCTGCCACCGTTGAAACCGGTGCCGAAATTATGGTTCCGATGTTTGTAAACGAAGGCGATATTATAAGAGTAAGTACAGAAGACCGTTCTTACAGCGAACGCGTCAGAAGCTAAAATACAAGGTTAAAGGGAGGGAAGTCCGGGCTGGTTTCAGTCCGGATTTTTTTGTGCCGATTTTTCCTGTTTACGCGAGTAAATATCCATTGCCACAATCATGGCGGTGAAACCCCAGAATGGCACCGAAAGTTTATCGGTATCGAGAAAATTGTTCAGAAAACCGTGAATGTAATAAGTCACCAAACCAACCAGCGCCGACAAAACGATTGATTTCAGCCGTTTTTCCCTGAGCCGCGTGTAGGTGTGTACCGCAGTATAAACCACAGTACCAATGATGAATAAAAAAGTAAGCATGCCAAACACACCCGATTCGGCAAGTGGTCCGAGATATTCACTGTGTGCATTTCCGGCATCAGCCGAATTGGTGCTGATTATTGTACGGTTCTTTTTAAGTTGAAAAGGTGCGTATTGAAACATATAAGTTCCCGGGCCATATCCAAAAACCGGCTTGTTTTCAAACATCTGAATGGCACAGCTCCAGCGATTGATCCGCTCGAGATTTGAAGCGTCTGTGGTGATATTTGACATTGAGGAAATATGGGTTTTAAAATCGGCCGACGACTGTTCGGAGTTTTGCTCCATCATCATAAAAATCTGGTTCTGAAAAAGAAAGAAAAGCGCAACTACCCCGATAAATGTGATGAAAAGCGGTTTAAACCGGATCCGCAACTTGATAACAAGATACACGCCCAGCGCAGCAATAAGACTAAGCCAGGCTGCACGGCTGTAGGACAGAATAAAACCAAGCAAAAGAACTGCCAAAACAAAAAAAGCAAAAAACCTGGCTTTACCTTTATATAAACTGCCAAATGCAAAAAGAGTTAGCATAGGAATATAAAATGCAAGCACAGCCCCATACGAAGTATGGTCGTTATAAAACGGCGACATTACAAAATGGGCAGCCTGTTTATCGTATAATCCATATCCCAGATGACGGTACGTGGAATAAAATATCACAAGTACCAGTGAACCGGCATACAACCACACATATTTTTCCATGTTCTTCTTTTCAGAAAACAGGAGAATCGCCAGGAAATAAAAACCAACCACAAACCAAATCCTCGATAACAGGAATTTTATGGAAACCATAGGCATGGTGGAAGTCAAGGCAGTGATAAAAATCCAGGCCAGGTTGATATAAATTGCAATTGATACCGGATGTCGCGCAATGCTTCTGTCAATTCCGCGTTCGGCGATAATTTTAAGGAAGAACAAGATCAGTAAACCAAAAAGAAGTGGCTCGGTGGGCAGGAACATATCAAATGACAAGCCGGGTTTTAACTCTGAAAGCTGCACGGAAAGCGGTGCAAAAAGCACCACCATAAACAGAATTTTATCAAAAGAATAGATTGCAAGCAACACAAAAACAAGAAGCAAAGGCAGGGCATTTACCACAAGCTGGTCGCGTTTTACCATAAAAAACACGTTCAGCAAAATAAAACTTACTGAGATAAGATAAAAGAGGTAAATTTTTATGGATGCTCTTTGAAACACAATAACTTGTTATTGTTCTTTCCGATAGTCGAGCACTAGAAAAACAAGCATTGCCATAAATACAGCCGAAACCAGCGAAAATAATACAATCAGCCATCTTACAGGGTACGCTTTTTTATCAGCCGGAAAAGCTTTTTCCACCACATGACTGTAGGTAATTACTTTTTCGTATTCACTCAAATTCAGATCATACAGTGTTTGCAACGAGTCGATATTTTTCATCAGATAATTCATGTTCCGTTCTAACAGGTAAGCCTGGGCGCCTGATTCTATCATGTTATCGTACAAATTTTTGATCTGTTTTGCATCAGAAGTTGCCCCTCTTCCGTTTGCCAGTGCAGTCATATAACCACGGGTAACTTCAGAAACCTGCTCCTTAAAATCAATAATGCCCGATTCTGACCGTACTTTATTCAGGTTCGTTACAACAGAATCGTACTCCGTTTTTTTCTTATGAAGTTGATTTTCAAGAATCTGAATCATTTCCAGATTTTTTGCCTTATAAATATTTCCGACCTGTTGATTATAAAACTGAATCAGCGAATCACACATATCGCTGGCTCTTTGCGGATAAAAATCAAGTACAGATAATTCCACAGTTTCGTATTGTGTTTTCGATACAGAAATATTCTTGTTATAAATATCGAACATGTAAGTCAGATACAGCGGATCGTCTTTTTTGATTTTGAAGTCCTCATTCAGTGGAAATGATTCTATCATTTTCAACTTTATATCATTCGAGTTAATAATCTCAACCATCTGCTCGGTTTTCGATTCTTCGCTCATTTCGCCAATGTTTGACGGATAAATACGGGCTGTTGATTTATACATAGGCCTGATAAACGTTGGCCCCGAAAAAATTGCCGACAAAATTATGGCAATAACACCCACAATTACAAAATGAAATTTGCGTTTCCAGATTAATGTAAAAATCCGCTGGTTGTCGAAAAAATTGTTCATAAAATATCCCTGTTTATATATCCGGATGAGACCTGCATAGCCGGGGAAACGGTCAATGACGGTATCATAAGAATATGGTTTAATCCGATCGTTAAAACAAACGGCAAAATACTGTTTTTATTATCTGAATTACCTGTAAAAATGGGCATTTCAGTCAATAATTATTAACGAATAGTTTTTCTTTCCTTTCTGGGCCAGAATGTATTTTTCATTGATAAGAAAAGAAGAATTGATTAGCTGGTCGAAGTCAGTAATTTTTGTTTTGTTTATACTCAGTCCATTTGCCTGAATTGTTCTCCGCAACTCACTTTTCGATTCGAAAACCTTTGTTTTTTCGGCCAGAAGATCCACCACATTCAGTCCGCCTGCAAACTCAGCAGTCGAAACAGTAAACTGCGGCACTCCTTCAAAAACCGACAAAAAGGTACTTTCGCTCATTTTCAGCAATTGTTCTGCGGTACCACTGCCAAATAAAATCTGGGCTGCTTCAACCGCCATTTCATATTCTTCGCGCGAATGTACCATCACGGTTATTTCTTCGGCTAATTTTTTCTGGAGCAGCCTTTGGTGTGGAGCTTCTTTGTGTTGTGCTGCCAGCGTTTCGATCTCTTCTTTTGAGAGCAGTGTAAATATTTTGATATAACGTTCGGCATCTTCGTCAGAAGTGTTCAGCCAGAACTGGTAAAACTGGTAGGGCGAAGTACGTTCCGGGTCGAGCCAGACGTTTCCTGATTCGGTTTTCCCGAACTTTGTTCCATCGGCTTTTGTAATCAGCGGGCAAGTAAGCGCAAATGCTTCTCCCCTTCCTTTTCTACGGATCAGTTCGGTTCCGGTGGTGATGTTTCCCCACTGGTCAGAACCACCCATCTGTAATTTGCAGTTGTAATTTTCGTTCAGAAACAGAAAATCGTAGCCCTGAACAAGCTGGTAGGTAAATTCGGTAAACGACATTCCCTCGTTTGATTCGGCTCCCAATCGTTTTTTTACCGAATCTTTTGACATCATGTAGTTTACAGTAATATGTTTTCCAATGTCGCGGATGAAATCAAGAAATGAGAAATTTTTCATCCAGTCGTAATTGTTAACAAGAATAGCGGCATTGGGTGCATCACTTTCAAAATCGAGAAATTTTGCCAGTTGTTTTTTAATACATTCCTGGTTGTGTCGAAGTGTGGGTTCATCCAGCAGGTTTCGTTCCTGCGATTTGCCCGACGGGTCGCCAATCATTCCGGTGGCGCCACCCACGAGTGCGATGGGTTTGTGCCCTGCAATCTGAAAGTGTTTCAACATCATCACACCCACAAGATGCCCGATGTGCAGCGAGTCGGCGGTGGGGTCAATTCCCAAGTAAGCCGAAGTCAGTTCTTTCTCCAGTTGCTCATCGGTTCCGGGCATTACATCGTGTAACATGCCCCGCCATCTTAAAACATCAACAAAATTCATGAAAAGCTTTTTTAAAAATTTGCGCAAAGATATAAAATGAAATATGTAAAAGGAGCCAGACAATGAATTATTAAGGGTTTCCTAAATGATGCGCATCGCATTTAAAATCACCAGCATCGAAACAATTATGAAAACAATGTTGTAAATAAATGTAACGCCCACAAATCTGGATAAAACAGCTAAAATTTTTTGCTTGTAAAAATGTTTCATAGCAATAATCAGGTAAACCGGAATGGTTAAAAACACAACCAACCCAGCCCAATTGGCTGAATTTCCAAAAATGATATTTAGTAAAACAATTACTATAAGTACCACAAAAATAAAGGAATGCATGTAAATCGAAAAAATCAGATGCCTGACAAAATGCACCCTGCGATAAAACAGTTTCAGAA
Source organism: uncultured Maribellus sp. (assembly GCA_964644015.1). Taxonomy (GTDB): domain Bacteria; phylum Bacteroidota; class Bacteroidia; order Bacteroidales; family Prolixibacteraceae; genus Draconibacterium. The sequence continues at coordinate 20,735 of CAZXVT010000015.1, forward strand.
TTAAGGCAAACACCGGCAATAGCAGAAAAAATGCCCATGACATTAATTTCAACACCTTGTTCACCATCATTTCCGGATCGCTGAAAGTACGGATCAACTGCCTGATTTCTTTTTTCTCTTCCTCAGTTTTCGCTTTTTCAAGACTTTTCTCCAACACTACGATTGTTTTTTCGAATTGTTGTTTCAGTTCCGATGGGCCACCCAGAATAATGGGGTCTAAATCAACTGTAATTGCGGAATCGGCGATAGTTGTTTTTTGCTGAACTGTTTTCACGCTATCCGCCAAGAAACCTGTATTATCAGACGATACTATTTCTGAACTGGTTTCATTTTGAAGAGATTCCTTAAAAATACGGCTGGTTTGCCATTGCAGCAACAAAAACATCAGGAAACTCGAAAAAATAAAAATCCGGATTGGGGGCGCATAAGGAGCGCGTTTGCCTTCAAAAAACTGGTTGGGCAGAAAACCGGGCTTTACAACAAGTGATTTTAAAGTGCGGAAAAAGCGGGTGTCGAACGCAAAAAAATCACCCAGAAAATTGAAGAAAATAAAACCAAAAGGTTTGTCGAAATCATCAACAGACTGACCACATTCAGTGCAATAACGACCAGTGAAAACCGTATCGCAATTTTTACAGGTCGTGTTTTCGTAAACCGGCTTTTCTGTCGCTTGAAAGATCTTTTTAAATTTTCCCCTGAACAGGCTCATCATTTTCCTTTTTTAAATCATCCCAAATATCGATAAAAGGAAAAACAGATGGCGCAAGATTTCGGATTGGTTCATACATTCTTGATTCTTTTTTTACACTTTCAGGTATAAAATGCATATCCTCATCAATATGATCGAAAATAATGAGCACAATACTGAGAAAAAGCAGTGAGCGAAGCAAACCTACGATAACCCCACCCATTTTATTGAAAACACCGAGTAAACCCGGCTCGAAAAGTTTACTGATTGTACTTGCCACAATGTGCACAAGAATCACAATAATAACAAAAGTAACGGCAAACGAAATGATATTCATGTGAGCCGAATGAAAATTAAAATAACGCTCAAGCTGCTCAGTGGTAATTTGTGAAAAATGGATGGAACCCCAGATTCCAAGGACTAATGCAGCAATTGAAGCAACTTCGGCAATAAAACCGTTTTTGTAACCTCCAATCAGCGAGAGGAAAATAATCAGAATGAAAATATAATCGACAAAGTTCATGGATAAGATGGTTTAATTAAAAACAAGTGACAGCTAAATTAGCTATAACCAGTTTTCAGTAATGCTGAAAATCGGTAAAAAAACCTCAAATTACCGGTTAAAAGTAAATTACAGAGGATAAACAAACAGTTAATTTACAGATAGTGCCTGTTGCTCAACTGTTTTAAAAACCCTGAAAAAATTTCCACCCCACACTTTTTCAATCTCTTCGGTAGTGTATCCTCTTTTAAGCATTTCAGCCGTAATGTTGGGAAACTGGCTGACATCGGCACAATCTTCCAGTCCTCCTCCCCCGTCAAAATCGCTTCCAATTCCTACATAATCAATCCCAACGAGTTTTTTTACATAGTCGATGTGATCGACATAATCCGAAACTGAGGGCAGTGGTTTCGGATATTTTTCGCTCAAAGCCCGCCACTCTTTTCTTAATTCCCGTTTTTGATCATCGGTCATTGAAGCAGAACGGGCTTCGTAATTGCTGTAAAATTCTTTGCGCTTCTGATAATAGACCGTTGTGGTATCAGGGTCTTTCACATAATCATCCAGCAAACAAATCTGAATAACACCGCCATTTTTGGCCAGTGCTTTTATCATTTCGTCGGTCATATTCCGGTTATGATGTGCAATTGCCCGCACACTCGAATGCGATGCGATGACTGGAGAGGAGCTTTCTGCAATTACATCGTAAAATGATTTATCGGAAATATGTGAAACATCCACCATAATTCCCAGCCGGTTCATTTCCTTTACCACCTGTTTGCCAAAGCTACTGAGTCCATTGTGTTCAGGACCCTTTTTGTCGGAAGATGAATCGCAGATATCGTTGTTGTATGAATGACAAAGCGTGATATAACGGACACCTTTGTCATAAAATTCTTTCACTCTCGAAATATCGGTACCCAGCGGAAAACCATTTTCCATGCCAATATAAATTGCCAGTTTCTCTTGTTTCTCAAGGCGTGCAGCATCCTCAGCCTGATAAGCCACTTCTGCCAGGTTGTTGTATTTTAGGCAGGCAGCTTTTGTTGCCTCAATCATTTCATTGGCTGTTTTGTAAGCCTCGGCAATATTTTCAGGAGTGCGTGGTTTTTGTCCGGTAAAAGCAGCAAAAAACATGGCATCCAGCCCTCCTTCTTTCATTCGCGGAAAATCGACGCGGTTTTGCGGAGGTTTATTTCTGATGCCGATATCAAAATTGCCGTCTAGCAGATTCATGGGCGTATCGCAGTGTGTATCAACAGTAAGCGCCTTTTTATGAATTTTTACAACTTTTTCATTCTGTTTTTCGGATGCCGCATATATTGATTGGCTAAAAACAAAAAATACGAACAGTTGCAATATCAGTTTCTTCATTTGATTATCTGGTTATTATTGAACTACAATTATACAGATTTACCAAAACACTTTGTATTTAATCATTCAGGTAATTACAATTTGTTATGGTCGATTGCCTGTATTTAAAGTTTACAGAATACCTGTATAACCTTGCTTTCGGCTTACCAAAAATCATCGGCCTTTTTCGTTCAAAACGTTGGTTTTGTGTTTCAGAAATTTCAAAACGAGGTACAATACTGTGGTGAGAATACAAGCGCCGATGAGGTAATAATTAAAATCTGTTCTGCCGTTAATCAATTCACCAACAACATCGAAAAAGGTAAAAATCAGCAAAATAGCAGCCAACCCGTTTTTCTCCTTTTTCAGTATTTTTTTCCAACTGAAAGGCAGACCCGGTTTTTTGTAGTTCTTAAAACTCGGCACAAATGCCGGCACTGTATCGGCCCAATCGGTGTAAACTTTCCCGAATGATTCTTCCAGAAATTCTTCTTCGGCAAACATGATTCTTTCGTAATAAAGCCAGTAAAACAGGCAGAAAGCCACAATAAACCAAAGGTTAAAAGTGAGAAGCGCGGGTCCGAACCACATAAAAAAATTACCCAGGTAAAGCGGATGTCTCACGGTGCTATACATTCCGGTAGTGTTTAAAACATCGGCAATCTGTTTTTCGGTGTTCCGTCCCGAAGTATTGACCGGAGTATGCCCCACAGTTATTATGCGGATATACAAACCAAACAAACTGACGAGAATACAAAACGTTTCATAGATTCGTTCGTACGAAGTTTGTTTTATTAACGATGTTTCAGGATACAGGTCACTGTAAATAATCATTCCTGCGCCTACCAATAAAACGACGAGCGGGATTGAACCTCTGTATTTAAAGAGCCAGTTGCCCTGTTTTCTGAAAGTACTTTTTAATGCCATACGACGGATTTTAAATTATATGTAAAAATGTACACTACTGAATCCTGATTTCATAAACGACATACAATAGAGGCAGTTAGTGTTAAATTTTAATTTTGGCGTCAAATTTATAAAAAACTGATAATCTGAAAGTATTATAATGATAATCGTGTAACCCAAACTGGTATTCTGCTTTATAGTCAAATTTATTCCCGTATTTCATAAAATTTGAGCGTACAACCAGCGGATCGTTGTTTCCTTTTACATTAATGTATTTGTAGGCATCATGTGCGATGAAGCCACCGATTTCACTATTCCATGAAAGATTTTTTCTTCTCAGACTAAGCCCGAATTCGAATAATTCTCCCTCATCCTGGGCCAGCTCCACTTTGTTGGTTTGCCACACATAAAATCCGCCCATGGCAGCCAGCCTGACTTCAGTTAAAAACCGATTTACAGGATAAAACGATTTTCCGGCAGCGATGTAATAATAATTGGCAGGCGCATCGGTGTACCTGCCTTGTGTGGCACCACCAGTTGTTGTTTTCTGGGTGTAGTTGATGGTAATATCGGGCCAGTGTTTCCTTTCTTTTACCAACTGAATGTATGTACTTATCCACAAATCACCTCTCTGGGTGATCCAACTCGTGTCGTCATAATAAATCTGCCTGTCATCTCTTACCGAATTATCGGTCTGAAATGTTTCTGTGGGGTTGCCCCAAACATGCACAACCACTCTTTTGGGTACCACCGCCCAATAAAAACTGAGATATGAATTTACTGCCTGGTCTCCTTTCATAAAATGGGCATGAATTCCGGTTTCGAGATTTGACAAACTATCCAGTGAAGCATAATCCATAAACGGAACCGGCAGCGCATTGGGGCCGAGTTTGGCAGGCGCAATCTGCAGCCATTTGTTAATGTGGTCGCTCCCGAAATCAATCCAGTCGGTAGTCGGGCGCGACTGGCTGGTTGCCTGTAATATCAGAAAAACAAAAATTAACTGTAAAAAAAACTTCATCAGCACTTTAAAATTTCTGCAAATATGCAAAAAGCTACCATTCAGGATTATTTGATGCCATATTTATATTGACATTGAATTTTGCATTGTACACTGAATGATCTTACTTTGGAAGCCAGAAAACAGAAGGAAAAATGCACAGGATAAAATTCGGGAAATGGATGGTATTGCCGGTCGCAGCAGTGTTGGTGTTTGGGCTGACACAATTGGCGTATCAATTCCCAGCCATTACTGAAACAGTTTATTCACGCGGAATTTACCCGTTTATTGCATCTGTTTTTTCTTATTTCAGCATGATTTTCCCCTTTTCGCTCGACGATGCTTTTTATGCTTTGCTGGTTGTTCTGGTTCTTGTGCTTGTTATTCTGTTGGTTTTACGCAGAATCAGAATTTCAACAGCCGGAAAGATCTTTCTGAATGTTGTTTCCGCGGTTTTTATCCTGTTCTATGTTTTATGGGGTTTTAACTATTTCAGAAGCGATATATACAGCCGGCTTGGGTTAAAACACCGCAAAGCCAACACAAAAGAATTTGTCAGCCAGCTTCGGAAACTGGTGGAAAATACCAACAAATCGTGGTGTTCGTTTGACGACTGGAATCCCGAAAAAACAGATGCACGGATTGAAGCTTCCTACAAAAACCTGGCTCCTGCACTCAAACTGAAATACCCGATGGGTAAACGAAAAGCCAAACCGATCACTGTCAGCAGTTTCTTTGCACAAGCCGGAATTTCAGGTTATTACGGGCCATTTTTTACCGAAGTACATGTAAACGAACGCATTCTGCCCATCGAATACCCGTTTGTTTTGGCCCACGAAAAAGCGCATCAGTTTGGAATCTCCAACGAAGCGGAAGCCAATTTTTATGCCTGGTTAGTTTGTACAAGAAGCAAATCGAAACAACTGCAATACTCTGCCAATCTGCATGTTTTGCAATATTTTCTCTACCAGGGTTATAAACTTGACGAATATGATGCAATCATCGCCAAACTTGATAAACGGGTGAAAAAAGACCTGCAAAAAATCAGGGAACACTGGATGAGTATGCGAAACGAAAAAATTGACGAAGCCGCTTCGAAAGTGAATGATTTTTACCTGAAAACCAACAAAATAAAAGAAGGCGTAAAAGAATACAGCGGCGTTGTAAAGTTTGTGATGGACTATTCGTATGACAAGAGTTTTCAGGAAACGGTGAACAGAAAACGCCCGTGATTATTGTTACTTTTGCGTCTCAAAAATAATTGAACATGAAACTCATTCTCATTTCTGCCGGAAATTTTCATTGTGACGGGGGCGCACTGTTTGGCGTGATTCCCAAAAAACTCTGGAGCAAACAATATCCGGCCAACGAGGATAATTTCACAAAACTCGCACTGCGTTGTCTGCTCGTCGATACAGGAGAACAGAAGATTCTCATTGAAGCAGGAATTGGCAACCACTACCCGGAAAAACATTTTGAAAACAATGGCTACAAATCGGGAAATCATCTCGAAGATTCGCTGCTGCAAAACGGCTATTCAGTAAACGATATTACCGATGTGTTTTTTACCCACCTCCATTGGGACCACTGCACCGGTGCAGTAAAAACCGTGAACGAAAAACTGATGCCGGTTTTCCGGAACGCAAAATACTGGTGCAGCAAAATACAGTGGGAACACGCAAAAATTTCGAATCCACGTGAAAAAGCTGCCTATCACACTGATATTCTTAATTTTTTTGCAGAAAGTGGCAAACTTCGCCTGATTGAATCAGAAGGTGATCTGTTTCCCGGGTTTTCGGTGCGTTTTTTTCATGGTCACACTCCCGGACTGGCCATCCCTTTTATTCAGGCTGAAGAAAAAACTTTTATTTACACTTCAGATCTTGTGCCAACCACAGCCAATGTACCTTTGCTCTGGATTGCCGCCTACGACCTGGAACCTGTGAAAACGATGGAAGAAAAATTGATTTTCCTGAAAGAAGCCGCTGTAAAAAATTTCATCCTCTTTTTTGAGCACGATTTTTACACAGAATGTTGCTCCATTTTGCAAACCGAAAAAGGTTTTAGTGTGCAAAACCGTTATCAACTCTCAGAGTTGAATGAATATAAATAGAAAAATCAGTTTTATAACTGCAAGGTTTTTCTATTTTTAACATTTCAAATTACACCAATGAATTACGATATTCAGTCGAAAATATACGCTGATTTTGAAGCATTTAAACAAACCCTGAAGCAATGGAAAGATTCGGGTGAAATAGTTGTTTTTACCAACGGATGCTTTGATATCATTCATCACGGACATGTGGATTCACTTCAAAAGTCGGCAGCTTTTGGCACAAAACTGATTGTGGGATTAAATTCCGATAAATCCGTTGAATTGCTGAAAGGCAAAAACAGGCCGGTTTTCAGCCAGCAGGCTCGCGCACTGATGATTGCTGCACTGGCGTTTGTGGATGCAGTGATTATTTTTACGGAAGAAACACCTGCCGACCTGATTGCATTGATCAATCCCGATTTTCTTGTAAAAGGAAAACAGTACGAAGTCCACGAAATTGCTGGTCACGAGACAGTTCTGGCCAACGGCGGCCACGTTGAGACACTTGATCTTGTGCCCGATATTTCTACCAGCGAAGTGATCCGCAGAATCAAAGAGTTAGATGAATAATGTCTGCTGTAAAAAGTATTTACACCTGTCAGAACTGCGGAGCACAATCACCCAAATGGGTCGGTAAATGCCCGTCGTGCAACGAGTGGAATACTTATGTGGAGGAGATTGTTGAAAAAAAACAGTCGGCAGGCAAATTGGCCGCCCGAATTACCGGCAATCAGCCTCTTACTTTAGACAAAATTGAAACCCTCCAAAACAAACGCATTCCTACCGAAATAGCAGAGTTTAACCGGGTATTGGGGGGAGGTATTGTCCCCGGTTCGCTGATTTTACTGGGTGGCGACCCCGGAATCGGAAAATCGACACTGGCGTTGCAACTGGCGCTGGCCATGAAAGACCGCAAAATCCTTTATACTTCGGGCGAGGAAAGCCTTCAGCAAATAAAACTGAGAGCCGAAAGAATTAATACAACCAGCGAAAACTGCTATTTTCTGAGTGAAACATCACTCGAAAACATTGTGGCGCAAACCGAGCAGATTCAGCCAGAATTGTTGGTGATAGATTCAGTGCAAACAATCTCCACCGAATTGATTGAATCGTCACCAGGATCAGTTTCACAGGTCAGGGAGTGTACTTCTGCCATTCTGAAAATGGCAAAAAAAACTGGCACAGCCGTCATTTTGATCGGGCACATTACAAAAGACGGCAGTCTGGCAGGCCCCAAAGTGTTGGAACACATGGTGGATGTGGTACTTCAGTTTGAAGGCGACACCAATTACCTGTACCGGATACTCCGCTCGAACAAAAACCGTTTTGGCTCCACCAGCGAATTGGGGATTTTTGAAATGGACAGCGACGGTTTGCACGAAATACTCAATCCTTCGGAACACCTCATCACCAAAGTGAGCGACCATGTAAGCGGAACCGCCATTGCCGGAGCCATCGAAGGAATCAGACCCTTTCTCATCGAAATCCAGGCGCTGGTAAGTTCAGCCGTTTACGGAACTCCGCAACGATCGACCACCGGTTTCGATTTAAGAAGACTGAATATGCTGCTGGCAGTGCTTGAAAAAAGGGCCGGTTTTAAACTGGTTCAGAAAGATGTTTTCCTGAATATTGCAGGCGGACTGCGCATCAGCGACCCGGCCACCGATCTGGCAGTCATTTGTTCCATTCTTTCGTCGAACCTCGATTTTGCGGTGAATCACAAATTTTGCTTTGCCGGAGAAGTGGGTTTAACTGGTGAAATCAGGGCTGTGAGCCGTGTTGAACAGCGAATTGCGGAAGCCGAAAAACTGGGATTTACACGAATTTATATTCCCGCTCACAACAAAAGCTTCGATCAGAAAAAATTCAGAATTGAAATTGTAAAAGCTGCACGGGTGGAAGAAGTCTTTCGCAGCATTTTCAAACAATAAAAACATTACACTATTTTTAACTTCATTTTCTTTGAAATGTGAGGCAAATATTGATAATTTGGCCCGCCGAAAAAGTATGAGAAACAAGATTATTACATTATTGCTGCTGGCTTTCGCAATCATTTCATGCGATAAACAGTATGTCGAAAAACCCGATCATCTGATCAGGGAGAAGAAAATGATTGACATGCTGGTGGATATTCAACTGGCAGAGGCCACATTTATTCACATGCGTAACGATTCCATTGTCAGAAAAAGCAGCTCGGTGAATTTCTATCATTCGGTACTCGAAAAATACAATGTTCCCGATTCGGTTTTTGAAAAGTCGTTTGTGTATTATGCAAGTGATACCAAAAAATTTGAAAAAATGTATCGTGAAGTGGTCAACAGGCTGAGCGAAATGGAACAGGAATATTCGGGACGGAAAAATGAGGAACTTGAAATGGGTAATCCTGCGAAAGCACCAAAGTGAGAAAAATTGCCGCCACATATATATTCACCGGAAACCAGCCTCCCATTAAAAACGGCATTGTAACGCTCGATGATCATGGAACAATTCTGAATATTTCGCAGCAGGAAAATCTTACAGAAATACAAAATCTTGAATTTTATAGCGGAATTCTTGTTCCGGGATTTGTCAATGCCCACTGCCATCTTGAGCTTTCGCATTTAAAAGGACAAATTGAGGAAAAAACCGGAATCGGCGGATTTGTGGGGCAAATAAATTTGCTGAGAAACCAGGAAAACGATGATGTTGAAAAAGCCATGCAAACCGCTGACAAGCTGATGTGGGCTGCCGGAATTTCGGCTACCGGCGACATTTCCAATTCACTGCTTTCAATCGACACCAAAAAGAAAAGCCGGATTTTCTACCACACTTTCATCGAATCTTTTGGGTTTCATCCTTCACGCGCCGAGCGTGCTTTTGATTTGGCAGTTTCTCTTGAAAACGAATTCTCGCAAAACGGGCTTGCCTGTTCTGTGGTGCCGCATTCACCCTATTCAGTATCGCAACCTCTTTTTGAAAAGATCAAAGAACATGTTTCTGGAAAAAAAAGTATTGTGAGCATTCACAACCAGGAGAGCCAAAGCGAAACTGAGTTTTTTGAAACCGGAACGGGCGGAATTGCCAATCACATTGCCGGAAATCTCGGAATCGATATTTCGCACTGGAAACCTACCGGAAAAAGCTCGCTGGTTTCGGTACTTGAATATTTGCCGCAGGAAAATACTTTACTGCTGGTTCACAACACATTTACAACTGAACCTGACATTGAGTTCTTGTTTGAAAACCGGGCGCCCGAAAATACCTTTTTTGTGCTTTGCCCCGGTTCAAATTTATATATCGAAAATGCCCTGCCACCTGTCTTTCTTTTCAGAAAACACAACCTGAATATTTGTCTGGGTACCGACAGTCTTGCCTCCAACCATCAGCTTTCGGTAATCGAAGAAATGAAAATCCTTCAACAAAATTTTGAAGAAATTGAGTTGGAAGAACTGGTGAAATGGGCTTGTGTGAACGGAGCAAAAGCTTTGGGAATTGAAAATACTTCAGGGAGTTTTGAAACCGGGAAAACACCCGGTGTAAACCTGATTACCGGGATTGATTTCAGGAACCTGAAACTCACTGAAAAAAGTAAAATAAAAAGGCTCGTCTGAATACAACAATCTATATTTGCCACACAAAACAAAAAAATGTCAACTTTTCTTTTTGATAAAATCGTTTTCGGACCGGTAAAAAGCCGCCGTTTGGGTGTTTCGCTGGGTATCAATCTGCTGCCCACCAATCTGAAAGTATGTTCTTTCGACTGTATTTACTGCGAATGTGGCTGGAACCAGAAGAAGCAGGCCGACAGTCATTCGTTGCCTGAAAGGATTGAAGTAAAAGAAAAGCTTGCCGAAAAATTAGCCGAAATGCAAGTTGCCGGCGAGTTGCCCGATGTGATCACTTTTGCCGGAAACGGCGAACCAACGCTGCATCCCGACTTTGCCGGAATCATTGATGATACAATTGAACTGCGCGGCCTTATTGCCCCAAAAGCAAGAATTGCCGTGCTTTCCAACTCCTCGATGATTCATAAAAAACCTGTTTTTGATGCCTTACTCAAAGTTGATGATAACATCCTTAAACTCGATTCGGCATTTGAAGAAACCGTGCAATTGCTCGATTGCCCGAAAGGTGATTTCAGCCTGCAAAAAGTGGTGGAAAAACTGGCTGCTTTTAACGGCAACGTCACCATTCAAACCATGTTTGTAAAGGGGAGTTTTAAAGACAAAACAGTTGATAATACCACAGAAACCGAGGTAAATGCCTGGATTGAACTTTTACAAAAAATCAAACCCAGGAGTGTAATGATTTATACCATCGACCGCGACACTCCGCTGGATACACTCCGGAAAGTGCCGATGGAAGAACTCAATGCAATAGCCCGAAAAGTAAAGACAGCCGGGTTTCCGGTTCAGGTTTCCGGCTGATTTATTTCCCGGAATTATTTTGTAACAGGCGGTTTCGGGATGTTGGCAATCAGGTCACGTTCCGATTTCAACATGTTCACCGTGTGCAGCAAAAGCAGTTTTACTTCCGCAATTATCTTGAAAAACAACACCGAATTCCGCGAATTCACCTCCTTGTTTTTGATTCGTTTAATCTGGTTCTTTTCCAGTTTTGCCAGATAATCAAGAATTTTATCGCGTTCAACTACCAATGGCTCAATATTATCGAATTTAATTTCTTTTAAAACCGATTGTGCAATATTAAAAAACAGGTCAACCTGAGTAACCAGTTTGAGAAGTTCGGTATGTTGTTCAGCAATAAATGGTTTGTGATTATTTTTTGTATAAACAAGAATAGGTTCGAGCATAAAATGACTGGCGTGCGCCATATCGCGTTTGTAATTCATCACCTGCAGATAATGATGCCCCGAATCAATCAGTCCACCTGAAAATACCTGCACGGTTGAGAATCCTTTTTCTTTGTTTCTTTTTGATCTTCGTAAAAAATCTGTACTCGCTTTTTCGGCCAGTTTCAGTTTATTTCTGTCTTCGTTCAAAAATCCTTCAATCCCCAATGAAACAATATAACCCGATGAAACGATGGCTTTTCCCATTTGCTTGAGGCTTTTCGAAATAATAACTTCAAAAGGATCTTTTACATCAATCAGGTCTTCCTGTTCCACCCGGTTGTTTTCATTTCGCTTTTTCAACATGAAATGTGTTCTTAAAACCACAAAAATGGCGATGGCGACAAAAACAAAAACCATGAATTTGCCACCAAGAGAAATGAGCATTGCAATAAATGCAGCGCCACTGAATGCAACGAGTGCAGTAAGAAACCAGCCGCCAATTACTGCAATAACGCCTGAAACGCGGAAAACAGCACTGTCGCGATCCCAGGCGCGGTCGGCCAGCGAGGTTCCCATGGCCACCATAAAAGTTACGTATGTTGTGGAAAGTGGTAATTTCAATGAAGTTCCCAAAGCAATTAATGCACTGGCCACAACAAGGTTAACAGAAGCCCTGATTTTGTCGAAAGCCGGCGGTTCGGGATCTTCAGGCGTTGTTAAATCGAATGGGACAAAACGCGAATCTATTCTTTGAATTATACCTTGTGGAATTAACCGGGTTACTTTCTTGTTGAACTGTGTGGTTGATTTTACAATCATCCTGGCAATCGGTGATGAATCAAATTTTTCAGTGCCTTCATTTTGCCTTGAGAGATCAACTGAAGTGGCAATCACCATGCGGGCTTTTTTAGAAGTTATCAACGTAATAATCATTATCAAACCTGCAACCAGCAACATATATTCAGGTGTGTCCACCTCTCCTGCAAGTGCTTCCATCGAAAAACCATCCGGTCCGGGTTTTCCGGCTGCCGACCAGGCATTATATGAATTGAAACCGGCCAATGGTACACCAATAAAATTTACAAGGTCGTTACCGGCAAATGCCATTGCCAGTGCAAAAGTTCCAACCAATACCACCAGTTTCAGAATTTTCAGATTAAACACCCATTTTAAAAGCTGAATAATTACTGTCCATCCCAAAAAACTGTATAACATCACTTTCGGAATATTATTATTAACCCAGTTACTTAAGGTATCTCCTGTTGAGAGCTTAATTTCAGCAAAAGCAGAATCGCTGATTCCCTTTACCAATATAAAATAGGTAATAGTTGAAATGGCCAGACCACCAAAAATTGCCCCGAAATAACGCATCGGGCCACGGTAATTAAAAGTAAAAATCAACCTAGCAACATACTGCACAAATGTACCCACAGTAAAGGCTATTACCACCGAAACAAGAATACCAGTAATAATAGCCAGTGCTTTTTCTGAGTTGATATAATTTGCCAATTCAATAAGCGCCGATCCCCCGGCTTGTTTGATTTTTACAACAGCCACTGCAACCGAAGCTCCCAGCAGTTCAAAAACCACTGAAACTGTTGTTGAAGTAGGCATCCCAAATGCGTTGAACGTGTCGAGCATCACCACATCTGTTATCATTACTGCCAGAAAAATAACCATGATTTCGGAAAAGAAAAACATGTCGGGATGGAATATACCTTTTCGGGCAACTTCCATCATTCCGTTTGAAAATGAGGCACCCAGCATAACACCGATGGCTGCCATGGTAAAAATCATCCATTTGGGAGCCGCTTTCGACCCGACTGCCGAGTTCAGAAAATTGACAGCATCATTTGCCACGCCAACTACAAGATCGGAAGCTGCAAGTGCAAACAAAACCACAACAAGAATGATATAAAAACTTTCCATAGATATAATTTCAGGTTTTAATTCAAAAATACAGTTATGCCACACTTAAACACCTGTAAATTATTAAAAAAATGTTACATATCGATTAAAAATCTGTTAATCAGCAAGCGATTTTTATTTTCTAAATTTACCGGC
>CAZXVT010000015.1:34126-44407 GCA_964644015.1 uncultured Maribellus sp.
GTTATACAGAATGAAAAAGCTTACATCAAAACAGGTAGTCGTATTTTTGGCATTAGTCCTCACGCTGATTGTCGGAGTCGGTTGGTATTATCTTTTGCTTACCGGTTTTTCGTTTTTATTTATGGCTATCGGACTTGTGGTGTTTTTTATCATCGCATTTTACATTATTCAGTTTGCCATTAATACTTTTATTCTCGAAAAAATCAGGCCGCTTTATAAAATCATCGATTTTGTACCGCACACCGAAAAGGAAACCAAACTGAAACTTACACCTGGTTTTGTGGAGCTCTCGCAGGTTGAGCAGGATGTTGAACAATGGGCACACAACCAGTTGCAGGAAATAGAACGTTTGAAAGTACTCGAAAAATACAGAAAGGATTTTGTGGGAAATGTTTCACATGAACTGAAAACGCCAATTTTTAACATCCAGGGTTACATTCTTACTTTGCTGGAAGGTGGCCTGGAAGACCCGAATATCAACAAGTTGTACCTGACAAGAGCCGAAAAAAGTATCGACAGGATGATTTCAATTGTTGAAGACCTTGAATCGATCAACAAACTCGAAACCGGAGAATTGAAACCCATGTTCAGCGTTTTTGATATTGTAAAACTTGCCGACGAGGTGTTGGAGCTGGAGCATCCCCTTTCAAAAGAACGACAGATTTCTTTGATCAGTGATTATAAAACCGATAAGCAACTGATGGTAAAAGCGGATAGAAAAAGAATTACCGAAGTACTCACAAATCTGGTTGTGAACGGTGTTAAATATGGCAAAACAAACGGATTTGTAAAGGTGGGATTTTACGATTTCGACGATAAAATTATGGTTGAAGTTTCGGATAATGGGATCGGGATCGATAAAAAGGACCTTTCCCGTATTTTCGAACGTTTTTTCAGGGTCGATAAATCGCGATCGCGGGAACAGGGTGGAACCGGACTGGGACTTTCAATTGTTAAACACATTATTGAAGCACATAACCAGACGATTAATGTACAAAGTGTATTGAACGAAGGAACCACATTTACCTTTACACTCGAAAAAGCAAGGTAGTATTTTGATTTTCTTACCAGCAAAATACCACCTGCGCGACCCGCAAAGTGAGAAAAGTTTTAATAAATCAGGGTTCGGTTAAAAATTAGGCAAAATAATAAACTGACTTTGTACAGGAACTGATACATTTGTACTACATTAAACATGACGACCATGGAGGATACGATTTTCAAAATTCTGCTTGTTGACGATGAAGAAGACATTCTTGAATTCATCAGTTACAACCTCGAAAAAGAAGGATACAAGGTTTATACCGCGAAAAACGGTATTGAAGCGGTTAAATCAGCCGAGAAAAATCTGCCTCATCTTGTAATTCTCGATGTGATGATGCCCGAAATGGATGGTATTGCCGCCTGCGAGGAAATGCGGAAAATTCCGGCACTTGAGAATACAGTGATTGCCTTCCTCACTGCCCGTGGTGAAGATTATTCACAGGTTGCCGGTTTTGAGGCCGGTGCCGACGATTATATTACCAAACCTGTGCGCCCGAAAGTATTGGTGAGCCGTGTAAAAGCGTTGTTGAAACGTACCGGCGAAACAGTTGCCCCTCCACCTGTTGTATTGAATGAAAACACCGTGAGCGTTGGCAATCTCATTATCGATAAAGAACGTTACCTGATCAAAATTAATAACGAAGAAATGATTCTTCCGCGTAAAGAGTTTGAACTTCTTTCTCTGTTGGTATCAAAACAGGGGAAAGTATTCACCCGTGAAGAGATTTACCACTCGGTTTGGGGCGAAAATGTAGTGGTGGGCGACCGCACGATTGACGTACACATCCGCAAACTACGCGAAAAAATCGGTAACGATCATATCAAAACCCTGAAGGGAATCGGTTACAAATTTGTTGATTAACCGGATTATTCAGAAAGAATAAACAACAGGATATAAAAACAGAAATCCCAAAAGATAGCCTGCAGCAAGTTGTTGCAGGCTATTTTTGTTTAATATCATGCGGGCAGTGCCGGTAAGTCCCGAAACAAGCACGGCAACAATCAGTATTCCCTCGGGGTTAAAACCGCCGCGGAAAGAAACAGCAAAAAAAGTGGCAGTAACCGCGCCGGCAGCAGCCATGTGAATACTGATATTCCAACGGATAGAAATCAGCAGCAGTACCACAATCAGCAAAACCGACGCAATCATAAAAAGCTTGAAAACCGGTAAAAAATGAATTTTCCCCAACAACATAAATCCTGTGTAGTAAAACACCGATGAAAAAAGTAAGGGCAACACACGTTCCCGGCTTTCTTTCATCGAAAAATCGAATTTTGGATTGAGTGCCAAAAGCGCAATTGTAAGCATGGGCAATGTTGTCGTGGTGAAAAATATCACCATCAAAAGATATTTCTTTGCCTCTCCTGATAAAAAATGATCGTAAATACCTGTACTTATCAGAAGCAAAAATCCCAGTGATGGTAATAATACCGGGTGAAAAATCACTGAAATAAATTTGGCTGTTTTTTCTGTCATCGTTAAAGTTCCTTTCGAAGCCTGGCTACCGGAATGCCAAGCTGTTCGCGGTATTTGGCCACAGTGCGGCGGGCAATATTGTATGATTTCTTTTTCAGAATTGCTGCCAGTTTATCATCGGTCATGGGTTTCGATTTATCTTCTCCATCGATGCAATCCTGCAGAATTTTTTTGATTTCACGGGTCGAAACTTCTTCGCCGTCATCTTTTTGCAACCCTTCTGAGAAAAAGTATTTCAGCGGATAAATGCCAAAATGTGTTTGAATGTATTTGCTGTTCGAAACCCTTGAAATGGTTGAAATATCAAGTCCGGTGCGTTCGGCGATATCTTTCAGGATCATCGGTCTCAGTTTTGTTTCGTCACCATCCACAAAATAGGCCTTCTGAAAACTCACAATTTCTGACATTGTATGCATCAGTGTAGCCTGTCGTTGTTGCAGTGCATCAATAAACCATTTAGCCGAATCGATTTTTTCCTTCACAAAAACCATCGCCTCTTTCCGGCTTTTGTTTTTACCATTTCCGCTCATCGAACGGATCATATCAAGATAGGTATCATTGATTTTAATCTCCGGAACATTGCGTTGATTAAGCGAAAGAATCAGTTCTCCGTCAATATTCTCGAGTATAAAATCGGGGACAATATGCTGATTGGCCTTGTTCATTGGATTGCTGTAAGAACTGCCCGGTTTCGGATTCATTTTCAGAATCTGGTCAACGGCATCTTTCAGTTCCTGGTCGCTCAGTTCAAGTTTAGCCTGAATCTTTGAGTAATGTTTTTTGGTGAATTCTTCGAAATAGTGCGATACAATTTCCCGTGCAGTTACAAATTCACGTCTGTTTATTCTTCTTAACTGAAGCAGCAGGCATTCCTGTAAATCGCGGGCGCCCACTCCCGGTGGATCGAATTGCTGGATTGTTTTCAGGATCTTCAGTAATTCATCTTCCGTAACTTCCATGTTCAGGTTAAAGGCAAGGTCGTCGCTGATGGCAGGTAAATCGCGGCGAAGATACCCATCATCGTCAATATTTCCGATGATGTATTCGGCGAGATGTTGTTCGTCTTCATCCAAATCGGCAACACCTAATTGTTCCAGCAGAAATTCGTGAAAAGTGGTGCCAACCGAAAACGGGATATCGACATATTTATCGTCTTTTGAATAATTGTTGGCATTCAGCCGGTAGGCCGGAATATCCTCGTCTTCGTCGTAGTAGTCGTCTAAAGTAAACTCATCATTGTCAATATCCGAATCATTACCCGCTTCATCAACATTGTTTTCATCCTGTTCCCCGCCGTTTTCATCCGATTCGAGTTCCAGTACAGGATTTTCCTCCAATTCCTTTTTAATACGTTGTTCAAGCTGTAAAGCAGGGATCTCCAAAAGCTTGATCACCTGAATTTGCTGAGGTGACAGCTTTTGCAGAAGTTTTTGTTGTAACGAGAGTTTTTGCTTCATGTCCCTAAGTTTACCCCGTAAATTTACATTTTTTTCGAAGTAAAACTGTAATCAGACATCAGAACTCGGCATTTTTAGGCGTCCGGGCAAATGGAATCACATCGCGGATGTTGCCCATTCCGGTTACAAAAAGAATAAAACGTTCGAATCCGAGACCAAAACCGCTGTGCACTACCGAGCCAAAACGGCGGGTATCGAGGTACCAATCCATTTCCTCCACCGGAATATGCATTTCCCTCATGCGGGTTTCCAGTTTTTCGAGGTTTTCTTCTCGTTGCGAACCACCGATGATTTCTCCGATCTGTGGGAACAAAACGTCCATGGCACCTACTGTTTTACCATCGTCATTCTGTTTCATGTAAAATGCCTTGATTTCCTTCGGGTAATTGGTCAGAATTACCGGGCATTTGAAATGTTTTTCAACCAGATAGCGTTCGTGTTCGCTCTGCAAATCAATTCCCCAATCAACCGGGAACTGGAATTTTTTCTTTTTATAATAGGGTGAGTTTTTCAGAATATCGATAGCCTCGGTATAAGTAAGCCTGATAAAATCATTATTCAGAACGAAATTCAGTTTTTCGATTAAATCCATCGAACGCTGGTCCTGTGGTTTGTCTTTTTCCTCCTCCTGCAGGCGTTTTGCCAGAAATTGCAGATCATCCATGCAGTTTTCAAGTGCGTATTTAATGAGGTATTTCAGAAACTCCTCGGCCAGATCCATGTTATCTTTCAGATCGTAAAAGGCCATCTCGGGTTCAATCATCCAAAACTCAGCAAGATGGCGGGTGGTATTTGAATTTTCTGCTCTGAAAGTCGGCCCGAAAGTGTAAATCTCGCCCAATGCAAGCGCACCGAGTTCTCCTTCAAGCTGCCCTGAAACAGTAAGATTGGTGGGTTTCCCAAAGAAATCCTGTGAATAATCAACAGCTCCCTCTTCGGTAAGCGGCGGATTTTTGGCATCCAGTGTCGAAACCCTGAACATCTGACCGGCTCCTTCGGCATCGCTGGCTGTAATAATGGGAGTATGTAAGTAGTTAAATCCTTTTTCGTTGAAATATTTGTGAATAGCAAAAGCCATGGCATGACGGATACGGAAAACGGCGCTGAAAGTATTGGTGCGAAAGCGCAGGTGGGCATTTTCGCGCAAAAACTCCAGCGAATGTTTTTTGGGCTGAATCGGGTATTTTTCGGGGTCGGCGGCCCCCAGCAAATCAACCTGGTCTGCCACCAGTTCAATATTCTGGCCGCTTCCGGCTGATTCAACCAGTTTACCGGAAACCGACAAAGCTGCACCAGTATTGATTTCGCGCAAAAGTGAATCTTCAAAATTATTCACATCAACCACCACCTGGAGGTTATTGATAGTTGAGCCATCGTTTAATGCAATGAAAAACACATTTTTACTGCCACGTTTTGTACGCACCCAGCCTTTGGCCACAACAGATTCTCCTGCTTTTCCCGATTTCAGTAATTCTTTGATTTTTATCCGTTTCATATTCGACGTTATCTTGGTGAAAACTATGCCTTTTCGGTTTTGAAGGTTACAAAAGTAAATTTTTATATGAAAATCAATCTTCTGCCAATTAATAATTGCGGCATTTTTAAGAATTGATAAAATAAAAAACCACCTGAAAGCATATGCTGACAAGTGGTTTACCGGATTGATTGATTAATCCCCTGCGGGAAATCAGCAGGGACGGACTGCTCCGTCCCGCTCTGAGCTTTTTATGATTCTTTATTGTATGAACCAGCAACCGGAACTGTGGCTTTTTCGATATAGCCAATATTGCCCATGATATAAGTATCTGGACCCAATTTCAGATCTGAGTTCATCATTTCTTCGTAAGTAACAGCCTTGCCGGTGTATGCCGAAACGCGGCCCATCATGGCAACAAGGTTCGAAATTGCTGTAGTTTCAGCTTCGTTAAACGGAATATCCTGGCGGATACAGGTCACAAGGTTGATGTGTTCCTGTACATACGGGTCTGTTTTTTCTTTGTCGTCAGTAGTAAACAGTACATTGCCAGCCGGATCAACAATTCTTCTTGAGCCTTCATCGGTGCGGGCAATGCCTTTTGTACCGTGGAAAACTTCGTAAACACCGTTTGCGCAGTCGTTAATTTGACGGCACATGCTGTGCATTTGTCTTCCATCGGCAAAAGTATAGTCGATGCTGAAATTATCGAACTGGTCGCCGGTAGGTCTGCGCTGACGCGAACCAAAACCAACAGCTTTTACAGGCGCTTCGCCAAAGAACCACATGGCAACGTCGAGGTTGTGAACGTGTTGTTCAACAATATGGTCGCCCGAGAGCCAGCACCAGTTAACCCAGTCGCGGATCATCCATTCCATTTCGCTCCATTCAGGTTTGTTATCGCGGTGCCACAATTTACCACCATTCCAGTAAACATTGGCCGAAACAATATTTCCGATACCATTGTTGGCGATTTCTTTGTAAAGGGCAACATAGCTGTGTTGGTGACGACGTTGCGTACCGGTTACAACTTTCAGTCCCATTGAGTCGGCCATTTTGGCAGCGGCCATTACCTGGCGGATACCAACCGGGTCAACAGCCACTGGTTTTTCCATAAACACGTGTTTGCGTGCTTTTACAGCCGCTTCAAAATGTTCTGGCCTGAATTTAGGCGGTGTTGCCAGAATTATGATATCAACACCTGCATCGATTACTTTTTGGAAAGCATCGAAACCTACAAAACAATTTTCAACCGGAACTTCAATTCCTTTTTCGGTTTTGATTTTTTCGCGGCAACTATCAACCCTGTCCTGAAAAACATCACCGAGGGCAGTAACAGTCAGCCCCGGACCTGCATTCAGGAAATTGATGGCAGCACCCGAACCACGGCCACCGCAACCGATAATACCGGCTTTCAATTCAGCACCTTCAGGCGCTTTTTCGGCCATCGGCGGAAATTTATACTCGCGCGGTACCCAATCGTAAACGGTTGTTTTCTGGTTACCACCAGCGCACGAAGTAAGAACTCCGGCACCCATTGAACCTGCTGCGCCAACTACTGCTGCGCCAGCCAGGAATTTTCTTCTTGAAAACGGATTATTACTCATAATGAAAACTTTTTAGTTGAATTTAGGATACTAAATTTATCACTTTTTACCTGTTTTTTCATCAAAATCGCAAACCACCCTGAAACTGATATAAGTACAGTCTGAAAGCCACCAGATACTTTTTGGCATTTGCGGGTCGGTTTTCAGCCAGGCTTCGGTTTGAGTGGCAGCGCGCGAAGCACTTCGTACCTCGGAAATATCGCTCTTATAATAACCACCCCTCACAACATGTTCTGTTCCGCCGGAAGGTCCTTTTGGGTCGGTGGCACCATCCTGAAGCTGGGCGTAAGCATCTTCGGCATACCAGTCGGAGCAATATTCAGATGCATTCCCCAGCATGTTTTTCAGACCAAACGGGTTGGCTTCCACTTTTTGTGGTTCTTCGGTTTTCGTACGGCTGTTTTTACCATAAACCACATATTTGTTAATCTCTTCACTTTCTTTTCCAAATAATTTTCCCAGGAACCCTTTTTCGGCAAAATCTTTCGGATTGCCTTCAAAGAAGAAAGGATTCTGTGAGCCTGCACGTGCCGCGTATTCCCATTCAGCCTCAGTAGGCAGGCGATAGTTTTTACCGGTTACTTTTGATAACCATTTGCAATAGGTTTCAGCTGAATGATAACTCATGGTGATTGCAGGCCGTTTGCCCAATCCCCAGTTTTGGTCGGGTTGTCCGTAAGGCGGAGTAGGCCCTGAAATGGCATCCACATCAGCCATGGTGCGGCTCCCTTCAGTATCGGTTGAACGGCCTTCGGCGGCAGTGGCCGAGTAAAAAGCAAGGTATTCTTCCCAGCTCACTTCAATTTCAGCCATAAAGAACGGGCTGATTTTCACTTCTTTTTGCGGACCTTCATCGGTTTTACGCATTTGCTCTGTTTCAGGACTGCCGATTTTGAATGTTCCGCCCGGAATGGCTTTCATATTAAATGAAACTGTGGTTCCGGGAATATTTTCGGTAAAATCTTTGTGTTCCACAACAATTGTTGCTGAGTCGAATTTGGCTTTTCCGGCACCACCGGTACTTCCGAAACTTACGTTTTTAGCGTGAAGGGCATTCGGGTCATAATGACCGGCGTTGAGATGGCAGTTAATACAAAGCAAACCTTTTGTGTCTTTATTCTGAGAATAATAGAGGTGCGCATTCTGCCCGTCTTTTGTAAGCGTCAGCGGAAAAAGATTCGGGTGACATTTGTCGCATGAAACCTGGAAAACATGTTTTTGTGCGTATTCCAGTGTCGATTTTTCTTCCCAGTTGTAGTCAGCGCTATCTTTAAAAATAAAACCGTATAAATCGCGTGCCGATGCTTTGATTTTTTCAGGATAATAGCCCTCTCCTTTGGGTGGAAGGTGACAATCGACACAACCAATACGGATTCCGGAACGGGTTTCGTAGTGTACCGATCTTTTCCACGAATCAAAAACATGTGGATGGACGTGGCACATTTCGCATGATTCGTTGGTGGAAGTCGCCTCCATAACTTTGTTGGTCAACAGGGCTGCGCCAATTCCAATCACAAAACCAATCAGTAAAAGAATCAGGATTTTTTTGCGCAGATAGTTAAAAAATTTCTTCAGCATAATAATGTTTAGTTATTTCAGGTATGATTGAAATTGTTCCAAAATTAGCAATTTCTGAAAACGTAGTTCATGCAGGTAAATTTTTCTGAATTATTTAGACACAATTAATTCTGTTTCTGTGATTCATAGAACTTACATACAACCTTTATGACGTAAAATAACCATAAAATACCTAAAACAAAGTCAGCAATTTTGCTGATCAAATCAAATGATAAAAGAAAGGTTGTCTTTTTCAAGACAACCCTGGGAATAGATTTAAAAAATGAGGAAAAATTGCAATCGTATTAAAGCAGTCTGTTTAATTCATCTGTGGTAAAAGTATGCGATAACTGTCACACGTATGTTACAACACAATTAAAGTAAAGTTACATATTTTGTGGTTGACATTTTTTTAATACCTTTCAGATTATGAATTGGTTGACCCGGGAGTTCAAAAATCTGGCCGATTTGTTTTACCCTGAATTGTGTATTACTTGCGGCGACAGGCTGGCTAAACAGGAGCGATATCTTTGTTTGCACTGCTGGAGCGATTTGCCTGTCACCAATTTTCATTTCACCAGCGACAACCGTGTTTCGAAACTTTTCTGGGGAAGAGTACAGGTTGAAAACGCCACGGCTTTTTATGCCTACAACAAAGGCAGCAAATACCAGCAAATCATTCATTTCATCAAATACAAAGGAATGAAGGAATTGGGTTACGCTGCCGGGGCCAGGTTCGGACATGCACTTGCTGAATCGGTTCTGTTTAATTCAATCGACATAATCGTTCCTGTTCCTCTGCATCCCTCCAAGGAAAAACAGCGGGGTTACAACCAGAGTGAATGGATTGCAAAAGGCCTCGCTTTTTCGATGCAAAAAGATATTTCAACCGGAAACCTTGTCAGAAAAGTGCACACTTCGACCCAAACCCGAAAAAACAGGTTTGAACGCTGGGAAAACGTGGAGAATATTTTTGCAGTTCAAAATCCTGAAGAATTCAGCGGAAAACACATTTTATTGTCGGACGATGTGATTACAACCGGTTCGACACTCGAAGCCTGTGCAGCCGAATTGTTGAAAATTGAAGGCGTGAAAGTAAGCACCGCCACGCTGGCTTTTGCCGATTATTAAATCAAAAAACTCAACCTCTTTGATATTGATTTGTTACTTTTCGGGACACAAACTTTAAAACGTTATGGAATTGTTGATCAGTAAATACCTCCCGGGAGAAAAACCAGATGTTACACTGCCATCGGTAAAAATGCTTGAGATACTGGGAGAAGAGAGGATCCGCAAGCTGGTAAGCGACCATTACGATTTGCTGGCACAAAGTGAAATAAAAGACCTTTTCCCGAAAAATCCGGTGGCGCTTGAAAAAGCAAAAGAACATTCGGCTGACTTTTTTATACAAATTTGTGGCGGCCCCATGTATTTTAACAAAAACCGGGGAAAACCCATGCTGAACAGAAGGCACCTTCCGTTTAAAATAACCGCCGAAGGCCGCGTGACCTGGCTCGAATGTTATAAAATGGCCCTGCAGAAAACCAATTTACCCGATGAGGTCTTACTTTCGTTCTGGAATTACCTCGATGTTTTTTCAAAATGGATGGTCAATACATACTAATATTTTCAGAAACATCGTTTAACATTGTAAATCCTTAGAAT
>CAZXVT010000016.1:0-22692 GCA_964644015.1 uncultured Maribellus sp.
AAGAGAATATTATCTGATTTTAACAACTGGAAGGCCAACATGATAAATTGTTGAATAGTTCAAATTGGAGAAATTAGTAACTTTCATTCGGCGCCTTACTCACCCCTGATTTTAAAATTGTACAACAATTTTAAAATCAGGGGTGAGTAAATTTTTCTTCATTCACGCATTCTTATTCCTTAATCCCTATCTGGTCGAAAATAAAAGCGTACTCCAATGCAATGTCTTTGATATAATCAAAGCGCCCCGATGCCCCGCCATGACCAAAATCCATGTTAATATGGAAAATCAGCGGATTGCTGTCGGTTTTCATTTCGCGGAGTTTTGCTACCCATTTTGCCGGTTCGAAATATTGCACCTGCGAATCATGCAGACCGGTTGTTACGAGCAGCGCCGGATAATTTTGTGCTTTTACATTGTCGTAAGGCGAATACGATTTCATATAAAAATAATAAGTCGAATCTTTCGGATTGCCCCATTCATCAAACTCACCAGTAGTCAATGGAATACTTTCGTCGAGCATGGTGGTAACCACATCCACAAATGGAACAGCGGCAATAACACCTTTATATAATTCCGGCTTCAGGTTGATGACAGCGCCCATCAGCAATCCACCGGCACTACCACCCATCGCAAAAAGTTTTCCGGCGTTTGTATATTTTTCATCAATCAGGTATTGGGCACAGTCGTTAAAATCGGTGAAAGTGTTCATCTTTTTCAGCAGTTTTCCATCTTCGTACCACTGGCGACCATAAATCTGGCCTCCACGAATGTGGGCAATGGCGTAAACAAAACCTCTGTCTAACAACGGCAAACGCGATGAACTGAATGTGGGTTCCATTTCATAACCATACGAGCCATAACCATAAATCAGCGCCGGATTGTTGCCATTTTTCTCCATGCCTTTGCGGTACACCAGCGAAATCGGAATTTTTGTTCCGTCGCCTGCAGTGGCATAAATCCGTTTTGTTTCGTAGTTGTTTTTGTCGAAACCGCCCAAAACTTCCTGTTGTTTCAGCAAGGAGCGCTCTTTTGTTTTCATATTGAAATCAAAAGTTGAAGTCGGAGTGGTCATCGATGTATATCCAAACCGAAACACTTCAGTGTTGAAATCAACATTCGTGCCCGAGTATGCGGTATAAACTTCCTCCTCAAAATCGATATAATATTCTTCACCCTGCCAAGGCATCACGCGCAATTCGGTAATTCCTTCCTTCTTTTCTGATGCCACAAGATAGTCCTGAAAAATATCGAAATCTTCAAAATAAACATCAGCACGGTGTGGAATCACATCCACCCAGTTTTCCTTGCCGGGCTTTGCAACCGGTGTTTTTACCAGTTTGAAATTGAGTGCATCCAGATTGGTGCGGATGTAAAAATCGTCGCCAAAATGGTCAATGGCATATTCCAATCCGCGGGTGCGGGGCTGGATAATTTTAAATTCGCCATTTGGGGTGTTTGCATCCAGATACCTGAACTCAGAAGTGAGTGTACTCTGGCTGCCAATAATCAAATACTTTTCCGATTTGGTTTTGTAAACAAAGGCATTAAAAGTTTCGTCGGCTTCGTAAAATACCTCAACATCACTTGAAACCGGTGTTCCTAAAACATGTTTCATCACTTTTTCCGAACGCAGTGTCACGCTGTCTTTCAGCATGTAAAAAACAGTCTGGTTGTCGTTGGCCCAGGTAACGCCGCCGGTTGTCATCGGAATCTGATCGGCCAGCAACTCGCCGGTTTCAAGATTTTTGAAATAAACCGTGTAGTTTCTGCGACTCACAGTATCCACACCGTAAGCCAGAATTTTATTATCAGGACTCACTGAGCTTCCGCCAACTGCATAATACTCATAACCTTCAGCCATTGTGTTTACATCCAAAAGCACTTCTTCGGGAGCTTCCAGGTTTTCTTTTTTCCGGCACGAAACGTAATATTCTTTTTCGGCCACAGTGCGCGTGTAATAATAGTAGCCGTTCT
This sequence comes from uncultured Maribellus sp., assembly GCA_964644015.1. GTDB lineage: Bacteria > Bacteroidota > Bacteroidia > Bacteroidales > Prolixibacteraceae > Draconibacterium. The sequence continues at coordinate 1,978 of CAZXVT010000016.1, forward strand.
TTTTGTACGGCACCGACTCGTCCTGTTGTTTGATTTTCGATTTAATTTCTTCAAAAAGCTTGTCCTGCAAAGGTTTTGTGTGCGCCATCACTGCATCTTTGTAAGCATTTTCAGCTTCGAGATGGGCAATTACTTCGGGATTTTCGCGCTCGTTCAGCCAATAATAATTATCGATACGCGTGTCGCCATGCATATTCAATTCTTTGGGAACTTTTTTGGCAACGGGTGGTTTTACTTCCACTTTTTGGGTGCAGGCCGCCAACAGAAAAACAAATGTTGCAACCCATAAAAACTGTGTTTTTAATCTGAAATTGAGTTTTTTCATATTGAATATTTTTAAATGAAATTCATACTGAATGCCTCCACAACAAAAGACAAACATTTAGTATTGTGTTTTCCGATTTTATTACTCCGAAAATCAAAAACAATCAGATTCAATTAACGGCAGAACAATTCGATTGTTTACTTTATGCCAAACAAATACTGTCCTGGTTTCAGTTGTAATTGAAAACCCTTCTCACCAGTTTTTGATACAGAAATTCGGGTGTTTTCAGCAAGTGGTTTCCCGTTTTCCTTCATTTCCGAAGCCGTTAAAAACAAAGTGGCTGTGCTGCCGGCCGGAATTTCGACTTTGTACTCCACCGTTTTTCCGGTTCTTTTCCAGACCGAAACAATCATTCCGTATGGCCCGTTGTGCGATGCGCTGAACTGGTTTAACCCGCTGACAAAATTGGGTTTCAGGATGACGTTTTTGAATCCGGGTTGTTCCTCATCAGGGAAAATGCCGCCAAGCGCCTTGAAAAACCAGGCATTCACCTCGCCAAACATGATGTGATTCATCGAAATATCGCTTTTGGCATCCAGCGGCCAGTTTTCGTAAAAAGTGGTGGCACCGTTTACAATCCACCATCCCCACGATGGATATGTTTCCTGCGAAGCCACTTTGTAAGCCAGGTCGGCGTAACCATTTTCGCTGAGCGCATTCAGAATGGTTTTGGTTCCCAGCAACCCGCCATCCAAATGCGCATTGTCGGCCTCCACTCTTTTCTTCAGGTTTTCCGCCACTTTTGCCACCAGGTTTTCGGGTACGATTCCCCATTTCAGGGCAGCGCTCAATTCAGTCTGAAAACCGCTGCCATAGATTCCGGTTTCGGTATTGAGGTATTTTTTATTGATGGCATTTTTTATTTTTTCCGCCAGCTTAAAATAAGATTCTGCGTCGGCTGGTTTATTTAAAAGAGCGGCTGTTTTCGCCAAAATCTGTGCATCCACAAAATAATAAATTGACGACGTGAATTCTTTGGGTGTTTCTGATTTCACCGGCACCCAATCGCCCAAACCCCAATCGGTAGTACCATCTTGACTGATGCTTGTGATATGGTCAACATACCGTTTCAGGTTATCGTAGTTGTCTTCCAGAATTTTTTTGTCGCCATAAAAAATATAGATATTCCAGGGAATAATGGCGATGGTGCTGGTCCAGTCGGGGCCGTTGGCCCAATGATAGCCCCACCCGCTTGTGGGAATAATAGCCGGTAAAATTCCGTTGGGCAACTGCTCGTCGCGGTGGTCAGCCAGCCATTTTTCGTACACCGTAATTGCATCGAAATTGTACAATCCGGTTTCAATATTGATTTGTGCATCGCCTGTCCAGCCATTTTTTTCGCGTTGCGGACAATCAGTCGGGTAGCCAAAAAGATTGGAAAGATACGATGCATTGGAGGCTTTCCACATTTTATCAATCACCGGATTCGACGACTGTAAATTACTTAACGGTGGAACATCACTATGCATAAAATACGCTGTCATACTTTCCTTTTTCAGTTCAACGGGTTTGTCGGTGGTTACCTCAACATACTGAAAACCTTTGTAATTGAACAGTGGCATAAACTCTTCCTCCCCTTTTCCCAACAAAATGAAAATATCAGTTTGAAACGGGTCAGTGTCGTCGGTTGGGCGGTAATGCACATCAATGTTCGACATATCGGCAAAACCATTTTGTGCAAGCCTTTCGGCATGTTTCAGCCGCAAAGTGGTTCCGGCAGGTCCCGAAACTTTGATTTTGCTGACTCCGGCAATATTTCTCCCGAAATCGAAAAGCCAGGTGTTTGCATTCAGTTGCTTCATGTCAACCGCCTTCAGTTCCTCAACATTGCGAATTGGTACCATTGCCTGAGCCGTGATGTTTTGTGATGAAGCGTTTGTCAGTAGCGGTTTTTTCCATTTCGAATCATCAAAATCCGGCAGGTTCCAGCCCGGTTGTTCCAAACGGGCATCGTAATGTTCCGCAGTGTAAATGCTGTTAAATACCAGCGGTCCGGTGGCTGTTTTCCAATCGTCACCCGACGAAATTGTTTGTTCTGAACCATCTTCAAATTTTATTTTCAGGTCGAAACAAAAACGGGGACTGGCGCGCCACGGCGCTTTATCGAAATACCAAACCGCAGTTGACTGGTGGTTGTACCAGCCATTTCCGAGCAAAACACCGATGGCATTTTTATCATTCCTGATTAATTCAGTAACATCATAAGTGACATAAAGCGTTCTGCGGTCGAACCGGGTGTACATTGGGTCGAGGCGGTGATTACCGGCTTTCTGCCCATTGATGTACAACTCGTACAAACCAGCCACAGCAATGTAAGCACGCGCCGAAACCACTTTCTTAGCTGTTTCGAAGGTCTTTCTGAAATAAGGCGCCGGTTTCAGGTTATAATCATAGGTATCGGTTATCCAGCTTCCTTTCCAGTTGCGCTGGTCCATCACACCGGTTTCAAACGACGCCACATCCGAAAGTTCCGACCACTCTCCATTTTCAGTCTGAACCTTGACAGCCCAGTAATATTTTGTAAACGGAAGTAGTTTTTCGCCTCCGTAAATAACCAGTTGTTTATCGCTTTTTACAGTGCCTGAGTTCCATGTTTTGCCTGTCCCGGCAGCCACTCCGGCAGCATCGGTTCCCACAAAAATCTGGTAAAATGTTGTCAAAATTCCTTGTTCAGCAGCCGAAAGCTGCCAGGTTAAACGCGGGTTCGGGTTGTCAATTCCCATCGGATTGACAAGGTGTTCAGCTTTCAGGTAAACAGGTTTGATTTCGGCTGCTGTTCCTGCAAATCCCGCAAAAATCAAAAAACAAAAAACGATAAATGATTTTATTGACATACAATTGATTTCTAATTTATTAAATGAGCAGTTAACCCAAAAAAATAATTTAACGCAAAGACCGCAAAGTTTTATGAAGTTGTGATTATCCTTTTTCCCCAATCACTCATTCACTCACTAACTCATTCACAGATTCCTACCGGTGAAACTCCTGTGAGATAAACTTCAGTCCGTCGTATAAACCAGTGCGCCAGTAGCTCCATTCGTGGCCTCCATTGCGAACCCTGTATTCATGCGGTATTCCGAGGTCGCGCATTTTTACGTGCAATGCTGAATTTCCCTTGTACAAAAAATCGTCGTCGCCACAATCGATATAAAACCGCACTGACTTGATTTTGTCTTTGTCAACACTATCAAGCAAATGCAAAGGACTGTAGGCTTTCCAGTATTCGCTGACGCCGGTGGCTGGTTTTGGTCCGTAAATACTTCCGAAGTAACGGTCGTACTGGTTGTTGGCTGAGATTTCCTCGTCGGTAAAAGTGCCGGCGCTCATGGCCACACACGACGAAAAAAGTTCGGTGTGCCGCATTGAAAGCAGCAAAGCACCATTGCCCCCCATCGACAAACCGGCAATTGCCCTGAACTGTTTCTGCGGACGGATGCGGTATTGTTTTTCAATAAACGGGATAAACTCCTTGATAAACATGTCTTCCCACGGGTCTTTACCATCAAAACTGTTGGCGTACCAGGTCACTTTTCCGTCGGGCATTACAATAATACACGAAGTTGCATCGCCCGTTGCAATGGCTTTGTCGGCCACCGTGTTGGCTTCGCCAAACTGAATCCAGCCGGTTTCATCATCAGAATAACCATGCAAAAGATACAAAACCGGGTAGCTGCGGTTCGAAGTTTCATAATCAGCCGGGAGATACACCGAATATTCCACCGGATACCCGACTAATTTACTTTCAAATTTCAGTGATTCAATTACTTTACCGGTTTGCGAAAATGCCGGAAGGGCAAAAACCGCCACAAATAAAAGGGCAAAAAATCTGTTCATAAATTCAGTTGTTTTAAGATTTAAGCAAATCTAAGAATTACAAGCTGAAGGGCAGGATAAATGCTTCTTTTTTTCGGAAGTCGGAGTTAATTTTTTATGTTTGAAACAGAAACCAACTTTTAAAACTTTCACTTATGAAAAAGCTTTCGGTGGTGATTATTTTTTCTGTTTTCCTGCTTGTTTCCTGCACAAAAAACAGGAATATTGCTGAGTTCAAAACGGATAGCTTTTTAATCGGGATTTCTGCGCAAGGCACCATTTCCAGTCTGAAAGATATCAATAACGGAAAAGAATACCTGGCAAACGATACCATCTCCCCATTGCTTTCTTGCCGCGTTGATTCGGTGATGATTTACCCGGTTTCAGCGGCTTTTGAAAACGGAATCATCACGGTTCAGTTTCCTGAGCAAATGGAAGCGAAAATTAAAGTGGAGGAAAAATCCGGGTACATCACTTTTGAACTGACAGAATTTTCGCCCAATGAAAAAATTGAACTGGTGGTTTGGGGACCTTTCCCGACTAAAATCAGGCAGATAATCGGCGAAACCGTGGGTGTGGTGCGCGATTCGGCTTTCGCCATCGGGTTGCAGGCACTCAACCCAAAAACGCTGGGTGGCTACCCGTGGACCGACAACGATTGCACTCCACAATTCGATATTTTTGAGCAGGAAGATTATTCCGATTTAAGCGAAGCTAACAAACGCGAGACTTTGTACAGGATTGAAGCTGCCAAACCAGAGAAATTCGGGAGCACTTTGCAAGCTTATTGCAGAAACCGCACTAAAGAGAGAATCATCGAAAACCTGAGTCATAAAAACTATGTTTCGCCGGTTTTTGACGATGGTGGAATTATCGGGTCGAAAATTGCGTTGTTTGGCTGCAAGGTAGAAAAAGCGCTTGAAACAATCGGCAAAATCGAAGCCGGAGAAGGACTTCCACACCCAACCATCGACGGAGAATGGGGCAAAACAGCAAAATCTGCTTCGGCGGCTTATCTCATTTACGATTTCAGCGAAGCAAACATTGACAAGGCAATTGAATACACAAAAAAAGCGGGACTGCGTTATTTATATCATTCGGGGCCATTTAAAAACTGGGGGCATTTTGAACTGAATCCTGCGGCATTTCCAACCGGTTGGGATGGTTTGAAAATGTGTGTTGAAAAGGCAGAAAAAGAGGGGATCCATGTTGGTGTTCACACACTTTCCAACTTTATAACCACCAACGACCCGTATGTTACTCCAGTACCCGACCCGCGACTGGCAAAAGTCGGCGGTTCGGTTATCACAAAAAACATCGACGTTTCACAAACCGAAATCGAAGTGGAATCGCCGGTTTTCTTTCGACAATATGAAAACAACAACCTGCACACTGTGATGATTGGCAGCGAATTAATCCGTTACGAAACGGTTTCGGAATCGGCTCCGTGGATGTTGAAGAATTGCGAACGTGGCGCCTGGGGCACACAAAAATCGGCTCACGAAAATGGAGCCTCTATTCATCTGTTGTCCGACCATGGGTACAAGGTTTTTCTTTCCAACCCGGAACTCAGCATCGAAATAGCAAAAAAACTGGCTGACTTGTACAACTACTGCGGACTGCGCCAGATTTCGTTCGATGGACTGGAGGGCAACCGTTCAACCGGAATGGGAAATTATGGCGAAATATTGTTTACCTCCACCTGGTGGAACCAGCTTTCAGAAGATGTAAAAAAACACACCATTATTGATGCGAGCCGCACCACCCATTATTTCTGGCACATCTACTCGCGGATGAACTGGGGCGAGCCGTGGTACGCAGGTTTCCGCGAGAGCCAGACCGAATACAGGCTGAGAAACCAGGCCTATTTTCAGCGCAACCTGATGCCCGGAATGTTAGGCTGGTTTAGCATGCGCGAAAACACACCCGTCGAAGATATTGAATGGATGCTCGCCCGCTCGGCAGCTTTTGATGCCGGGTATGCTTTTGTTACCGGCGACAGGCAACTGGAAACGAACGGCCAGGCTGCTGAAATTCTGAAACTGATTGGTGAATGGGAAAAAGCCCGGATGAGTGGTGCTTTTACGGTGGATCAAAAAGATCGAATGAAAGACATCAACAATGAATTTCACCTGGAAACAACCGGCGAAAACAGTTGGAATCTGAGCCAGGTTTATTCCTTTAAATTTAAACACGAAGACAAGGTAAAACAACCCGGCGAACCACAGTTTTCGACTTTCAAATTTGAAAACCAGGAAGAAAATGCAGTAATGAATTTTATCATTAAGGCGCAGGATGCAACCATTTCGAAAATAAATATTGAACTCGACAACAGTCGGACGATAGAACTACAGGTTCCTTTGCAAAACGGAGAGTCGGCCAGGTACTCCGGTGGCGAATGGATTGAATTTTTTAATCCACAACTTGCAAAAACCGGCGGCTTTAAAATCAATCCGGAGCTTTTCAAACTATCAAATGGGAATCATTCCATCGCTTTTGATTGTGCTTTTTCTGAAAAAGGAAAAGAACCGGCTGCCAAACTCGAAATAAGGGTGAAAGGAAAAACGGAGGAAATAAGGGGAAAGTGATTGGGTGATTGGGTAATTGGGTGAATGATTGAATGAGTGATTGGGTTATTGAGTTATTGGGTGAGTGAGGAAAAACGGAAATTTAATGGAGTTCGACAAATGGTAAATAGTAAATCAGTAAATGGTAAATTCTGAATCGTATGATTATATCGTCATCGGCTCGGGTTTCGGGGGCAGTGTTTCGTCGCTGCGACTTGCAGAAAAAGGCTATTCGGTGCTCACCATTGAAAAAGGCAAGCGCTGGAGAACTGAGGATTTTCCAAAAACCAACTGGAACATCAAAAAATACATTTGGCTGCCCACTTTCGGATTTTTCGGATTTCAGAAACTCAATCTCTTCAAACATGCTTTTATCCTCAGCGGGGCCGGTGTTGGAGGCGGAAGTCTTGTTTATGCCAACACACTGATGTACCCACTCGACAGCTTTTTTACCAACAAACAGTGGGGTGAACTCGGAGACTGGAAGACGGTTTTAAAACCCTGTTACGAAATGGCTGCTTTTATGCTGGGCCGGACAAAATTCGAAAAACTAAACACCGAAGACAATATTCTTTGCGAAGTAGCCCGGGAAATGGGCAGAGAAGAGTCGTTTGACAACGTGCAGGTAGCTGTATATTTTAACGATGACGAAACACCGCGCGACCCTTATTTCGGAGGTGAAGGGCCATTGCGGAATCCATGCACCTATTGTGCCGGTTGCATGGTGGGCTGCCGCGAAAATGCAAAAAACACACTCGACAAAAACTACCTGTGGTTTGCAGAAAAAGCCGGCGCTCAGATTTTAGCTGAAACTGAAGTGTGGAAAATTGAATATACCGGAACTGAATATCTGGTTCATACCAAAAAGACGGGTGGATTTTTTAACCAAAACAAAAAGATTTTCAAGGCAAAAGGACTTGTAGTTTCTGGTGGAGTGCTGGGAAGTGTAAAACTGTTGCTGAATCAGAAATACAACCTGAAAACGTTACCGGGCTTGTCGGACATGCTCGGGAAAAATGTACGGACCAACTCCGAAACGCTGTGCACTGCCACTTTCGCCGACCGCAAGATGAACAACGGTATTGCCATCAGTTCCATTTTCAGTCCCGATGAAAATACTTCGGTGGAGGTTGTAAAATACCCCGACGGCTCAAACCTGATGCGCCTTTTGCTGACTGTTGCCACCGATAAAAAAGGCAGTACAGGTTTACGCATCCTTCATTTTGCCGGAAAAGTGTTTACCCATCCTGTGAAATTCCTGAAGATGATGTTCAACCGTCACTGGGCTGAAAACACCATCATTTTTCTGGTGATGCAGACGGTGGATACAAAAATGAATCTTGTACTGAAAAAGTGGCCGTTCAATAAAAGAATCACCTTGAAAAACAATGGGAATGATAAGGTACAGGCTTATATACCGGTGGGTCAGGAGGTGATGCACCGATATGCCAAAAAAGTAAAAGCACAACCTCAAAACTCAACTGCTGAAATATTGCTGAATGTACCCTCAACTGCACATATTCTGGGTGGAATCCCAATGGGAAAAACAGCAGAAATCGGTGTAATCGGCCCCGATTTTCAGGTGCACGGTTACCCAAAAATGTATATTCTCGATGGTTCTGTGATACAGGGGAATCTGGGTGTAAATCCGAGTTTTACCATTACTGCGCTGGCTGAATATGCGATGAGTAAAATTCCGGTGAAAGGATGACTTATCAAAAACATTGATTTAGAAACTGTTGCACCCCACCTCAAATGCTATTCCAACAAAATCATCTTCCTTGTCTGGCTAAATTCCCCGGCTTTTAACTGGCAGAAATAAATACCTTTTGGAAGTGTTGCGGCTTTAAATTGGGTTTCATATTTTCCCTGTGGCCGTTGCTCGTCAACCAGCATTGCGACTGTTCTTCCAATGATGTCGATAATTTTTAAGGTTACTTTGCTGGTTTTAGCTATTTGCCAGTTAATTGTGGTAACTGAATTAAATGGGTTGGGGTAGTTTTGCTCCAGACCAAATGCCAATGGCAAAGTTTCCACTTGTTCGACACCGGTTGGAATTATTGCAATGGTTGTATCTAATACCCAATAAGTCCAGCCATCGCTTGAGATAGAGAAGCTCAAATTTAACCTGCCGGTAAAGGTTGTATCAGCCAAAACGGTAAACGTTGACGTTTTCCTTGTTTGCCCTGGTTTTATATAAGAAAGTATTGTTTGTTCTGGAGTAATTGACTTAATCAAAGGATCTTTGCTTTTAAGATTGATTGCCAGATTTAATAAATTTGATGTTCCTGAATTTTTAAAACCGGGTTGAATTTTATACGTGTGGTCAGAAATCTGATTACAGGTTATTTGTCCTAACTCGATCAACTTTGTTGTAATCCGTGTCAAATGTTTGTTTGTAAAATTAGTTCCATTTGTATTGTCGGTTACTTTTAAAGATATCCAGTATATATCTTCGGGAAGATTTTTGATTATCCATTTACCTTCCCATGAAGGATCTTTGGTTAAATCAACCGGAAACATGTCAGTTGAATCTACCACAGCACCGTTACCCCCCTCAAATAATAGCTTCACTGATAAGGGATGTGAGTTTGGATTTTCAATAATTGCTTTTATTTTGACGGAATCATTAAGGAATGAATATGCCTTTTTATCAGTGGTTAAACTGTGTCCATAAACCAGGTTATTTATCCAATCCAGTGATTTTTCAACAATTGGATCTATGCCTTTGGCAACATCATCTTTATTAAACCAGACAGGAAAATCAATGGGGAACTCCTTCCCATTAAGGTAATTTCCCGGATCTTTAATATGGAACACATCGTTAAAACCAACAGATAAAGCCCAACCTGGAAAGACAACTTCACCAATCCCGCTAAATGATGCTGGGGGACTCGCTCCAAAAAATTTTACCATTGGATGGTATCTCAAACGGTGTGCTGTCACATCACCCATACTTACACAACTCGGACCAAGCAAAACAGCGATGGGTTTGTCATAATAATCAGCATCAGGAACTTCTATTTTGTAATAATCCCAGTACGCCGCAGGACAAAGTTCATTGGTGTTTACATTACAACGAGGCGCTTCTTCGAGTGTCTTTTGGGATTCATTAAACAGAATATTAAATGCCTGATCAAATTCCGCCCAACCACCGTAATTTTTTCTTAAATCAATGATTAATGCATCTGTATTCTTCAGCGTATTAACAGCATTATAAAATTGCTGGTTAGCAAGACCTTCCTCAGTTTCCCTAAATAAATAAATGTATCCAATGTTAGTATTCTTTAAAGTACCATAGGTGACCAAAGTATCCGTAAAAGCTCCTATCGGATTGGGGTATGCAAGTATGTCATTAAACGGAAGGGTATTGGGAAATGGAATATTGTCGACTTTTAGTTGTTCATTATTTACCATTGGAGGAATTTTAAAGTTGATCATGGGTTGAAGTGAGAGATGGACTGTATCTCCTGTTGCATATTTCAATACATCGATGGTGTTGAACAAATGCCAGTTCATACCAGCGCCGGAATAAGAAAGGTAAGTATCAGCGGATTTACATCCGGCATTCTCTGAAATCATTGGTAATCCGGCCTTCAATAATTCTTTGACTAAATCCTTCCAGGGTATGCCTTCAAATCCTAAAATAATGTCTCCCGGTTTTAACCCGAGAGGATGGTTGGGCGCCACCCTCAAAACCAATGTTGATGTATCTGATAATATGGTAGTAACTGCTCCTAAGTGCTCAACAGTGAATTTTGCTGCCGAATAAAATAAAGGTACTCCCGGATTAAGGGCAGTATTTATAACTTCTTTGTCAAATGCAAACGTATGTGCTCCATCTTTTAATGCATAAGCAAAGTGGGTCATTATAGATGCAAATGCGCCTTTACTGGTTGAATCATTGATTTGGCTTAGGTAATGGTTGTAAAGTGAATCATAGTCGATTTTCAAATACCTGAAACCTGAGAAAGTATCGTGAACTTTTTGAGCATAAGTATTAAAAATCAATAATTTTCGCGGAAGGGAATCTCCCGGCCCCCAAGTAGAGTCGATAATATGCTGCCACTCTGATTTCCGTTGATAAAATGACCGTTCAGGAAATTTAGCCGATTTCAGGAAATTGGGATCGTGATTTTTGGGAGTAAAGAAAACCGGTTGATCAGGATTGATTTTTCTGTTATTTACTTCCTGTGAAAAGACAAGCAGATTGCAACAGCAGAAAACCACTGAAAAGCAAATGATGAAAGATGATTTTTTCATGGTTGTTGATTTTTAATATTTCTTTTTAACCTGTTTAAATGCGATTTGCAAAATCCCTGAAAATGGGTGACGCGATAAAAATCGCTGCACCCAATCGCTTACTCTATTTCAGCAATATCATCTTCTGTGTTTGGCTAAATTCCCCGGCTTTTAACTGGCAGAAATAAATCCCTTTTGGCATTGTTCCGGCATCAAATTGAATTTCATATTTTCCCTGTGGCCGTTGTTCGTCAACCAGCGTTGCCACTGTTCTTCCAACAATATCAAGAACTTTGAGGGTTACTTTGCTGGTTTTTGCCAATTGCCAGTTGATTGTTGTAACCGAATTAAACGGGTTGGGGTAGCAATTAAATTGGTTGGAGTTCTCAACAAGGTCAGGCAAAGCAGTTGGTCCGCCTTCCTGGGTAATTGTTATGGTTTGCGTTTCGACACCATCAGCAGAAACGGTTACTGTTGCCGTCCGGGGAGAAGCTCCGGGATTGGCCTCAGCCGTGAAAGTCAGCAAACTTTCTCCGCTTCCGGTATTCTGGCTTAATGTGAGCCATGTTTGGTCGGAACCGGCTGTCCAGCTTAAATCGGAAACAATCTTTGTGGCAGCAGTGCTTCCTGTTGAAGAGGCAAGGTTCAACTGGGATTTGAAAACTTCGACGAATGGAATTTCGATAATATTCCTAAAATATCCCCATTGCTGAGCATAACCAAGTAATGATCCATAGGGAACAAATAATGTACACCTAAGTTTCACATCCGAAAACATACCACTTTCAGCCGGTGATTTTGGATGTGCAAAGATGGATGTTAAATTAGGACAATAAGAAAACGCACCACCTCCAATAGAAGTAACAGACGATGGAATTGTTACAGAAGTTAAACCCCTACAATTACAGAAAGCCCAATCCCCAATAGAAGTGCATGAATAAGGAAGAAATATAGATTTGAGTTTATAAAAACTACTATCGGGATAAGTTATGTCAAGACTATTTCCAAATTCACCATAAGGGATTGTATTTTCAGGAAAAACATAGGAACCATCAGCATAAGCCAGAATGTCAACTTCACGCATATCAATTTCGCTAAGCAAGGGCATACGCTTCATGACATCCATATCACTTTTATCAATAGTCCCGATTAAGCGAATGCTGCTTAACAATTGAAATTCATCATAATTTAAGTAACTAAAATCACCAGCCGATACATTCATCAATATAGGTGTCCCTGTTTGACTGACTACGACCGAATTGATTGTAACAGTATCGATTTTAAAGGTTAATAGTGCGGTGCGAGCGGTTTCCAGAGAATTAAGATCAGCTGTAACAGTAATTTGCCCACTTCTGCCTGAGGTAGGATTTACTGTAAGCCACGATTTGTTCGAACTGACTACCCAGTCAGAATCTGAACCAACCTCAATTGTTGAGGTCAAATCTTTTATCGCACCCAGGGAAACTTCATATGAAGAAACATCATGCCAGGGTAATTCAATGGACTTCTTAAACTTGTAGTCAAGATAAGAATTAGGGGCATAATAGAGTGTACATTTTGATTTATCAACGTCTTCAAAATGAAATTCATATGGATAAGGATGATTATTACCTAACAGATAGATTGACGATAAATTGGGACAATCATTTAAACCTAAACCCCCATAAATATTCGATAGGATTGTAATCGATTTCAAACTAGTACAACCACTAAATGCATAGTTTTCAATGCGATGCACTGAACGGGGAATAACAAGAGATGTCAAAGCGGAACAATAGCTGAAAGCATGATCACCAATTTCATCACACCATAAAGGAAGTTTAATTGATTTTAAGAGATCGATTGAACCAAATGCATAAGATGGGATAGTCTGTATCAAAGTACCATTTCCAAAAATCTTAACATCGCTCAAATCAAGTTCAGCCAGTAATGGCATATCATCGCGCATCGTTTTAAAGTCGCGGGCATCCATTGTACCGGTAAGGGTGAGGTTGGTAACGGTGTTTAATTCTTCAACTGTAAGTGCTGTTTTCAGGTTGCCTGCAGTTACAGTTGCCGTTTTCGAAACCTGGCCATACAGCATCATTGTGAAGCACAAACTGCTAAGAAGTAAAATTGTTGTTTTCATTTTGTTGTTGTTTTTGAAATAAAAAGATTTGAAGGAACAGCGAATTAAAACCTTATAGGTAAGGTTGATTACAGAGAATTTAAGCTACACTCATTTTGACAAATGAATCAAAGTTCATATTCCTATTTCTTTAAAGTTAATTCAAAATGGCTGGACGGGATAGAAACTATTGGCCAGATGATCGAAAAATCTGACTATTAATCTAAATAATTGCGCAAAATGATTTTTATGATGAATTGGTTCGGGAATTTGATTGATTTTTCGGATTACATCATCCCTTGTTCCTTAAGCCATTTACCTACCCTATTGTGTTCAGCCTGGTATTTGGCTTCCACATCTTTTAGTATTTTCCGAAACCGTGGCTCATTTCGAATACTTACCAAAAGCGGGTCGTATTTAAATAAGGTTACCCACCAAATTGGGAAAGCATGATTTTTATTCACTTCGTCTAAGTAGAAATAAGCCTTTTCCTTGTCGCCGGTAAATGCATAAACCTTTGCCAAATCCCATTGTGCCTGCTTCTGTATTGCGTTCTTTCTGCCCAACCTGATGCTTTCAAGACTAATTCGTTTCTGCTGTTCAAAATAGACATTTGCTTCCTGGATCCTTCCTTCCATCCACAAAGTATAACCAATTCCCTGCGCCGCCCACGGATGAATATCACCTGACTTTTTCAATTTTTTTGCAAGTTTTTCGAAATGGTAATATGCCTCCTTGTTCCGACCGGTCATAATGCAGTAGGTGTTCATGTCGGTTACACTGTTTGAATCCCTTTGATAAGCATTTTTCGCCAATTGATAAGCCTTTTCGAAGTTTCCCGACCATAATTCAATATACCGTATCCACTTTAAATATTCTGTCGAATCCCCGGTCAATTCCAAAGCTTGCTGAAAATACTTTTTCCCTGCCTCCGGGAACCCAATGTCGATAAAAGATTGACCGATATCGTTTAATAAATTGGGCAGCCCGGCTCCACGGTTACGAAGTATTGCTTCGTTTTTATTGCTGATTGCCCCGACAAAATCATTGTATAAAATACCTGATACATAGCCCCGCACCATATATGCTTTCCAATTGTTCGGATTATATTTTATGGCATTGTCAAGGTCTTTGTATGCCTCGTTTGGCTTATTTATCTGAGCATAACCAGCGCCCCTTAAATAATAAGCCTCTGCGCATTGATCGTCAAAAGCTAATGATTTATTTGTCAGGATGAATACAGAATCCAAAAAGTTGTCAGATAAAAATGTTTTCCAATAATACTTCTCCCAATATATATCTGCCAGTCCGGTATATGCCAGGGCGAAGGTTGAATCCAGTTCCAATACCTTCTTCAAATGATTCTGTGCGTTTTTCAAAGCAATTGTATCACGATTGTTAACTAAATAATATTGCCCAGTTTCTTCTTTTCCCCTAAGGTAAAAATCATAAGCGGTAAGATTGGTTGTTGGTATTTTCCTGATGCGATGTCCTTCCTCCGGTGTTATTACTGCTTGTAATTCGCAGGCAACATTTTCGGCAACCTCACTTTGAACCGAGAATATTTCTTCACCCGGAAAATCATAAATTTCTGACCAGACATGATCTTCGCTTTTGGTGTTAATCAACTGTACAATTAACCTGTTCGTGTTACCTTCTTTTTGAACGCTACCTTCAAGCAGATAATCAACATTTTGCTCCCGGCCAATCTCTTTAGAAGATTTGTCGCTTTCACGGTACTGTTCTACAGATGTCCGGGAGACCACACGCAAATCCTTGATTTTTGATAAATTGGCTGTTACAGCATCCATCAATCCATCGGCCTGGTATCGAAATTCCAACTCGTGGCTTAAAAATTTAAATGGCAAAACAGCTATCGATTTATCATAAACTACTGAATTTGAGCTCCTTTTTGTGATAAAAATGGAAACCGGTATCAAAACGATTAAAACAATAATCAGGAAAATGAGGTAATTTTTTGGTTTTGATTTTTCCGGCTTGTCCTCAACCGGCTGTTCTACAGGTTTGTGAACAGGTTGCTTATTTCTTAATTCAAGCGGAGTAACTCCAAAATACTCGTGAAAGCATCTGATAAAATAAGTAGGACTGCCAAAACCAACACTGTAAGCAATTTCTGCAATATTCAAATCTTCATTCAGCAACAAATCTTTAGCTTTTTTTAGCCTGACCTCGCGAATAAACTGGCTGACATTTTGATGGGTGATTGATTTGAGTTTTCGGTTCAGGTTCGAATGGCTCATACTCGCTTCTCTGGCCAGTTCTTCAGGACCAAAATTCTCGTTTGCCAGGTTGGCTTCAACAAGATTGGTTAGCTTTTGTATGAACTCTCTTGGCATTTGTAAAAGTTCACGGTTGTTGTGGTGTTGAAATTATTAAAATTACAACAATTTAACTGATAAACAACGTATTATATTAGTATTAAAATTATTGGATTCTTGGCTTACATCACAGGGAAATGTTAAATCCAAAAGGACATATTGATTTATTTATCACACATCCGCTGAACAGGCATTGAGCAATATTCGCAAGCAAGAATACTACTCTTGCAAAACCAGTTTCAGGTTTTATCTTTAGGCAAAACTAATAACCTGTTTGCCATGATTGCTGTTTTCATTGTTTACCTTGTTTTGCTGATAGGCATTGTGGTTTATTCAGCCCGCCGGTCTAAAACCAACACCGATTTTATTTTGGGTGGGAAAAAGATCTCGGGTATTTCGCTTGCTTTGTCGGAGCGGGCAACCGGTGAATCGGCGTGGCTGCTGCTTGGGCTCACCGGAATTGCTTACAGCGAAGGTATGGCGGCAATTTGGGTTGCAGCAGGCTGTGTGGCCGGTATTCTTTTCCTATGGATATTTTTGGCCGAACCACTTCAAAAACTCACCGAAAAAACTGGCGCACTCACAGTACCAGCTTTGTTTTCTGAAACTTACAAAGGTACCAGCCGAAGTTTTGGTGTGCTGACCGCTTTCATCACCATCTTCTTTTTTATCCTTTATATTGCAGCGCAGTTCAGCGGTGCAGGCAAAATCTTTAACGACACATTTCACATCGACCCCTTTTGGGGAATGGTCATCGGCTCGGTACTCGTTACTATTTACACCATGCTGGGTGGATTTATCACCGTGGTTGCTACTGATGCTTTCCAGGCAATTCTGATGGTTTTCACCTGTGTGGTTTTACCCATCATTGCGCTTTTTGCTGCTGCCACTTTGAATATTGATATTGCAAACACCATAATTCATGCAAATTACACTGAACCATTGAATCACACTGCCGGGCAACTTACCGGCGGACTGTTGATTATAAACGGATTAAGCTGGGCTTTTGGTTATACTGGTCAACCACAGTTATTGGTGCGAATGATGGCCATGCGCAACCAGGCAGAAACACGACAAAGCCGCTGGGTGGCGGTTTTGTGGACACTGCTCTCTTATGGCGGCGCCTTTATGATTGGAATTATCGGTTACGAACTGGTGAAAGCCGGTGCGTTGGGTGAAATGACAGCGCGAATTGCTGCCGATTCTGAAAAAATAATGCCGGCAATGGTAGTAACACTCGTCAACCCGATTCTGGCCGGAATACTTTTATCGGGTGCTGTTTCAGCCATGATGTCAACGGCATCGTCTCAGTTAATTGTTGTTTCAACCGCGTCAACCGAAGATTTATACCAACAAGTATCGAAAAAGAAAATTAGTGAGCAAAAGATGCTGTTGCTGAATAAACTGCTGATTCTGTTTGTCGGATCGATTGGTTTTCTTTTGGCTGTTACCATGGAAGATACGGTTTACGGATTGGTTTCGTATGCATGGAGCGGCATCGGCGCATCCTTCGGTCCGGCCATTGTTTTACTCCTTTTCTGGAAACGGTTTTCGCGGGCGGGTGCATTTGCCAGCCTGATTACAGGTACAGTTTCAGCCGTGTTATGGAAAACATGGCTTCTTGAACCAACCGGAATTTCTGAAAGACTGGTCAGTTATTTGCTGGCTTTTGTCATGGCAATTATTTTCAGCCTGATTATTCCGGAAAAACAGCAAACAAGGGTATGATTCTGTTCAAAATAACCAGTTTGAAAATCAGGCAATTTTTCATTAATCAGTTAACCACAGGGCAAACGATGTTCTGAAACAAATCTGAAAGCAATTGTAGATCCGGATAATTATTCAGAAATTAAACCCTAAATTCATCCGATGAACGTGGTCCGCTTTATACGTGATAATCATTATCTCCCGCTGATCATCTTTGCCGTTTCGATGGGTTTTCTTGAAGCAATTGTAGTTGTTTATATCCGTGAAATATATTATCCCGATGGATTCCGGTTTCCATTGAAGGAACTTCCGCCGCGGATCATTTTAATTGAGTGGGTTCGTGAAATCTCAACGTTGTTGATGTTGGGATCGGTTGCATGGATTTCGGGGAAGATTTTTTTGAAACGCTTTTCTGTCTTCCTTTTTATTTTCGCAATCTGGGATATTATCTATTATGCCGGTCTGAAGATTTTTCTCAATTGGCCCGAATCGCTGATCACCTGGGATATTCTATTCCTGATTCCTGTGACCTGGGCTAGTCCGGTGCTTGCACCCGTCATTTGCTCGCTGCTGATGATTGTTGCTGCTTTGATCTTTGACATCCATCTGTTCAGAAACAGGCTAATAAAACTGGCGGTTAAAGAGCTTGTGCTTTTATTATCAGGCGCCATCGTTATTTTTTACACCTTTATTGTTGATTTTAGCATGATGATCATCAAGGGTAACTTTATCCGTAAATTCTTTACCCTTGCCGAAGACCGGGAATTTCTGGAAATTCTCACAAAGTGGGAACCGGGATATTACAACTGGGGAATTTTCACTGTGGGGGTTTTATTAATTTGTGCATCACTATTCCTGGTGCATAAAAGAAGTAAAGAAAAATAATCCGGATCATCCGATCAAAACACCGGGCTGGCTTTCTGTGCCCCCGCACAGAATTAAAGAAAAAATCTTCTATTCAACCACAACTTCTCCCAGTTCGTGTTTATCAAAGTGGTTGTTTTCGAGTTGGGGCTTTGTACCTCCCATGTATATGTAAATAGCGGCCTTTTGAGTTTTTGCTGTGTTTTTAAACTGGTTATTTTTCAGCAATAAATCTTTAGCTGGTGAATTGACAGAAAACCCAAAACCTTTGTTGTTCTCAATAATGTTTCCTTCAAATGTATTGCGATGCGGTGAATTTGCTTCGCGTTCGCCACGGAGGTTGATGCCATCGCTGCCATTGCTGAAAACATGATTATTCAGAAACAAAACGTCCGTATCCTTATGACCCGTACAGATTCCGAAACGCCCGTTGTTGTGCATTTTATTACCTGTAACCCGGCTTTCGTAAACCCGCCAGCAGATAAAAAGCCCGTCGTTATCGTTATGGTGGATGTCGTTATTTTCGATCACCGAAAACGGTGAACCGGTCCCGGGATGCAAACCTGTATTGCCGCTGCCTGAAATTTCGCTGTTTTTCACCGTTACATTTTCAGTTATCTGCCAACTGATTCCTTCGCCATTAAAATCCTTCACGTGAACATTATCAATGGTGACATTTTTTGAGTGCATCACCATAATTCCGGCATTGTTGCAACCATCGGCAAAGAAATTTTCGGCCCGGTTGCCATCAGCCACCAGGTTCGAAATGGTAACATCCGATGCTTCAATCACATCAATCACCGACGACGTATTGGATACAAGCCCGTTTTTATCGGCCCTGTAATCGCGGATCATTCCTTTGTCAACATAAATAGTTTCATCCTGAATATCGGTAATAAAAGCTGTCGAAACATTCCAGCAACTGCTGTTTTCATCGTCGGTCACCTGCACTTTCATACCGATTTCAAAACCATCTGCATTTTCTACCGTCAGTTTCAATTCGCCAAAATCGGCATCCACCACAAATTTTGTCTGAAAACCTTTTGCACGTTTCAAAATGGTTTCTCTTCCAGAGCCAACCAGGTTCACACCCGGTTTCATTCTAACCGGCGTTTTTATTGCGAATAATCCCGGCGTCAGTTTTACAGTTCCGCCGGTTTTTGCCACCGCATCAACAGCCAATTGAATTGCCTGGCTTGTAAAACCGCCAATATCAGCTCCTTCACCACCTACTGAAATTATAGTTTTTGCGATGCGGGGCGACACAAGCGCATCGGCTGATTTTACTTCATTTTGTGCATAAATAATTGCGGGTATAAACAACAGTAAAAGGAAACTTATGGCTTTCATTTTGATTTAGTTTTGTTCAAATTTAAATTTTCAGGATGAATAAAGTGTTGTCTGCTAGAAAATTTCCGTATTGGATCGAATTCAGGTTTCACACTGACAATAATATTCAGGTTACTGAAAGGTTCAACCACAAAATTATTCTGTTATATTCGCACCTCATAAACAAAAAATCATGCGTTTCGACGGTAAAACCATTTGGATAACAGGCGCTTCCTCAGGAATCGGGAGAGCTGTTGCGCTCCGGTTATCAAAAGAAAACACCCACCTGATTCTTTCGGATATTAATGAAACCGGCCTGAAGGAAGTTGCATCAGGCTGCGAAAAAAACAAATGTACCACGCTGGTTGTACCCATGGATTTATCAGACGAAAAATCGGTAGTGTCAGCGGCCCAATCGGTTTTGGATAAAAACATTAAAATCAATGGTTTGTATCAGTTTGCCGGTATCAGTCAGCGGTCGCTGGTGAGCGAAACGCCCCTTTTTATCGACAGAAAGATTTTTGAAATCAATTTTTTTGGAGCCATTGCACTTACAAAAACGGTTTTACCCGGCATGATAAAAAACGGAGGTGGACAGCTTGCTGTAACTTCGAGTCTGGTGGGCAAATTTGGTTTCCCTGAACGATCATCTTACTCGGCCACGAAACATGCATTACATGGATTTTTCGAAAGTCTTCGGGCCGAAAATAAGCAGAATAACATCAAGGTTTCCATTTTTATTCCGGGCCGTGTGCGCACCAATATTTCGGTGAATGCCATTACAAAAGACGGTACAATGCACGGAAAAATGGATGCAGGTCAGGATACTGGAATTACCCCCGAAAGAGCCGCTGAAATGATTTACAGAGGACTGAAAAAAGAGAAAAAAGAGATTCTTGTTGGCGGAAAAGAACTGATTATGGTACACATCCGCCGCTTTTTACCGCGGTTATATTATTATTTATCGTCACGAATTAAGAATTAAGCGTATGTCAATAAAAATCAATGGTATTCAGCAATTAGGCGTTGGTGTTGAAAACGTAAAAGAAGCATGGAAATGGTACCGTCAGCATTTTTCGATGAACATCCGTATGTTTGAGGAAGAAGCAACTGCTGAGCTGATGTTGGCGCACACAGACGGGAAAACCCGCACCCGGCATGCTGTTCTGGCTTTGAATATGCAAGGTGGCGGCGGTTTCGAAATCTGGCAGCACACGGGTAAAAAGCCTGAGCCCTGCAAATTCGAAATCCAACTTGGTGATTTGGGTATAAATATTGGTATCCTGAAAACCGCTGATATCAAAGCGGCTTATAATGAGTTCAAAAAATCGGGACTGAATCTGTTGACCGAAATCAAAACCTGTCCAAACGGGAACGAACATTTTTTCTTAAAAGATATCTACCAAAATATCTGGGAAGTCA
>CAZXVT010000016.1:22702-44085 GCA_964644015.1 uncultured Maribellus sp.
ACAAAGCGCTGACGGGCGGTATTTTTGGTACAGTTATCGGGGTAAAAAACATGGAAGAAAGCCTGCCCGTTTACCAGAAGATTCTCCAATACGATAAAATTGTTTACGATAAAACCGGCGTTTTTGAGGACTTTGCCGGAATTCCGGGTGGCGACAAAAAATTTCGTCGTGTTTTGTTGCAACACACCGACAAAAGAACGGGTGCATTCAGTCCGTTTTTTGGCCATTCGGTCATTGAACTTGTTCAGGCACTCGACCGCGAACCACAGGATATTTTCAAAGGCCGAATCTGGGGCGACCCGGGTTTTATCCACCTTTGTTTTGATATCAACGGCATGGATGCTATCCGTGAGCAGGTAAAAGAAATTGGATTCCCGTTTACCGTTGACAGTGCAAAAGCCATGGACACCTTTGATATGGGTGAAGCAGCCGGAAATTTTGCCTACATTCAGGCACCCGAAGGCACGCTCATCGAATTTGTGGAAACACACAAAATACCGCTGCTGAAAAAAGTGGGCTGGTACATCGACTTCAGAAAACGCGGCCATCACCCGCTGCCCAACTGGATGCTCAACCTTTTCAGGTTTATGAAGGTAAAAGACTGAAAAAGCTCCCTCTGACTCCCCTGAGGGGGAGGACAAAGAATTCAGATTTCAGCAGTTACTTTGCAGAAAATTTATAAATGGTTGTTGACTGAAAAACTTCTCCTGGGTTCACTAAAGTTGACGGAAACTTTGGTTGATTCGGACTATCGGGAAAATGCTGTGTTTCGAGACAAAAACCTGTTCGTTTGTTATAGGCAACTCCTGATTTTCCGGTTTCAGCACCTCTTAAATGGTTTCCTGTATAGAACTGTACTCCGGGTTCGGTTGTAAAAACCTCCATCAAACGTCCACTTTCAGGTTCATAAGCGCTGGCGGCAAAAGCAAGTTCGCTTTCTTTTTTATCGATTACATAATTAAAATCGTAACCGATGGCAAACTTCAATTGCGGATTTGAGGCATCATCAATCCTTTCACCAATTGAATGCGGCGTGGTAAAATCGAGTTCAGTTCCACGGATATCGGCAATTTCGCCGGTGGGTATCATAAACATATCCACAGGAGTGCTTTTACTTGCATTTATAACTACCTGGTGATTTAAAACATCGCCATTCCCTTCACCCCGCAAATTGAAATAAGAATGATTGGTAAGATTAATATGACATGCTTTGTCGGTGGTTACTTCGTATTCAATTTTCAGTTCGTTGGCATCCGTCAAAGTATAAGTTACTTTGGCTGTTTTATTCCCCGGAAAGCCAAATTCGCCATCCGGACTTTTCAAACTAAATACAACACTATTCTTGTTTTTCTGAGATTCCCAAACTTTGCGATACCAACTCGATGGCCCGGAATGCAGCGAATGTTTACCATTGTTGGCAGGTATCTGGTATTCAACTCCATCGATTGTAAATTTTGCATTGGCAATGCGGTTGGCAAACGGCCCTACAACAGCACCATGACTGGCACTATATTTCTGGTATTCGGCAATCGATTTAAAACCTAAAACCACATCAGCAAAATTGCCTGACCGGTCGGGAGTATAAACCGAAACAATTTTTGCCCCGTAGTTCGTGAGCGTAACAACCATCCCGTTTTTGTTTTTCAACATAAATAAATGGGTTGAATTTCCATCAATTATAGTTTCAAAATCCGCCTCCGAATAGGGTAACTTGATTTCAACATTTTTCTCCTGGCTCGAACCATTTAAAACGAGAAAAATTGATGCTATAAAAGTCAGGCATAGGTTTTTCATAGTTTGCTTTTTTAATTATTGGCTGATAAAAATACATTTTTCAAATTAATACTTTGCAGAATGATGTTTTCAATACCAAAATAGTCATGTTTTATTTGTTGCAGAAATCATTAATTTGTCACCACATCAAAAATAAGAAATGGAATCAATCCGCGAATTGTACCGTATTGGTCACGGCCCGTCGAGTAGTCACACGATGGGGCCCCGAAAAGCATCGGAGCGTTTTTTACAGAAAAACAGGCACGCCTGCCGTTTTGAGGTGATTTTATACGGAAGCCTTGCTGCCACCGGGTTGGGACATCTCACCGACAAGGCAATCAAAGATGTTTTTCAGCAATTCCAGTGTAACATTACCTGGGAACCAAAAACATTTTTGCCCAAACATCCGAATGCCATGAAACTTACGGCACTTGATTGCCTTGATAAAATTATTGATGAGTGGACAGTTTACAGCGTAGGCGGCGGAACTATTACCGACGATTTTACTGAAACCGAAACAAAACAGATTTACCAGCACAAAAATCTGCAGGAAATTATGGACTGGTGCAACCAGAACGGCAAACAATACTGGGAATATGTGGAGGAAGTGGAAGGCCCCGAAATCTGGTTGTTTCTCGAAGAAGTGTGGGATGCCATGAAAGAAAGCATCGACCGTGGGTTAAACAGCGACGGTGTACTGCCGGGTGTATTGAAACTGCCGCGCAAAGCGCAATCGTATCACCTGAAAGGAAAAAATTACGCCACACCGTTTAAACGCCGTTCACAACTTTTTTCGTTTGCTTTGGCGGTGTCTGAAGAAAATGCATCGGGTGGAAAAATTGTGGCTGCCCCAACCTGCGGCGCTTGTGGCGTTTTACCTGCTGTTCTTGAATATGCGAGAAAAGTTTATGATTCGGATAAAACTGCCATTCTGCGGGCACTCGCCACTGCCGGGCTCATTGGAAATCTTGTTAAGCGAAATGCATCAATTTCGGGAGCTGAAGTGGGTTGCCAGGGCGAAGTGGGAACTGCCTGCGCAATGGCGTCGGCGGCCTCGGCACAACTGTTGGGTGGAACCATTTACCAGATTGAATATTCTGCTGAAATGGGATTGGAACACCACCTCGGTTTAACATGCGACCCGGTGGCCGGACTGGTTCAGATTCCGTGTATCGAGCGAAATGCTTTTGCAGCAGAAAGAGCGGTTGCTCACACTACTTATGCAATTATTTCAGACGGACGGCATCGTATCAGTTTTGATGAAGTGGTGGAAACCATGTACAAAACGGGTGTCGATTTGCAAAGTCAGTACCGCGAAACTTCGCAAGGCGGACTGGCCATGTTAAAAGCCATGCCAAAACATTAGGAAGTTTAGAAGGATGAAGGTCAGAAGATTAGAATAATCCGGAAATACGAATTAGGAAAGACCATGCCAAAAAACCAACAAATCTGACATTCTAATATTCTTTAACTCTGATGTTCTAATATTCTTTAATTCTGATATTCTAATATTTGACCTCTACAAAATCGTCTTCTTTCCATTTGCGGGCAATCAGACAATACTCGCCCGGAGTGGCAACATATTTTACATTCTTTTCGGTAACTGTGGCATTTGTCGCCCATTTGGGAATCAGAATATTTACTTCGATGTACCGTTTTTCACTGGTGCTGAATTTCAGCAATAAACTGTTTGAGCTTGTTAATTCCTGAGTGATTTTAATTTTTCCACCCAGGGAATGATCATACTCAACCGATGAATTCACAAAAAGATTGACAAAAATATGATCAACGTTCTTGGTAAAAATGTAGGGAGCAAGTTTCTCTTCGACTAGTTTTGTTTCTGGTGCACTTAAATTGATTTTTTCCTCATAACCAAGTTTTTGCAATGCCTCGGCATAAACAGGTTTTCCGGTGATTTCGAGCAAAAAACCTGTTGTTTCAATCCATGCCGAAACACTTTCCAAACCGGTAAAATCAATCTTGTCTTTTTTCGACAACAAAATTGATTCCATTGTTTCCACTGAAAAATCGGAATCACGTTTCTCATATTTCGAAATAAAGCTTTTCAGTTGTTGCAGTTCAACACTTAAACTTTGTTTTGCCAAACTATCATCAGCAGGCAATACATTTTTAAAAATTGGCTGCTCCACTGTTATCGCAGACAAAGGCAACTTCTCACTTTTTTTCTCAGGAAACTGATTTTTTTCGGAACACGAGAATAAATAGAGGGCAAGGATTGATAAAATTATTCCGGATACTTTATGCATACCTGGTTTTTAAAGTTTTGTAACAATAACAGTTTCCGGGTGAACAGGTTCAACAAATCAGCTATTCAGATAAAAATGTCTATTTTTGTGCGAAATCATTAAAATGCAAAAACAGCGATTTTCATTACTAAATCACATTAAAGCAATCGATTACGCCGAAGTCTGGCGTGACATCAAAGAATCGATTGCCGGTTCGGAACGCGACTTTACCGAAACAAGGCTCGGCCGGGCTATTTTTATCCTTGCCGTTCCAATGGTTTTGGAAATGGTGATGGAATCGGTTTTTGCAGTGGTCGATATCTTTTTTGTATCGAAATTGGGTCCCGACGCGGTTGCCACTGTTGGTCTCACTGAATCGGTAATGACGGTGGTTTATGCCATCGGCGTGGGTTTGAGCATGGCAACCACCGCATTGGTTTCGCGGCGCATTGGCGAAAAGAAACCCAAAGAAGCTGGTAACGTGGCTTTTCAGGCCATTGTAATCAGCATTTTTGTTTCGCTTTTTATAGCTATTCCCGGGGTGATTTTTGCCAAGGAATTTTTAATTCTGATGGGTGCAACTCCCGAAATGGCCGAAAAAGGTTATTTATATCCAGCCGTCATGTTTGGCAGTAACGTGGTTATCATGCTGTTATTTATAATAAATGCCGTCTTCCGAAGTTCGGGCGACGCAGCCATTTCGATGCGGGTAATGTGGTTCGCCAATATTATTAATATTATTCTCGACCCGTTACTGATTTTCGGTATCGGGCCTTTCCCTGAGTTGGGAATCATGGGTGCAGCCGTCGCTACTTCGATTGGAAGAGGATTAGCAGTTGTTTACCAGTTTTATCTTTTATTCAAAGGCAATCATCGTATTCAGCTTCATTGGGAAAGTTTAAAAGTCAGGCTTTCAGTAATGATGCAACTGATAAAAATTTCCGGCGGCGGAATTCTGCAAAACCTTGTGGCCACTTCAAGCTGGATTTTTCTTGTTAGAATCATTGCTGTGTCAGGTGCACCAGCACTTGCCGGTTATACAATTGCCATCCGAATTGTCATTTTCCTGTTGCTGCCGGCGTGGGGTTTGAGCAATGCAGCAGCAACGCTTGTGGGGCAAAACCTCGGCGCCAAAAAACCCGATAGGGCCGAAAAAGCTGTTTGGGCAACCGGTATTGTTAATATGTTTTTTATGGGTTCGCTCGGGTTGCTCTTATTTTTGTTTCCGTCGTACTGGATTGGACTTTTTATTGACGACCCGGCGGTTGTTGAAAATGGAGTTCTGGCGCTGCGCATCATCAGTTCAGGCTTTCTATTTTATGCACTCGGAATGGTAATGATGCAGGGATTTAACGGCAGCGGAGACACGACAACTCCAACACTCATCAACCTTTTCAGTTTCTGGCTTTTTGAAATTCCGCTGGCCTGGTTTATGGCAATTGTATTAAATATGGGTTTGGAAGGGGCCAGCTTTGCGATTGTCATCGCCGAATCATTTCTTGCTTTAATCGCATTTTTGCTTTTCAGAAGGGGAAAATGGAAACTGAGGGAGGTATAAAAAGACGGGAGTCCGAAGTCCGGAGTTGGAAGTAATAAAACTCATACTAAATTTGTTACTATGAAAGCATATAAAACCGTTGATGAGTATATTCTTAACGTCCAATTCGGAAAAGAAATTCTCATTGTTTTAAGGGAAATACTTCGTTCAACCGAGCTGACCGAGACAGTAAAATGGGGAGGCCCTGTTTATACAATCGATGATAAAAACGTGATTGGACTGGGTTCGTTTAAATCGTACGCCGGAATGTGGTTTTACCAGGGTGTTTTTCTGAATGACGAAGCCAAAGTTCTGATTAATGCACAGGAAGGTACCACAAAAGCACTGCGCCAGTGGCGGTTTACCTCGGTGGATGAAATCGATGACAAACTCATTTTACAATATGTTGGCGAAGCGATTCAGAATGCCAAAGACGGAAAAGAACTCAGGCCCGACCGCGACAAAAAGCTGGTGATTCCCGAAGAACTTCAAACTGCTTTCGATAACGACAAAAACCTTGAAAAAGCATTTCTGGCATTTACCCCCGGTTGCCAGCGCGAATTTGCCGGTTATGTAGCCGAAGCCAAACGCGTTGAGACCCGCGAAAGCCGGGTGCAGAAAATCATTCCCATGATTCTGGAGAAAAGAGGACTCAACGATAAATATAAAAAATAAGGCATAAGATTCTGACTAATTATCAATTACTCTAAGTTAAACAAATTCACTTTGTAGCTGTTATTTATTGAAATTAAAGTCATGAATAACAACAACATCGATATCAATTATCATTCAGGCGTTTATACGTTAAAAACGCAACAAATTTTACCGATTTCACTGGAAAAAGCCTGGGAATTTTTCTCCAGCCCGGGTAACCTGGCAAAAATCACACCTGCCGAAATGGGGTTTATCATCACTTCCGGCACACCTGAACAAATGTTTGCCGGTCAGATTATCACTTACAAAATCGGGATTTTCCCTGGAGTAAAAAGCAACTGGGTAACTGAAATCACGCAGGTTAAAGAAAAAGCATTTTTTATCGACGAGCAGCGCTTTGGCCCTTACAAAATGTGGCATCACGAACATCATTTTAGCCCGGTTGAAAAAGGCGTTCTCATGACCGATCGTGTAACTTTTAAAATCCCGTTGGGCATTTTCGGCAGATTGGCTTACCTCATTTTTATCAAAAGAAAACTTTCTCAAATTTTCAGTTTCAGGGCAAAAACGCTCAGCGATTTCTTTAAATAGTGCTATTTTTCAGCAAAAATTTACTTCATGAAAGCGTCGTATTTTTTGCTGTTTTTCATCATCGGAATTTCATCCTCCGGATTTGCGCAAACAAATTTGGTTTTGGATGAGCACAAAGCTGAATACCTGTATCATTTCGCATTTGAATGTATCGACCAGGAATATCCGAACAAGCCCGGTGAAGTTTTGGGTGACGACAGTTACCTCGCCCCTCCCCGCCTACAGCATCCGGCTTTTTACGGGTGTTTCGACTGGCATTCATCGGTTCACAGTCACTGGGCGCTGGTTACCATTCTGAACAGTTTTCCTGAATTTCATAAAAAAGATTCCATCTGGCTGAAAATCAGCAAAAACATAACAGCACAAAATATCCAGAAAGAAATCGGTTTTCTGAATGACAAGCATAATAAGGATTTTGAGCGAACTTACGGCTGGGCCTGGCTGCTGAAATTGGATGAAGTGCTCCGCGAATCAAAATCACCGGAAGCTGCTGAAATTCACAAAAATCTTTTACCGCTTGTCGATTTGATTTCAGCAAAATTCATCGAGTTTCTCGACAAACTGAATTACCCGATTCGCGTGGGAGAACATACGAATACAGCTTTCGGGATGAGTTTTGCTTACGATTATGCAAAGAATTACGATACAAGACTTGCAGCTAAAATTGAAGAAAAGTCCCGTCAATATTATATGGGTGATTGTGGCTGTCCGCTCACCTGGGAACCCAGCGGTTTTGATTTTCTCTCACCCTGTTTGCAGGAAGCCAGTTTAATGATGAAAATTCTGCCTGAAAAAGAATTTAAAAAATGGCTTAAAGAATTTATGCCTGGTTTTGAAAAGAATCCTGCAAAATACCTTGAAATCGCTGTTGTAACCGACCGTTCAGACGGGAAACTGGCCCATCTTGATGGATTAAATTTCAGTCGTGCCTGGTGTCTTTTTGAAATGGGAAAATCACTGAATAACCAGAAAATGATTGATTTGGGAGAACGCCATTTTAATTACAGTTACGAAAAAATGGATTCGGGAGAATATGCCGGTGCCCACTGGCTTGCATCATTTGCATTGGTTGCACTAAAAACCTCCCCTGCCGCTTCTGCAGGAGGGGAGTAAGAAATTGGGATTTGGAATTTTAGATTTGGAACTTGAAACTTGGAATTTTTAAAACTATGGATTTACAGATTAAAGACAAAGTTTTTATGGTAGCCGCAGCCAGCAAGGGTTTGGGCTTTGGAATAGCAAGGGAACTTGCACTAAACGGCGCTGTGGTTTGCATCGCCAGTCGCACACAAAACGAGATTGAAGAAACAGCAACAAAACTCAGAAATGAAACAGGCTCCACCATTCTTGCTTCGGTTTTTGATGCAGCTGATGCCAATTCAATAAAAAATTGGGTAAACGAAGTAGAAGCAGCTTTTGAACGAATTGATGGTTTGGTGGTAAACGCCGGTGGCCCGCCTCCCGGAAACTTTGATGATTTTACTGATGAACAATGGCAATCGGCTTTTAACCTGACACTGATGAGCGCAGTGCGACTGATTCGCGGAGTTTTGCCTTCCATGCGAGACGCAGGCGGCTCAATTTTAACAGTTACTTCCATGTCGGTAAAAGAACCAATTCAACGGTTACTACTTTCAAATGTATTCAGATCAGGAGTTACAAGTCTTGTAAAAAGTCTTTCGGTTGAGTTGGCCAAAGATCTTATCAGGGTGAACAACCTGATGCCGGGCCGCATCGACACAGACCGTGTTAAATCGCTGGATACAAGCATTGCAGAAAAATCTGGTGTTTCAGCAACTGAAATCAAAAAAGGATTTGAAGCCACTATTCCGCTTGGCAGGTACGGAACCATTGAAGAATTCGGCAAAGTCGGGGCATTTTTGCTTTCACCTGCAGCCTCATATATTACAGGTGTGAGTTTGGCCGTGGATGGCGGAATCATGAAAACTGTTTGGTAGAAGAAAGTCGGAAGTCGGGAGACCGAAGTCGGAAGAAAAAAGCATAAAAAAGCCCTGACGGTACCGTCAGGGCTTTTGTTTATTTCACCACAAAATCTATAAAGTCGGATTTATTTTACTTTGTTAACGATTGCTTTGAATGCTTCAGGCTGGTTAAGAGCCAAATCGGCCAACACTTTGCGGTTGATTTCGATAGCATTCTTTTTTAACAATCCCATGAATTGTGAATACGACATTCCTTCCAAACGTGTGGCAGCGTTGATACGCTGAATCCACAATGCACGGAATGATCTTTTTTTCGCTTTCCTGTCGCGGTAAGCATACTGCTGGCCTTTTTCCCAGGTATTCTTTGCAACCGTCCAGACATTTTTACGGGAACCAAAATAACCTCTTGTTCTTTTCAGTAAATTTTTCCTCCGGGCCCGTGATGCTACATGATTTACACTTCTTGGCATACTTTTACTTTTTTTGATAACCGGCGACTCCCGATATTGCAGAGAATACTTTTAATGCCTTGTTATCTGGTTAATTACTTTTTTTTCTATCGCTTTAAAAGGATTAAAACAGTAATTCGCTTTTGGCGGATTACTTCATGCCCAACATCAGTTTTACGTTGTTCTCGTTTGTGCTGTCAATGGTTGCCCAATAACCGAGATTACGTTTACGTTTTGTTGATTTTTTAGTCAGAATGTGACTTTTGTAGGCATGTTTCCTTTTAATTTTACCTGTTCCGGTGAGCCTGAAACGTTTTTTGGCTCCGGAATTCGTCTTCATTTTTGGCATAATCCTACTTAATTTTAATTGTCAAAGAACTTTATGATTTCTTTTTCGGTGAAATAAACATGGTCATTCTTTTGCCTTCGAGTTTTGGAAGCTGTTCAACAGCGCCAACATCTTCAAGTCCTGTGGCTAATTTCAGAAGCAAAATTTCGCCCTGTTCTTTAAACAGGATTGAACGTCCTTTAAAAAATACAAAGGCTTTTACTTTTGCACCTTCCTTCAAAAACTTCTCGGCATGGCGGAGTTTAAAATTGAAATCGTGTTCATCGGTTTGTGGCCCGAACCTGATTTCTTTTATAACTACTTTAACAGTTTTGGCTTTCATCTCCTTTTGTTTCTTTTTCTGCTGATAAAGAAACTTGGAGTAATCGATAATCTTGCATACCGGAGGTTCGGCTTTTGGTGAGATTTCCACCAAATCCAGTTCCAGTTCTTCTGCAAGTTTTAAGGCATCACGCAAGCTGTAAACGCCGGGTTCTGCGATATTGTCGCCTACCAATCGTACCTGCGGCACCCTGATTTTGTGATTTAACCTGTGTTGAGGCTCTTCCTGTTTTGGCTGTTGGCCTCTGTTGTTAATAATAGCTATTTTAAAGTCCTCCTAAATTAGTTATACAATCCATTTAACTGGTCTCTTACTTCTTTAACAAGTAAATCAGCGAATTCGCTGATTTTCATTGCACCCTTATCGCCCTCACCCTGCCGGCGTACTGAAACAGTTTCGTTTTCAGCTTCATTTTCGCCAACAATCAGCAGATAAGGAATACGTTTTAATTCGTTGTCGCGTATCTTCCTACCAATCTTTTCGTTACGGTCGTCAACGACGGTGCGAATATCGGAAATATTTAATAATTCTGAAACTTTTTTAGCATAATCATTATACTTTTCGCTGATCGGTAATATAACCACTTGTTCCGGTGTCAGCCACAACGGGAATTTACCTGCTGTGTGTTCAATCAGCACTGCCACAAAACGTTCCATCGAACCAAACGGTGCACGGTGAATCATTACCGGGCGGTGACGCTGATCGTCGGCTCCGGTGTATTCAAGCTGAAAACGTTCAGGCAGGTTATAATCCACCTGGATTGTTCCCAACTGCCAGCTTCTTCCCAGCGCATCCTTGATCATAAAATCGAGTTTCGGGCCATAAAATGCGGCCTCACCCAATTCGGTTATTGTATTCAATCCTTTTTCCTGGCAGGCTTCAACAATTGCCTGTTCCGCTTTGTCCCAGTTTTCAGCCGATCCAATGTATTTTTCCGGTTTTTTCGGGTCGCGCAACGAAATCTGTGCTGTGTAATTTTCAAAGTTTAATGCTTTGAAAATGATAAAGATAATATCGATTACTTTTTTGAATTCCTCTTTAATCTGGTCAGGGCGACAGAAAAGATGTGCATCATCCTGGGTAAAACTGCGGACACGGGTTAAACCGTGCAATTCGCCACTCATTTCGTAACGGTAAACAGTTCCAAACTCCGCCATTCTTATCGGAAGATCTTTGTATGAACGAGGACGCAGTTTGTAAATCTCGCAGTGATGCGGACAATTCATCGGTTTCAGCAAATACGATTCGCCTTCAACCGGTGTTGAAATTGGCTGGAACGAATCCTTGCCATATTTTTCGTAATGTCCCGAGGTTTTGTACAGTCTGACATCTCCGATGTGAGGTGTCATCACCTGTTCGTACCCATATTTCTTTTGAACTTTCTGAAGGAAATCCTGCAGTTGCATTCTTAGTTGGGTTCCTTTTGGCAACCAGAGTGGCAGCCCTTGTCCTACCGATTCAGAGAAAGCAAAAAGTTCCATTTCCTTGCCCACTTTACGGTGGTCCCGTTTTTTGGCTTCTTCCAGCATCACCAGGTATTCGTCCAGCATTTTCTGCTTTGGAAAGGTAATCCCGTAAATTCGGGTCAGCATTTTATTTTTTTCGTTTCCGCGCCAGTAGGCTCCTGCGAGCGAAGTCAGCTTGATCGCCTTGATATATTCTGTATTTGGCAAGTGTGGACCGCGACACAAATCGGTAAAATTCCCCTGGTTGTAAATGGTGATTGTTCCATCTTCCAATTCGCTGATTAGTTCCTGTTTCAGTTCATCATTTTTTTCGGTGAACATTTTAAGTGCATCAGCTTTTGAGATTTCAGAACGTACGATATCTTTTTTCTGACGGGCCAATTCGAGCATTTTTTGCTCAATTTTCTGAAGTTCCTTATCGGTAAGAACTTGTCCGGCAGGAAGATCAACATCATAATAAAACCCGTTTTCAACAGTTGGGCCGATACCAAATTTTGTACCCGGGTAAAAAGATTCAACGGCTTCAGCCATGAGGTGAGCCGACGAATGCCAGAAAGTTTCTTTTCCGTCGCGATCGTCCCAGGTATTCAGTTTTACTGATGAATCTGCCTTTATCGGGCGCATCAGGTCCCAAACTTCACCGTTTACAGTGATGGAAAGAACTTCACGTGCCAGACTGTTTGACAGCGATCTGGCAATTTCCATTCCGTTTACCGGCCCTTCAAAAGTCCTGACACTATTATCGGGTAATGTAATTTGTATCATTATTTACGCTTATTTTTTGTTCAAAAAAAAGTTTGGCAAAGATAGTCAATCTATCCAATTCTCCACCAGTATTTTTTACTCTCATTTAGCAGAATCTGCAAATAATTAATGCCTTTTTAAAATTGCTCTCTACGATTGATTCACGTTTCTCTTATTAATTGAAATTTTCTTCCCAATTCCACATCTTTCATACTTAAAAACAAACCATTTATACCCATAAATATCCATGATAAATCAACTGTAAAAATTTAAATAATTATCAGAAATAAAATGCATACAATTTTCCAAACATTAATAATAACAAGTTATAATATCGATTAAAAATTAATCTTTATGCACTTATGTTCTTTTATTTATAAAATAATATTTTAGTTTCGCATTGTAATATTATAAACATTATTTCATTAACTTTTAAATAAAGAACAGCATGGACAAGAAAATCGCAATTCCGGTTGATGATAACGGAAATCTGAACACCCACTTCGGACACAGTAGTTTTTTCGAAATATTTGTCGTTGAAGACAATAAAGTAGTCTCGAATCAAAAGCTTGTTCCTCCGCCACATACGCCAGGTGCAATTCCAAAATGGCTGGTTGCAAACAATATTACTGATGTAATTGCCGGCGGTATCGGAGAAAAAGCCACGAAAATACTGGAACATTTCGGTGTTAATGTTCACAAGGGAGTTGCCGTGCG
This sequence comes from uncultured Maribellus sp., assembly GCA_964644015.1. Taxonomy (GTDB): domain Bacteria; phylum Bacteroidota; class Bacteroidia; order Bacteroidales; family Prolixibacteraceae; genus Draconibacterium. The sequence goes on from CAZXVT010000016.1 coordinate 35,494, forward strand.
TCCGTCGATTGAACTGGCAGGGGCATTATTAACCAATGCTCTCGAATTGTCGGATGAGAATTGCCGTCATGATCATCACCACGATCATCATCATGATCATCATCATGGACATCACCATCATCATTCAGAAGAAAGTAATGAATTTGAAGATTTCAGGTTACATTTACACCACAGACACCAACATGGTGCGAATTGAACTATATGAAACTTAAAATCACAGTTTTAACAGAAAACGTAGCTGGCGGGAAATTACTCGCCGAACATGGTTTATCGTACCTGGTTGAAATTGATGGTGAAAAAATATTGTTTGATGCCGGGCATTCGGATGTATTTCTGAAGAATGCCCGGCATCTTGGTATTGACATTCAAAATGAAGTAAAAACAGTGGTTTTGAGCCACGGACACTGGGACCACGGCGATGGGCTGCAATTCCTCGAAAACAAAAAACTAATTACACACCCCGATACTTTCTCAAAAAGATTCGGAAAAAGCGACCATCGTTTTGTTGGATTGAGTCTATCAAAAGAAGCGTTTCAGAAAAAATTCGATTTGACCGAAACAATTAAACACTATCAAATTTCAACCCATCTCTGGTTTTTAGGCGAAATTCCCCGAGTAAGCGATTTTGAAAGCCAGACGACTGCTTTTGAATTTGAAAACGGAGATGATGATTTTGTTTCTGACGATTCGGCGCTGGCGGCTGTTGTAAACAACGAACTCATCATAATAACCGGCTGTTCGCATTCTGGCATTTGTAATATTTGCGAACAGGCAAAAAGCGTTACAGGAGTTGATAAACTGAAAGCAGTAGCCGGAGGATTTCACCTGAAACACCAAAACCGGCAAACGACACAAACCGTCGACTATTTCAAAAGAAATCGGGTAGAAAAAATATTCCCTTCTCATTGCACCGGATTACCGGCGCTGGTGGCTTTTTATAATGAATTCGGCATTACTCAGGTAAAAACAGGAATGGTGATTGAGTTTTAGGTTCAACAGTAATTTAACCTGCTAACTGGAATACGATTTCGCTTAATCCGGCTACTTTGCCGGAAGTTTCATCAAAATAAATCCTGATTGTCAGCCGCCCGTCAGCAACTTTTACAATTCGCTCCGGTGTCCAGGAAAACTGCCCCTTTTCATTGGTTATCAAATTGGTTTCAACACCTTCAAAAACAACTTTCTGCCAAGATGGTAACTCCACATCGCCCACTTTTGCCCTGATTCTGTATCTTCCATCGGGAACATGGATCTCATAATCAAAATAACTTTTCGGATTTACAACCTTTGCGGGCGTTTTGTCGAAAAGCACTTTTTTAAGCCTGACATTGCCCTCGGTTCCTTTTGATAAAGTTTCCACTTTTTCTGTGATATTCCAATCAGCAGTCATCCAGCCTTTTCCGGTATATTCTTCAAACTCGGAAGCATTTTTCTGGTTCCCGTTTATAATGCTGTTTTTCCCGAAAAAGAGCCTGCCTTTTTTAAAACTTTTGTAAAACGGATTGGTTGTGTTGAAATGTAATTCGTACAATTGCGGGAAACCATTCACCACATTATCAATGCAAGATCCGGGTTCCGGCACTTTTTCGCTATAAATTACGGAGAAAGTAAAATGCCCCCAGCCACTGCCATAAAATGTGGTCCCAATTAAATCACCTTTTTCAAGCAATTGACCTTTCCTGATTTCCAGGCTTTTTGAATTGAGATGCTGATACAAATAATAAATTGATGAATTGGTTGTGCTTTTCAGCATTAAACTTGATTCGTTTCTGTTTTTATTATCCGAATAAATCCATTCAACCACTGAATTTTCAACCGCAACAAGCCAGTTTTTTTTTGTCAGTCTTGCGCTTTCCATATCAAAATGAACGCCTTCCGTATTGCACTTTTCGGTCATTGCCTCACTACCTTTAAACGAAAACAGATAGCTGTCTTCATCGCAATTCCAGAGATAACCATCATTAAAACTTACGGGGAAAACAAAATCGGGCGTATTTAACAACGATTGATTAAAATTGGAAACACATAACAAAACCTCTTTTTTCAAAAGACCATGCCCTTCGTTGTTTGCTGACAACGATTTAATGTGGAAATTATCAGCAACAAAAACTCTTAATTTTCCTGTAACAACCGGCAAAGTGCGGCGACTGACACGATATGTGACGGTATCGTTCCCAATTTTCAGTTGATTAAACTGGCGATGTACCGATAAAAGTTTTATCTCCGTATTTTCATAGAAAACCGATTCTCCGGTGTTCAGGTTGAAATAAGAAGCATTTCCCCAAACAAAATCAGGATTAGTTGCCGGTTGCCCATCAGCATTGAAAAATGACGCTAAAAGAAGTAAAAACACAACGAATCGCTTTATTATTTTCCTGTTTCTGGTTCCTGACATTTTAGTTACAGTTGATTTTAAAACTACACCGGCAGTGCACCACGAAAGTACAATATTGAAACAGAAATTCCGATATTTGGCGGATGATTCAGGTTAAAATAATTATCATCGTTTATTTTCTGTTGGTACTTGCCGTTGGTTTGATTTCTTATTTCAGAATCAAGACTCCGGCGGATTATTACATTTCGGGAAAAAATGCTGGTGTTTTTACGATTTCAGGGAGTTTGCTGGCCACAATTCTTGGTGGTTCGGCTATTTTAGGAACCATCGAATTGAGCCATATAAACGGATGGCCGGCAATTTGGTTTCTCACCAGCGCAGCCATCGGTTTACTTTTTCTGATTCCGTTTGTTAAGCGAATCAGCAATCAGGGCCAATTTACCTTACCCGAATTGCTGGGGAAAATGTACGGCGAAAACGCCCGGAAAATAGCTTCGGTGATTATTCCTATTGCCTGGGTCGGCATTGTGGCTGTGCAGATAATTGCCGCTGCCAAAATATTGCAAAGCGTTGGTTTTATGAGCTATAACAACTCGGCAATTCTGGCCGGAATGGTTTTTATTATTTTTACGCTGGCAGGTGGCCAGGTTGGAATTCTGAGAACCGACACACTTCAGTCAATCATACTTTTAGCCGGATTGATGCTGGTTTTTCTGATTTCTATGTTTAACGAAAATCTTCCACTAGTTGAACCTTTTTCTGCTGGTGTATTATTTAACGACAAATTCAGTATTACTGATTTGCTTGTACTCTTACTCACTTATTCAGTAACCTTTGTGGTAGGTCCCGATATTTATTCACGTGTTTTTTGCGCCAGAAACGAAAAAGTAGCCACTCAATCTATTATAATAACGGCCTTTTTCCTGATTGTTATCGGAGTTATGCTGACCTGGTTGGGCTTTTATTCAGTTGCTGAAAACAATCAGGGTATTTTCAGTTTTACAGCATTAAATCTGCCTGGCTGGATTTACGGTTTGTTTATGGCAGCGCTTCTTTCGGCGATTATTTCTTCCGGCTCTTCACTAATGAATGCTGCCATGATTTTAAGTGAACTTTCGTTAGGAAATCTTCAGAAAAAAGATGCACTGAAACTTACCCGCATTTACATACTTTTATTAGGTATTGCCGGAATAATTACAGCGCTTTTTATTTCAAAAATTATTGCAACACTTTTGTTTGCACTGGCAGTGTTTTCAGGCTCGTTTGTTGTGCCCACACTGGCTGGTTTACTAAACTTAAAAGTAAATAAGCAAAGAATTGTTGCAGCAATAATTGCTGGTGGTTTATTCGCTTTGGCCGGAAAAATATTGACTATTTTTGACTTTAGTTCATTGGGGAACATTTTAATTATTGGAGCGCATCCGGTAAATGCACTTATACTGTTCTGGTCTGGCAAAATGTTAAAACATTAACAGGTCTTAATTTTAATTTGCATTATACAATTATTATGTTTTAATTTTGCCTCCGGAACCATTAAATTATTGCCCAAATGATAAGTCCTTCCACAATTTGTTATGCAAATAACAAACATGTATTATTTAATTTGAAGTACGGAATCATCCGGATTTTTGGTGACTCTGCACCTGTAGCCACGTTTACAAATGAAAACCTGCTGATGGATTTCATAGCTTCAGAAAAAGAAAAAAACACTTATTCTGATCTGATAATTTTAAGTATTGACGAGACAAATAACCCAGATAATTTGATTCAACAAATTGTAAACATCACCCCGCAAACAGTTATCCTGATTACTGGTAAAGCAAATATTTTGTTGAGAATTCAGCATGAAAACCAACACGATTCAAGATTTCAATATTTACCCGAACCTTTTAACCAGGAAAACTTAGAACTTGCCGTCAGGCAATTACAGGCGGCGCGAATAAACATTGTAAAGCTTTTAAGTCTCGAAAACAATGACACCAGGATTGAAGAAAAAGTGAATGAAAGTTTGCAAAAACTGATTGACGCGAATATGGCAAAAGACCAGTTTTTATCGATTATTGCACACGACCTGAAAAGTCCGTTTCAGGTTTTATTGGGTGTTTCTGAAATGTTGGTGGAGGATTGGAAAAACCATGATGAAAAAAGCAAACTTGAGATGATTGGTGATATACGCCGCACCAGTGATGAAACTTTCAAATTACTTTGCAACCTTCTGGAATGGACACGGGGACAAAAGGAAAAACTGCAACGTACAATCAAAGAGGTAAATGTGCGTGAATTAGTGGAAACCGCTGTGAAAATCTCCCAAAATCATGCTAATGTTAAAGGAATCAATGTGGAGAATAAAATCAGCGAAGACCTGAAAGTAAATACCGACGAACAGATGATTGCCACAGTATTCAGAAATCTGATTTCAAATGCAGTACAATATGTACAGCCTGGTGGTAAAATAAACATTTCTGCACAGGAAGAAGGAGCATGCACAACTTTTTGTATTGCCGACAACGGCCAGGGTATTGAAAAAGCACACATTCTTGAGTTTTTCAGCAAAGAAAGCCACAAAAAGATGAAAGGGAATGCCAGTGCATTTAAAGGTCTGGGACTGCTCATCTGCAAAGATTTCGTAGAAAAGAACGGTGGAAAAATCTGGCTCGAAACACAAAAAGGCGAAGGCAGCAAATTTTTCTTCACCCTCCCCAACTGAGTTCAGATTTCCTGCGTCTGTTCTTCCAGAAAATCTTGCAAATCCTCTGTTAAAACAGGTTTTAACAACTGATTCACTTTTTTATGATAGCTGTTCAACCAGCTCAGTTCCTTTTCATCTAACAACTCTTTCACAATCAGTGTCGTGTCAATCGGGCAAACCGACAATGTTTCAAAAGCCAGAAAACGACCATATTCTGTAACCTGCGTTTCAACACAAACCATCATATTTTCAGTCCTCAGTCCATACAAACCTTCTCGGTAAAAAGCCGGTTCGTTTGAAAGTACCATACCCGGAACAATCAGGTTTTCGTTATACTCCTGTCTGATTGCCATCGGCCCTTCGTGAACATTCAGAAAATGCCCGATTCCATGTCCGGTTCCGTGACCGTAATTCATCCCATTTTCCCACATTGCCTTGCGGGCTAAAATATCGAGATGACAGCCCTTTGTTCCGTAAGGAAATTCAGCCATTGAAAGTCCGATCATTCCTTTCAGCACAATCGTAAAATCGCGTTTTTGCTGCTCAGTTACCGGGCCAATTGCCACCGTGCGGGTGATATCGGTTGTACCATCGAGATATTGCCCTCCTGAATCAAAAAGCAGAATTCCTTCAGGTTCAATTTCAAAGGCATTTTCCTCATTCACTGACAAATGAACCATTGCTCCGTGCGCTTTGTACCCCACAATCGGCGTAAAACTTTCACCCATGAAATTTTCCTGTTCCGAGCGTAATTCAGCTAATTTCTTTCCGGCTTCAAATTCAGTAATTCTTATTTTGCCAACATTGGTTTTCAACCAGTAGATAAACTTTATCAACGCAACTCCATCCCTGATCATTGTTTTTCTGAATCCGGCAAGTTCAGTTTCATTTTTAACCGATTTCAAATGAGCTACCAGCGAAGTTCCTTCAACAAAAGCGTTTTTTTCGCAAAGTGAACTGTAAACCGAATAATTCACAGTGGATGGATCGATAAAGATTTTCCGGTTTTGGACCTGCTCCAGATAATTCGAAAAACTGTTGTATTCTTTTAAATCAACTCCTTCATTCAGAAGTTTTTCTTTCAATATTTGAGGGATCTTTTTCTGATCGGCAAACAAGATCATTTCCGATTCCCCTACCAGTCCGAAACCAGTAAAAACCGGGTTGTAATTCACATCAGAACCGCGCAGATTAAACAACCAGGCCAGCTCGTCGAGCATGGTAACAACATGGATATCAGCACTATTTTTTGCGAGCGACCCGGCCAGCATTTTTTGTTTTTCAGCCCTGCTCCATCCTGAAAATTTCACCGAAAAATCGAAAACAGGATTCTCAGGAATTGTGGCCCTGTTTTCCCAGATTTTATCTAATAAATCATCCGTTTTACGAATGTTGATATTTTTCTTTGCCAGCGTTAATTCCAATATTCTGAAACCTGCCAGTGAGATTGTTTGTGGATCGATACCCACCACCGAGCCGGGAGCCAGTGAGGCGGCCAGCCAATCTTCCATTGAAACCGCTTCAGGAACCTTGAGTTTGTGCAGATTAATTCCGGAACCCGACAATTCATTTTCGGCCTGCAAAAAATAGCGGGTGTCGGTCCATAAACCAGCTTCGGTTTTTGTGACCACTACCGAGCCGAACGATCCATTGAATCCACTGATATATGCCCGGGTTTTCCATCTTTCGGGCAGGTATTCACTGGCATGCGGATCAGTTCCTGTTATGATAAATGCATCGACACCGGCTTTTTCCATTTCGTTCCGAAGACGGAAAATGCGATCCTGAATTGTGTTCATTTTTTTGAAAAGAATTGTTTTACAAATAGTTTCATGGACGAAGCCGGAATATCATCGTACTTAAACTCACCTTCAGCATAAAACCTGAAATCAGAAATATCATCGTGTGGATGAAGGTTTTCAAGTGATTCAGCTTCCACCTCAAAAGCCATGTCAACCGTAAAAACCGTGAAGTCAGAAAAAACATATTCATTGGGAGCAGAACCGAAATACTTCATCGACTTCACTTTCAGCCCAAGTTCTTCATCCAGCTCTCTTTTTAATGCATTTTCAATCGTTTCATGATGATCGACAAAACCACCGGGCAAATCGAGTTTCCCCAAATCAGGTTCAACGCCGCGTGTTACCAACATCAGTTTTCCTTCGCTGTTTTTTACAAGTGCGGCCACTGCTGCCGATGCATTTACATAAAAATGAAAACCACAGTTGTCACATTTCAGCGAACGCTCTCCTGAAACTTTAAATTCAGACGAACCACACTTCGGGCAAAATTTCAGAACTTTTAACGGGTGAGTTTTCTGCATTAATCAGATTACTTTAATAGCTTTCAGCCAGTTATAAAAAAGATCGGGCCACTGATCAACCGGCAGATTCTTCTTCATCATCCCAAAACCATGGGCGCCTTCCCTGAAAATATGCATCTCTGCTGGCACATTGTGTTCTTTTAATGCCAGGTAAAATCGGATTGAATTTTCAGGAATCACTGTTTGATCATCATCGGCCAGAATCAGAAAAGTTGGCGGAGTTTCGGCTGTAACATTTAATTCGTTTGAATATTTTTTGGCCAGATTCCACTCGTTTCCTTCACCGATCAGGTTTTTGCGCGACCCCATGTGTCCAACCGATTCATCGAAACTGATAACCGGGTAGAGCAACAACATAAAATCGGGGCGGCAACTCATTTTTTCTTCGGGAACCGGGCTGGCCGGGTTTCCCTTGTCGAAAACTGTTCCGGCTGTTGAAGCAAGATGTCCACCAGCCGAAGAACCGGCGATGCCAATTTTAGAAGGATTGATTCCCCACTTTTCAGCATTCATTCTGACGATCCGCATCGCCTGGCGCGCATCGCCCGATGGAATTTCGTGATGCCCATATGGCAAACGATATTTCAGTACAATTCCGGCAATTCCTTTCGATTGCAGCCATTTTGCCATGTCGAATCCTTCGTGGTCCATGGCTTCAATCCAATAACCACCACCGGGACAGATCACAACGGCAGCTCCGGTATTGACTGACTTTTCAGGAAGATATACATACATTTCGGCTTCGGAAACATTGCGAACACGAACGCCGTCGTATTTTTCTTCCGGCTCCTTCATCCCATTGTCATTCGGCGCGCCGTTTGGCCATACTTTCAATGTAAAATCCTGTGCTAAAACTGATGTTGTAATAATCAACATGGCAAAAATCAGACTGACCGTTTTCATTTTTTTATTGGCATTATTTAGTTTTTGCTCCCACAAAATAGTGTTCCTTGTCGTTAAAAAGAATATTAAAAGTGGTAAGCGATCCATAAATTTTTGTTATATATTGTTGTAAATCAACCTTTTCTGCATCAGTTAAAACCGTATGACTGTTGATATTTTGCTCCAGCACCCGCAACCTGTCGCGAAGCATCACAATTTTGTGGAAAAACACCTCCACCGGAATTTCCTTGGGTTGGAGCGATTTGTTAGCAGGTTGCAGAATCATTGTTCCGCCCTGCCATTTCTCGCCAATCGGTACTACTTCTGTCTCTTATACACATCTCCGAGCCCACGAGACAAGAG
>CAZXVT010000017.1:0-42607 GCA_964644015.1 uncultured Maribellus sp.
GTCCAAAAGAACAGCCTCTCCAACAGTGTGTTTTTTCCCTGATTAAAAACTATACAAAATTTATATTCTGAGTCATAATTCCTTCAGACAGATAGCTGTGCCCCCGCCTGGAGCTAAATGCAAGTCGATTTCAGAAGCTGAATCAACTTCAATTTCTTCAATCACAACCGGATGAGGATTTGTATTCCAATGGGCATCAGGTGAATCTTTAAAGATTTTTGCCCTGTACCTTTTCCCCTGTTTCAAAAAACGAAGACTGATACTCAGCGAACGGGCATTTTCGTCGGTAATGGCGCCCAGGTACCAATCGCCCGAATATTTGTCTTTTCGCGCTGTAACTGCGTAATCTCCTATTTTCCCATCTAAAACAAGTGTTTTGGCCCAATCAACCGGAACCAGCCTGATAAACTCAAATTCAGGTTTATCTTTATAATTCTCGGGTAAATCGGAAGCCATTTGTAACGGACTGTAAATTACAACGTAAAGTGCCAGTTGTTTGGCAAGAGTTGTCTGAACACGGGTATTCGGGAAAACCGGATTATTAAAATTGAAGGTGCCGAATGTAAAATCCATCGGACCAGCCAAACCACGCGTAAAGGGAACCACACAGGTATGATCCGGCGGATTGCCGCCATCCTGCGACCATGCGTCATACTCCTGTCCCCGAACTCCTTCCTGGGTTATAAAATTCGGATATGTACGCTGCCAACCGGTTGGCATCACCGGCTCGTGGTTATCCACCATTATCTGGTATTTTGCAGCAGTTTCAACAACTTTCCGGTAGTGACGGACTCCATATTGACTGCTGTGGCGTTCTTTTTTATCAAGAAGAGCATTCACATATCCTGTTTTTACGGAATGAATCCCTTTCGATTGTAAAAAAGCGAAAGCTGAATCAAGCTGATTTTCGTAATTGATGGTTGCCCCGCCGGTTTCATGATGTCCAATAATATCGACACCTTTTACGTTAGCGTATTGTATGATTTTATCAATATCAAAATCGGGATATGGTTTTGTAAAACTGAATCTGTCGCCATTAGCCACCCAATCGCCATCCCAGCCATAATTCCAGCCTTCAACCAGAACACCGGGAATTTTATTTTCCGCAGCAAAATCAATGTATTCTTTCATATTTTGGGTGGTAGCACCATGTTTTGGCCCCTGTGCCCAGGTATATTTTCCCAGGTGCATTCCCCACCAGACACCCACATATTTCGAAGGACGAATCCAGGAAATATCCTCAATTTTTGATGGGTCATTAAGATTGAGCATCATACGGGAATTTGCGAGCTGGTTCAGGTTATCGGCTAAAATAATGGTTCGCCAGGGTGTTGAAAAAGGTGTTTTTGCATACACTTTCACACCTGTTGACCAGGGTGTGAGATCTGCTTTCAGTCTTGATCCGGAAACCGGGTAAAGATTCATTTTGGCATAATCAACCAGTTTTGCTTCGTGTAAAAGAATATATCCGCCAGCAGCAGTTTCAATGGTTACCGGAGTGGTTACGGTATCCTGTGTACTGACCGGCCTTTTTTTCCAGATTACTTCGTAATATTCGCCTTTGTAAGCAGGTATTGTCCATGCCGAATCATTGGCAACCAAAGCAAACTCAGTCAGCTCATCTATAATTTCAAATTCCCTCAGGTTGTCCTGCTCCGGAAATTCATAACAAAATCCGACACCATCATGAAACGCCCTGAAAACAAGGTTCAGTAACCTGTGTTTGTATGCAGTTTCCTGTAAAGTGATTTTTAATTCGTTATATTGATTTTTAACCTCAATTTCTTCTCCCCAGGATTGCTGCCAGGTTTCGTTAAGCGAATCAACCGTAACATCAATAATTTTAAAACCGGAACAAAGTGAATCTTCGGCATTTAATATAAAACCAAGTTTCGAGGCTGAAATAACATCTTTACCATTTTTCTGAACCGAATAAAATGGATTCCTGTCAGACAAGGAAAAAGTCACAGCAATTTTTCCGTCAGGAGATGTCAGCCGTTCAGTCTTGTTGTTTCCGCAAGCCATAAAAAGAGCCCCCGAAATCAATAGAATATTGATTTTCAGAAATTTGTTTCTCATAGTAATATGTTAGTCTTGTTTATCTTACGCCCGGATAGCCGGTTGATTGCTGGATATTTTCGTTACGTTCAAGTTCAAGTTGAGGAATAGGCTGAACATACGATTCATCACCTTTCCAGGTAATATCTCCATGACGTGTTTCCTTATAAAACTCAGCTTCAGGCGGTCCGATTTTCCACCTACGGACATCCCACCACCATTGACCCTCTGCAAAAAGCTCTGCCCAGCGCTCGTATTTTAGTACATCGTGAGCCAGGTGATCTGCCTCATCTGCTGTTTTCGTTCTGTCGGTTAAACTTTTATAGTCGTAGGGACACGGTGAATCGGGTGAAAAACCATAAGCCCTTCGATGAACTTTGTTGATGTACTCCAGTGCCAATGCCTGGTTTTCATCCTTAATCAGTTCGGCATACAACAAATAAATATCAGCCAAACGTACAACCGGATAATTGGCGTCGCTGCTCTGGTTTTTGCCAAACGGAGCAGGCCCCATTTCCACACCCCGGATATTAGTGAACTTACGGTGTTGCCAGGTAAGCAAATCGGGGCGGTTGTTCACCTCGCTCGAACGGTCGTAAAAAGTAACTTTTCCTTTGTCGTTTATGTATTCATCAACATATGGCTGACCTGCTGCCAATTTTAACCTTGGGTCAACCAGATCAGGATTATTTTTCAGCGAAAGGCTTTTCTGCCTGTATTCAGCGTCTTCTGTACGATACGGATAATTGTCGATTGCACGTGGTTTGGAAGAAACAAAAGTCTCGCTGAAAGTTCTTCTCGGCACAGTGTCGCCCCCGATTTCATGAAATCCGAAACGCCGTATATTGGCATCGTGAATAAAATTATTACCCCATTCACTGCTTTTCTTCGAGGTGATGATATCGTTCTCTTTGGTGAGCGGATCAACAGCACCTTCCACGTTGGGGCGGAAACGAATATCGAGGTCCATGTACCAGGGGGCCATCACCATCGGCATTCCGCTGCCGGTGGTATATCCCGCCCACGGCCCGCTCTGGTTCCAGTTGATGGTCATGCTCAGTTCATACAGCGACTCGGAGTTAAATTCGTTGGCCTCGTTACCATAAAACATATCGCGATAAACTTCGGGGGTTGCCAGTTTTTTCCCGCTTGCGTTGATGATATTTTCCATCAGTGATTTTGCTTTGGCCTTATTTTCAGGAAAAATATAGAGCGACTGCATGTAAACTTTTGCCAGCAACCCTTTTGCAGCCCATTCCGAAGCCCTGTATTTATCATTGTACCCGCTAAGTAATGGAACCGCATCTTCAAGGTCTTTAATCACAAATTTCCAGGTGTCAGTTACTGTTGCGCGTGGTCTTTTCATGGTTTCAAGATCGGTGGCCACTTTATCGAAAACCGGAAATCCCCAGCCATCAGGTTTTATTTCGAAGAATATCTGCCCGTGCCAGTATGCCAGTGCACGGTTAAACAAAGCCTGCCCTAACATATAATTGAGTTGTGCCTGTTCACTATCTGTGGAATATTCTTTTCTGTAATTCTCGATAGCCTCAATTGCCGTGGTCGAAAGATTGGCCCATTTGCAGATATCCACATACATCTGGGTTGTGTAGCGGCTGTTTACATCAGTGTAATTGTCCATGCTTGTACCACGTTCGTCATATGAACCATAGGTATTTGTGGTATGGTCGTACAGGTAAATTCCCATCGGGAACCAGTAAAAAGAATACATCCCTATACCGTAAGGGCCGGCGTACGAAGAGGTCAGAACGAGGTCAACCTGCTCAAGTGTAGCAGGAAAATTGTCAGGTGAAAGCGTTTGTTTGTTCGTGATGTCGAAAAAATCGGTACACCCGGTTATCAGCAGGCTCAGAACCGTAATCACCGTATATTTATTTATATTTTTCATAGTTCTTTGAATCATTTTGCTTCTGATTAAAAGGTTAAATCGAGTCCGAAAGAAACAAGCCGTGAGGGTAAATACCGGTTCTGATGGTCAACTCCGCGCATTAACACACCGCCCCCTATTTCAGGGTCGTTGCCTGAATAACGGGTTATGATAAATACATTCTGAATGCTTGTGTAAATCCTTACATTTTCGATGGCTGCTTTTCGGCTGATGTTTTTAGGCAATGTATAACCAAATGAAAGGTTTTTCAGTTTCAGATAATCACCCGATTCGACCATATACCCCGAAACAGTGGAGTAGTTTTTATTGGCAGCACCATCGCCGATAAACGAGCCCATATCGTCGATATAGCCAACACGCGGAAATTCTGTAACCGTTGTATTGCCAACCCCGAAGAGGGAAGTTTCAAAAATACCGGCAGTTGTATTATCAGAACTGAACATTTGCGTGTAAGGTTTTACCAGATTCATGATATCAAACCCGAATGCTCCCTGAAATACGGCATTCAGGTCAAAACCTTTGTAATCTGCATTCAGATTCAGTCCGAAAAACATTTCTGGCCACGGGTTGCCGATAAACTGGCGTGAAAGTGGCGTCACCCTGCCCTGCCCGTTATCATCAAAAATCAAATCGCCGATTCCGGTTTGTTGTTTCTGATAATAAATTCCGATGGGTTGCCCGTCGAGATTGAGTGGTTGCCCGGTAACAGGGTCAAAACTTGTATGATTTGGGTTTTGAGCACGCCAGGCATCGAGTGCACGCTGGTTAAAGTCGTCAACCTGCGATTGTTCCTGAAAAATTCCCAACACTTTATAACCATAAAACATACTCATCGGATGTCCATCCTGTGTTCGTGCAATCAGATTCCAAGTATTGTCAAGCCCCTCATCGATAGGTGTTGCACCCGGTTCATCACCAATACGTTTTACAAGATTTGAGTTAAACGAAAGATTGGTTGTTACTGTATAGTGAAAATCTCCTTTTTTGTCATTCCAGCCAATGGTTATTTCGTGGCCCTGGTTTTCAACCAAACCTGCGTTAAAATAAACTGGAACAGTATTGGCAGGGTCGTCGCTGCTGAAATAATAACTCATTCCGGCTGACAGCGGCAAATCACCCCGGTATAACATATCTTTTGTCTGTCGGTTATAATAATCGTAAGTCACAGTCAGTCTGTTTTCAAGGAAATTCAGATCAAGCCCGAGGTCAACCTGGTTGATTTCCTCCCATTTCAGATTTTCATTACCAAAAACTGCCAGCCAGTAACCTGCCTGTTGTGTGGATGTTCCATTAAAAGAGTGGCTGATTCCGGTACCCGACCAGGTTGACTGGTACATAAACTGTGGAACACTCATATCGTTACCAAGAATTCCCCAGCTTGCCCTGATTTTCCCGTTGTCGAGCCAGTTTCCGGCAAACGATTTTACAAAGTCTTCTTCGCTGAATCGCCACCCGGCATTCACCGACGGGAAATATCCCCAGCGGTTATCGCCCACAAAACGGTCGGAAGCATCGGCCCGAAAGTTCGCGGTCAACAGGTATTTACTTAAATAGCTGTAATTGATGCGGCCAAAATAGGAAATCCGTCTTTCCTGCGGCAAATAATCAGAAGCATCTTTGGTTGGGCCTGCTGATGCCAGTGCAATCGATTCGGCAACCGGAATGGCAAAATCATAAGCAGTCACATTCAGATGATATCCGTTGAGTTTCCAGATTTCGGTTCCGGCCATTGCTTTCAGCGTGTGCGATCCGAATTCTTTTTCCCAGGTAAGTACCGAGTTAAACATCAGGTTTTGCGTAGTTCCGGCATACGAATTTAACCTTTGAGGACTCACCTGCACCGGGCCAAAATCTTTGTATTCGGTAAAAGTATTTTTCGAAAAAGCGTTAATATCAGCGGCTCCTGTCACTTTCAGATCAAGCCCTTTTATAAAGTTGATATTGATATAAGCCTGGGCATTCAGACTATAATTATTATCGTTAAAAACATGAAATGCATCTTCGAGCCCGGCAAAATTGGGTCCGCTGCCCACTTTGTCGTTTGTTTTGGCAAAGTCGCCATTTTCGTCGTAAACCGGTGAAACCGGGGTTGTGCGGAACGGAATTGTATGATTGTAAATCGAAGAATTGGTGGCAGGATTTGTTTTTGTTGCACTTCCATACAGCGATTCACCGATCGTGATATGCTTATTAAATTTATAATCAATATTATTTCGGAATGAATAGCGGTCGGCGCGGGTATCCAGATAAACTCCCTTCTCGCTGAGATATCCGCCTGAAAGGAAGAAACTTGTTTTTTCGTTTTTGGAAGCAATTGAAAGGTTGTATTCCTGTTCAATTCCCGTATCAAACATTACATCCATCCAATCGGTGTCAGGCAGGTCGCTGAGACTCGAAACTCCCAGTACATCGAGTGTACTGCTGTTGCCAAAGGCATCGCGCGCACGGATCCAATCAGCGGTATTCAGCAGTTCAATGTCGGTGGTAATGTTTCTTACACCAAATCGTGCATTGGCGCTGACAGTTGCTTTTTCTCCTTCTTTTCCGCGTTTGGTGGTTATCAGGATAACACCCCCCGCAGCCCTTGAACCATAAATAGCCGCAGAACCGGCATCTTTCAGAATTTCAACCGATTCAACATCGCGCATGTTAAAATTAAAACCGGCATCCTGTGGCACTCCGTCAACAATATACAAAGGGCTCATTCCATTTAAAGAACCTGCCCCGCGAATAATAATGTCTGCCTCACTACCTGGGGAACCTTCACTTTTGGTGACCATCACACCGGCAGCCATCCCGGTTAACGATTCGGCCAGACTTTTGGATGAAAAATCCTTGACATCGTCGGCGCGAACCGAAGAAATGGAACCTGTGAGTTCGGAACGTTTCTGTGAACCGTAACCCACAACCACCACTTCATCAATATCTTTTACATCTTCCTGCAAAACAAAATTGTAAGTATTTTTCCCGGAAGTAACTGTTTCCTGAACCGACTTATAGCCAATGTAGGTCACATTCAGAATACTTCCAACGGGTACTGATAATCTGAAATTCCCGTTTACATCGGTTACAGCACCTGCTGTAATATTTCCCGAAACTGTTGCCGCTACTGTAGCCCCGATAATCGTTTCATTCTTCGAATCAAAAACAGTCCCTGTAATTGTTTTGGTTTCCTGAGCATTGCCGGTCAGAACTGAGAAACAGCCAATTATCACCAATGCATAAAAAACAACTGACTTCAGGTTATTCATAAAAATTAGTTGTATCGCTTTAAAGTAAAAAACATGGTAAAAGAAAAAGCGAAGCTTTTACCTCGCTTTTTCGAATAAAAAAAACTTATAAAGTTTTTATCTCATTGATTTTATCACCTTGGTCGATTCGGTGGTTCCGTCGGCTTTAACTGCCCTGTGTATATACATTCCTCTTTCTGGCTCACGGGAAAGTTTTGCTCCCTGAATGTTGTAATATTCATTTCGGATAACCGGAGATTCAGATTTAATAATATCATGGATGGCTGTCACCACCACGCAAGGCAAAGTATATCCTTTTTCAGGGGTATTATTAGAGAAAAACAAACCCCCTTCATAATCATCACTATAGAATTCAGCACTTGTTTTGGTTCCGGAATATGGTAAAGTTTTGAAAATAGAACCGGTTCCCGGATCAACAACTGATGCACCTGGAATTTCGGCCGGCCACATCCACCAGCCTGCTCCCGGATTGGTTGCTGTAAATTCGAAACCAAACACCTGGCCATAAATAAAAACCACCGAATCTTTTCCGGTTGCCGAAGTAACATTCATGGTACTTGCCATCTGCACTAAATTCCAGGTTGCACCATAAATATTACCGCTGATTTGTTTCAAACGGTTTGTTCCGCCACTTACGTCGCCAAAGTTGGTCCACTTATTAATGGCAAGCGAACGGGTTGCACCTGCGGCTGTTGGCGTGGCTTTTAACCAGTTTTCCCAGGGAGTTCCGGTAACATCAACAGCAAAAGTGAAAGTTTCGTCGGCTTCAATATCATTCGAAGCAGCAAAAGCGGCTTTAGAGCAATCGTATTTTACAATGTAAAAACCATTGGCATCCTTTGGATTGTTTAATGTCTGTGTCTGAGCAAATGCCCCAAAAACGATTATTAAAAACGTAATAGTTGATAAAGTAAATTTTCTCATAGTATTTTGATTTTAATTAATTAACTGATGTAAAGATAGAGCCTGACAACGGCGAATTCTCCGGGGCAAAATGGAAATATCGATTTATACAAAATACAAACAATTGAATATGTGATATCTACACAATATTCTGAACTCTAAAATATAGATTTATCAGGTGAAAATCGGATGAAAATCATCGTAAAATGCATGTAAAAAGGGGTGTTGAGAGAGTACCTGTTTACGAAGTTTGGTTTGAATTTGTAATTTCACGCTAAAGTGAAACAAAACTTTAAAATGATCAGAAAATATTTATTTATTGTCGCCATGTCTTTTGGGGGTCTTTTGGGTACCACGGCTCAAAGTATAACTTTCCAGGACGATGAACTGGAACGCGGTTACTACCAACGGCCCTATCTTCGTTACGAAGCTGAGGCCGGAAAATGTGAAACAACCGGGACCGTCCTGCAACCCACTTTCGACCAACGCGAAATTCAAACCGAGGCTTCCAATTTTTCAGCAGTTCAGTTAATTATGAAAGATTCATACATTCAGTGGACAAACGAAAAAGCTGCCGATGGACTGACACTTCGTTTTTCGCTACCCGACAGTAACGATGGAAAAGGCACGCAGGGCACGCTGGCACTGTTTGTTAATGATGATTTTATGCAGAATATCACGCTCGATTCATACTGGGCGTGGCAATATATTCTGAAAAACGGCAGTAAATATCCCGACAATACACCCGATGCATCCACCAAATTTCCGCGAATGCGTTTCAACGAGGTTCATTTGAAACTTGAAAGTAAAATCCCGGCCAACGCAGTGTTCAGATTGGTAAAAGCCGACGGAAACGACATTCCTTACACAATTGATTTTGTGGAGCTTGAAGAAGTTCCGGAAGTTGTTACTTTTGAATCGATTCAGGAGGCCAATAAAATTGCCTACTCGCCCGAAAACGGGAAACTTCAGTATTTTATTACCCAGCACAAAGGAAAAACCATTTATCTGCCAACCGGAAAATACGAGGTGGATGGAAGGATTATTATCACCGGCGACGGCACAAAACTCATTGGGGCCGGAATGTGGCATACCGAAATCTTTTTCAATGCTTCGTCGGACGACCGGAGTACCTACAGTCAGCGCGGTATAGAGGCAAATACCGGCAATGTGGTTCTTGAAGGTGTATTTCTGAATACAATTAACAATAAACGATATTACAACAACGACTCACGTTACCAGGTGGGAAAAGGATTGATGGGCAGTTTTGGTTCCAACTCAATCATCAGAAATGTTTGGGCCGAGCATTTTGAATGTGGAGGCTGGATTGAAGGAGCCAATAATCTGACCATTCAACATTGCCGTTTCCGTAATAATTATGCTGATGGAATCAACCTTGCTTACGGTTGTAAAAATTCAGTTGTTGAACACTGCAGTTACCGCAACAATGGAGATGATGATATTGCTTCCTGGTCGCGGGGCGACAGACTTTGCGAAAACAATATTTTCAGGTACAGTACGTCTGAAAATAACTGGCGCGCTTCGGGTCTCGGTTTTTTTGGCGGGAAACAAAACAAAGCCCACAACATCGTGATTTCTGATGCCATGGAAGCCGGATTTCGTGTAACCTGTGATTTTCCGGGAATGCCTTTCAGCAGCGAAGGCTACAGTGAATTTTATAATATTTCAGTTTACAGAGGTGGCGTGGCAGCCGGTCAGGCTGGTATCGGCGGCGATTTGTGGGGCAACCAGCAGGGAGCGCTGCACATCAACAGCAGCACTCAATACGATTTGCAAAACATCAAAATTTACAATATTGATTTGTACGACTCGAAAAACGATGCCATTTTTATCGGAAGCGGTTCAAAATCTATTAAAAATCTTCTGCTGAAAAACATTCAGATTCACGGGACCAATCGATATGGAATACTTTTCAGTGGTACAAAAGGAAACGGATTTTATTGCAACATCAGTTATGAAAAGATCGGGGCGGGTGTAAATTATAATGTGATCCCGGCCACATTCACTTTTACCGAAGACTGCAGCATTGTTTCGTCGCCAATTAAAAAAGATGCAGAATTAAAGGCTTTTGCCGGAAATGGTGAAATTTATATTTCAGGAAAAGAAAATACGGCGGTTGCTGTTTACGATATCCGGGGCCGGAAAAAATTTCAGACATCGGTGATTGCAGGCCAGGCAAAAATTACCGGTCTTAATTCCGGAATTTACATTGTGCGGTGGGATGATCTCAACAGCCTGAAACTTTTTGTACAATAAACAGTTTCACAAAAATTATATCGATTTTATTTCAAGCACTTTACGCTTAAATTCATCAGACGGACAATTGGCTTTGCCCTTGATTTTTGTTTTATAAGCATAAATTGTATTGACAGAGTAATCCAGAAAACTGGCGATTTTTTCGTTGTCATTTATTCCGAGCCTGATCAGCGCATAAATCCGCAAATCGGTATTCATCAGTTCGTCCTTTTTTAAATGAATCTGCTCTTCGGGCCTCATCAGTTTATTGAATTCATTCACAAAATCGGGAAAAAGTTTCAGGAAAATCTGGTCGAAACGTTCATACAAAGCCTCCCGCTCTTTTGCCACACTCAGGTTCTGCGGAAAGCATTTCAACCCGTCAAACTGTTTTGCCGCCACTTTTCGGGTCACCCATTTTTGCAGCATTTCCATTTTTTCGATAAACTCCGAACTCTGGTTGAAAAAATAGGCGATGTATTCATCCTTGATTTTGTTGGCTTCAGTAAGTTGATCATTCGCTTCCTGAATAGTCTTACGGGCTATGTTTAATCGTTTAAATGATTTCCAGATAACAACAAGGGCAAAAAGTAGGGCAAACAGCAAAACCGAAATAAAAACTGTAAAAACCATAATCCTGTTGCGTTGGTTTTCAATCGTATTCATTCGCACACCTTCAATAATCGGCAAAATACTTCCTATTTCGAGCTGGCGGTGACGCGCACTGTAAAACGACGCATCTTCGAGCGCTTTTCTGATATATTTCACTGCCGGCACAATTTCACGCTCCTCGTAAAGCAACTGCGAAAGATTTCTCAATGCAACGGTCTCTTTTACTGAAGATTTAACATCAGAAATCGCTGCTTTTATCCAGTATTCTTTTGACTCTGCGGTCTTCCCCTGCAATCCCAGAACATAGGCTACACTCGAAGTGGCAATGGCAAGATCGTGTTCTGAATAATTCTTTGTGTCGATCATTTTTCTGAATGAAGCCACTGCCGCATCGTGGTTATCGGTTTTCATGTTTTTTAAGCCAAGTGTGGCCCAGTACCGCGCCGAACCCAGGGGCAAAATTGTCAGAGCAGAATCGATAATCAGGTTACCCGTTTCGATGTACCTTTCCCTAAAACCCGAAGTTCTGTTATAGTCAGCCAAATCGTAAAACAACCTTGATTTACAGGTGTAATATTCAATTTTGGTGTTCGTGTTACAACGATCCACATTTACAAGACTCAAAACATCAAAAGCTTCTTTGAATAAACCGGAGGACAAGTAAGAAAAGCCTAGTTTCACCCTGGAGGAAACAATTTTATCGTGGTCGTTTAATGCTATAGAAACGCGGGTCAGTTTTTCGACATAAACATACGCTGAATCATAAATGTACGACCTGTATTCATCGAAAAGGCGGTTATACAGTTCATACAACTGCGTGTTATTTTTTCCACTTAGCGAAATCTCTTTCTTAATTTTTGTTATTCTGTTTTCTTTCAGTTTGTCATATTCCAATTGCCGTGAGATATAAAAATCAAGGGAATCAAGCGATACAGATTTAGCAGAAGTGTCTGAATCAGCAAGAATTACAAATAAGAATATAACTAAAAACAGCCTTTTCAAAACGATATGGTTATTGGAATAATAATGTTATTGTAAACCTAACATTTTTCCAGAGACAAACCATAAATCGTAATTTACTTTTCTTAGTCGGGGAAAATGAGGAAATACTTTTTGCTCCGGCAAAAAAAATGAGGTCACAAATCAACTTTAAGTTCAATTCAGCAACAAAGTATATGAATCGATAATTCATTCTATTGAAAGAATTTAAAGGTGACTTCTTTATTGCTTCTGAATATGCCAATTTCGTTTTGGGTGACAAAAAGGTTCCTGTTTTTTTAGTTTTTGTATCAATAAAAATGACTTCGGAAATGCGAAGTCATTTTTGAGCGTTTTTGATTTGTTTACGAAACAGATTGTAGTAAATCTACATTTAAAATTTACTGCCACTGCGAAAAATCAAGTAATTCCCAGAGTTCAGACCTGACCAAAGTCCTCGAATTATTTGTCTGATTCATTAATTCATCAACGTTCTTACCCGCATGTACTTTACCAAATGCGCTTTCAAAACCAGCCATCTTAATTTGTGTAAATTCAGAGAAGTCATCAACAGTCAGAAACTGGTATTCGGTTCCGGAACCACCAGGATAGACAATACTCCATACCGACCAACCCGACTTTGATCCGGCTTTTGCCAATTCCTCATGAACGGGTTTCCAGACAGAGTTCTCCACATTTATATACGCGTTTTCCTCTCCCTGTTTCACTTTCATAAAATTAACCTGCAAATATTTGTAAGGAACAGTGCTGTTAATTGTCGAGTTCAATACAAGCAAATTACGTTTTACCAGTTCTCTGCTTTCTAATGTTTCTTTGTAGGCTTTTTGAATATCTTTCCCGGGATGAATTTTTTCAACATCAAGATTAAAAACTTTTTCCAGTTTCGATAAATCGTCAAAAAAAGTTCCGGTTACAAAATTGTATTCATCTCCTGTACCTGTATATCTCACGGTAAATATTCGCCAGCCGGCAATTTCCTTTTGTTTCACTCTTTCCTCGTGTATTGGTTTCCAAAAAGTTCTTTCGAGTTCAAGATACTTTTCTACATCAGCAGGTTTAACCTTCATGTATTCAACCAAGGCATAAAGATTTGGGACCTGCTCTTGTGATTTGGTTTGTTTTGGTAATGTAACGAAGATGGCAATTACAATCAGAAAAATTGTGATTGATTTTCGAAAATTGTATGCTTTTCTTTTCATAATTTGACTCTCTAAATGGTTAATAAATTTGCTTCAGTCCGATTTACTGAGTCCGTTCCAGTTCATCCTCTGAACGAATTTTCTACTTGGATCCTTTTACTTCAACCGCATAAAATTTGGCAGGTTGCTTCCCTGTATTTATCACTGAGTGCATTTCGGTACCACCCCAAAAAGCGGTGCCTGCTTTCAAATCAAGGTTCTGTGTTTTACCATCTTCTGTGGTCATTTTAATCGAAGCATCAGTAATTGCAATCACCAGCCGTTCGTTATGCCTGTGATTTCCTTTACCGCAGGCATCTTCTCCCGGAGCGCTGACAAATTCGGTGACTTTTACCTTGTCGTTTTCAAGAATTACGTTCGGTGCACCTTTTCCTGCGTTACCCGACTGACTTTGACTTATTCCAACCAAAGCAAAGCCAAAAACAAAAAGAACAATAAATAACTTTTTCATGATCGTAAAATTTTAATTGTTTATTAATTATGACAATCCAAAGTTATGGAGAGGCAGAGCGTTGTCGTTTTTCTTATTGGCTCAAACTTTTTACTATTTGGATCAGGTATAAATAAAAATCCCGTTTCTCCAGATTTTAACTGATGAAACGGAATACCAAAAACTATGATCATTTTGAACCAAATACTATCCTACTGCGCTGAATACCGGATTCTTCTGCCTGAATTGCAATGGCGAAACACCATAGTTTTCCTTGAAAACCCTGCTGAAATGCGACACATTTTCAAAACCGGAGTCGTAAATAATTTCGCCGATAGTTTTTTTACTTGTGGTAAGCAGCAGTTTTGTATGTTCCAATCTGCGATTAGTCAGCCATTTACCCGGCGATGTTCCATAGTATTCATTAAACTCGCGTTTAAATGCAGCAACACTCCGACCTGCAATCCGGGCGTATTCTTCTATCGTCAGATTGAACATGTAGTTTGCTTCCATCACTTCCCAGATTGGAGTTTTCTGTTGATCTACTATACTGTGGACGTATGAAAGCAAACCGGCATTCTCGGGATTGGAAAGTATTACAAAAATGATTTCCTTGAATTTAAGTTCAAGCAAACTTTCGGATGGAGGTACTTTTGCCTTGAAATATGGCACGATGCTGTAACAAAAAGCCCGCATTGTTTCGTTCACGTTAATGGGAATGAACATTTCTTTTGGAGGGGCTGGTAAATTATTCAATGGCAAATGTTCGCGGTATTCATTAAAAACCTGCCGCAAAAATGCATCCTGGAAGAAAAATGCCAGTGTTTCCCAACCCACCATTTCATGTTTTTCAGTAGTGTAAGCAGTTTTTTTTATAAATACTGACTGCTCATCAGTAACCGGGTATGCTTTTCCGTTATGATGCATTGTTTTTTTACCGGTTAACGTAAAAACCAATTCGTTGTAATGATTGAAAAGTTTCAGGTGTTTGTCAACCTGAGGGCAAATCCAATATAAAAATATGAGATCTTTTGCCGAGAAAACTTTAAAAATATCGGGAGCTGAAAGCGTAAAATCATATTTGTTTATCATGACATTCTATTTTATGCATTTAATAAACTCAGACTTGAAATATTACTGTGCCGCAACTCTTTCAACCACTTCCCATAGTTCCGATTTTACAAGTGTTCGCGAGGCATCCGTTCTTTTACCTAGGTCATTGATATCTTTTCCGGGATGTGCTTTTGAAAATGCATCGTTATAATCTGCCGCTCCGATTTTTGACCAGTCGGCAAAATAGTTGACAGTAATATATTGGAAATCCATACCTGTTCCTGCTGGAAAAACCCTCCCCCAAAATGACCAGCCCACACGTGAACCAGCTTTAATAAATTCATTATGAACTGGTTTCCAAACTGTTGTTTCAACGTCATAATATTCACCATCTTTGCCTGCCGGAACTTTCATGTAATCAATCTGCAGGTATTTGAAATCGCCGGGACCACCCTCAGGATAAACGAATGATTGCCTTTGAAGAAGTGTACTCGAAACAATAGTTCGTAATGAATTTGCTTCCGCCAACACCTTGTTCAGGTCTTTACCGGGAAATACTTTTCCAACATCCAGACCTTTCATTGGGCTTTCGATTTTTGCCGGGTTATCAAACAATGATACAGCAACATAGTTGTAACTGTCGCCGGCACCGGTAAACCTTACTTTATACAAATACCAAAATAGTATCGAACCTTGTTTAATCCTCTCCTTTTGTAACGGAACAACTGTGTTTTTTACAAAATCAAGATACTTCGCTTCATTTTCGAATGGAATTTTCAGGCAATCTACCATGACAAATGCCTGTGGTTCGTTTTGCTGAGCCGATGCACTTGGCGCTTTTGCCCAAGCAATAGCAATCAGAATTACTACCGCTGCAATTTTCAGACAACTGTTGTACTTTTTCATAATGTTGATATTTAATTATTATATATCAACAATTTACAACAATTAAATCTATTTTAATACTAAAGAGTATTTTATTTTTATTCTCAATTTTTCTGCTTAAACTGCACCCAGTCAATCCCCACCATATTGCCAGGTTTTGCGTTTTTATCGGCTCCCATAATTTTTATGGAAAGTATGTTTTCTCCGGCGTTCAGTTCGTGTTTTCCCAAATCAACCATAAATGGAATTACTCCCGCCTCGTAAAAGCCATTGAATTTTTCGCCAGCCGGTTTTCCGTTAATGTAAAACTGAACAATTCCATAATCGATGGCTTTTGTAAGCTGCACCGAAACAGCGTAATTTCCAGCCTCTTTAATTGTGAATTTCATCACCAGTTCATCACCGGTCTTTGCGTTTCGCCACCAAAGCTGCGTGCTGTTGCTCCAGCCCCAATTGCCCGATTGCGGACCAGCTTCACCCGATGGCGTGTTAACAATTTCTAAATATTCACCTTCCAGTTTTCCTGTCGAATCGACTTCGGGTTTGTAAATATCGGTTCTCTTTAAAGCCACAGGAATTTTCACGGTTTCTGCATCGGGTTCGTCGTTACTTACAAAACCGGGTTTTGCATACCAGAATGCCGATTGCGCATAATTCACGCGGGTTTTCACCCAATGCCACATTTCGATGTTTGAATTGATTTCGTGTTGAAACGGAATTGCATCCAGCGAACGATATCGCATATTTACGCTCATTCCGGGGTGAAAACTTCCGTATCCGGCAGGCTGCGCGATAAAAGGGTGAGAAAAAACTTCGGGCCGGCACCATGCATAACCGTAATAGTCTTCGCTTCCGGTTCCAATACTCGACGGGAACTTTTCGCCATCCACAAAAATTTTCTCATCACCCTCGCCCCACCAGCCATCGACGGTATTAAAAACTGTCACCGCATCGCCAACATAAACGCCCTGTCCGCCAACTTTCACATAGTTCATATCGAAATGCCATTCATCGCCGGGCAACGAATCGTTTTTTGATGTGGCAACCTGGTTGTGTTCGTGCCATGAAGCCCCAAAATACATGCTTTTGCTGCTCCATTTGTAGTTTTCGGTTCCCACTTTCAAAGCAACGTCAACCGGTTGAGCTCCATAATTTACAACCTGAATTGTTGCGTTGTTTTTGAAAGGCATCAGCCAGCGCGCGTCCATCCAACCGGTAGTGTCAACTTTTGTGAACCAGGTTTTTGAAGGATGCAACTGGTAACCCGTTCCAAAAAAATCGCCAACCGGAATCCAGACAGTCGGGTTTTCGTCAAACGAAATCACCAGCACTGTTGACCGGAGTGCCTGGTTTAAATCGTCTGCATTCAGTTTTAAGGCAATCCCCGAAACAGCTTGGTCTGTGCCTGAAATTTCGAGTTCAAGTGTTTCGTTGTCTGCCAGTTTCCCTGATTTTTCCTGTACTTCAGCAAGAGGTTCAAAAGGTGCCAGCAACTTTTCGGCAGTTTGTTTAACAGCAGTTTCAGCACGTTTCAGCACATCCATTGAAAAGCTTTCAACCTCCACATTTTTATTGTATTCGCGATAGCAAATGTTGTAGTAAATACTGGGTACACGCTTGTTGGGTTCAATTTTTACAGCATCGCATTCATAAGTAATTTTGCAGTGTTTGCTGTAGGGAATTGGCAAATACAGGTTGTGACCGCGGCGTTCGGGTTCGGTGAGCGGCGAAACAGAAGAAGCCAGCGGCTCAATGGTAAGCAGGTTTCCGCTTACAATCTCCAGCACATCGCCTTCCACTGCCGGAACCGGATTTCCATCAATATAAATCCGGATCGTTCCCGAAAAGGCATCGGGCCCTGAGAAAGTCATCCACCAACGCACCACAGCACCCGGGCCACCGGCATCCAGCAAAACAAATTCGCGGCGGCCTTCGTTTTGTTCTTCACGGATAAACTGTGTAAAATCGGCATTAGCCCACCAGCCCAAACTATCGGGCGAAACAGAATTTCTGTCGTAACTGCTGAACTGCTTTAAACGGTAATTATTCTCCGGAAAATAAGTGAGTGCAGTCCGGTCGGTTTGTTCTTTCAAAAGCGATTCGAGTGTTACTTTTTCTTTGGTACAATTGGTAAAAAGCAGGGTTGATAACACTGTAAGAAGTACTGAAAAACGGTTCATATTGATATTTTTAGGTTGATACAGATTTACAGTTTCAGCCTGATTCCGATTTTTGCCAGCAAAGCCGCAAAACCAATCATGGCAAAGGCCCAAATTACAGAACCTACAACAACCATCCACTGCATTTCGGCATGTTTGTAAAAAAATACAGGAATGCTGAACATCCAGATAAGATGATACAAAACGTCGGGAGCAAGGTAGGTTGTGAGCGAGTTTTGCCCGGCTGGGGTGAATACCGAGGCCCATTTCCTGAGACCCCACACGTCAATAACCAGGTACAAAATCATAAAAACCAGGATGCTGATTCCGTTACAAACCATTCCCCAACTGGGCGTTCCTTTAATTTTTGAGATGATAAACCAGTTGCGCAGCACAAAACCTGCAAGAAGCACAACAATTCCTAAAATCAGGCCGGTAAAAATCCATGTTTTCAGGTCTTTTCGTTCAAGCCGGCGCAATATTAAACTGAAAAACATACCCGCAATTACAATCATGGGAATGTTTCCGCTGATTAACACACCAAAAACTGGTTTCAGCGGATTCAGAAAACTGGTCAGGTTTAACTCACCCAAAATATTCAATACAAGAAAAAGCAAAAAGAATAATCCGGTGAACAAGAGGTTCTCGCGCGAAACAAGATAGACCAATGAAGCTGCCAAATAACCCCAGCCAATCAAACCCAGAATTCCCCACCATCCGGTCTCCATCCAGCCGGGTGCTTCTGGTGTTCCACTTCTGAAAACTGCACAAAGAATAATCAAACCAATCACACCCAAAGCTTTCAGCGAAAAAAGCACATAATTATTTTTGATTTTGTATTGGTTCCAAACCAGGAAAACCGAAACCAGCATCAGAATCGCCCAAAGATGTTGACTGATTCCTGAAAGTTCCGGATTCAGCAGCGATGCATTCATCGACAATAAACCAATTATGAGCAGGCTGATTGTGCGAACAATAACATGAACCAGTAAAAGTGGCAAGTTCTCGCCTCTTTTGATGCGGCTTTGCATGGCAAACGGAATTGCCATGCCGACCATAAACAGGAAACCCGGGAAGACCCAGTCGGCAAGCCCCATTCCATCAAAATTGGCATCGGTATGCACCATCCATTTTGGCACACCCGGAACAAATAAATCATTCACAAAAAGCATGAGAAAAAGCGTGAGTCCACGCATGATATCGATGGTAAGTACCCTGTTTTGGTTATTCATTGATTCAGTTTGGCCCGAAATTAATAAAATGCCTGCTTGTGTTCATCTTCAGTGCAAATTTTTCTGTTGACTTGCTTATCAATATTCCTTAACTTTAATAAAAAACTGAGAGTCATGAAAAAGTTCTATTACCTTGTGGCTACTCCCGAATCGCTGATTGCCTCACATCTTGCACCTGTTGATTTTGGAAATTACCTTTCGGTGGGAACGAAAAAAAGGATTCATGGTCAGAACATTTTTTTTGAGATTGACCCTGAAAAAATGAAAGACATTCCGCATGAATACCTGGAAAAAGAACTGGTTCCGTACCCAAACGGAGAACCCAAAAGATCGGTATTTTTCAGTATTTACCGTTGTCTCGAGAAAACGCCGCTGGCAGCTTTGAAAAGTCTCTATTTATCGACCGACGATGGAAAAGTTCTTGAAATTCAGTCGTCGCAATTTGAAGAAACCGAAAACGACGAAACACATCTTTACCAGCAGTTCAATCCCATTACTACACGTGTTGCCAGTAAACTCAGCCCAGAGAAATTTGTGCAGTTTCTTACTGACCCTAAAAAACCTGTTTCGGCACCGAAAGTATTTTTTGCCGAATTGTTACTGAACGAGCTGGCCATTGATCCCAATGCTTCGCTGCAAAGCCTGCCCTACCCGAATCCCGATCATCTGCGCGATTGCCTGATTAAATTAAATGAAACAAAGGGCAAACGAACCAAAACAGTGTTGCGTTTTATGCAAGGCGACCTGAGTTACAGAACTGTGAAAACAGGTTTTTTTATCGGTGAAAAAGATCGCTTCCTGTTTTATCCGTTCCCATCCATAAACGAACTCGAAGGAAAATATTACACCTGGTGGCGTTCGGCACTGATACAACACTTTTAATAGCCGGTTAATATTTTGATCGAAACAGAATCAGAACCCCCTGACTTTTTATTTATTTTGCCTGAAATAAACATCGAGTCATGAAATATATTCTCCTTTCAGTTATCGCATTGTTTTTGTTAACCTGTTGCACCAACTGCAAAAAAGATTCTCCAGAGCCGATTCCGGAAACAACAGAACTTGCGTTTGGCGGCGATCTTTCAATTATTAAAAAACTGGAAGATTACGGAGCTGTTTATAAAGTTAATGGTGTTCAGAAGAATGGATTGCAGATTTTTAAGGAGAATAATTACACCTGGATCAGGCTGAGAATGTTTCACACACCCAATAATGAAGGTCCGGTTTGTAACTCACTTTCCTACACCATCGAACTGGCAAAAGAAGCAAAACAACTGGGGTACAAAATTCTGCTCGATTTTCACTATTCCGATACCTGGGCCGATCCGGGAAAACAATTTACACCGGCAGCCTGGGAAAATCTGGCTTTTAATATTTTGGCTGACAGTGTAAAACTTTATACAACCCGTGTACTGAATTCGATGGAAAAAGCAGGCGTATTGCCTGAAATGGTGCAGGTTGGCAACGAAATTAACAATGGTATGCTCTGGCCATATGGAAAACTTTATACCGACACAGGAGTAACCAACTGGAAAGGACTGACAGACCTTGTAAAAGCTGGCATTCAGGGAGTGAAGGATGCCACAAATGGTTCACAGATAAAAATCATGATTCACGCAGCAACCGGTGGGAACAAAACCGAATCGGAAACTTTCTATACAGAAATGATCGAATACGGCGTAAACTTCGATGTTATCGGGTTGAGTTATTATCCGTGGTGGCATGGCACGTTTGACCAACTCGAAAGTAACCTGCAAAATTTATCGTCGAAATTTGCCAGGGAAATTTCGGTGGTGGAAACGGCCTATTATGCCAACAACTGGTACCCCGCACCCGACAAATGGACATTGGACGTGCAGCCATATCCGCCAACAGAACAGGGACAAAACGATTTTCTGGTTGAACTGGCCACACGAATTAAAAAACATCCCAGTGTAAAAACTGTTTTCTATTGGGAACCTGAAACCGTGGATATTCCGGAATCAAAGATTTTTTACCTGGGCAGAAGTCTTTTTGACAAACAGGGAAATGCCTTCAAAGGAATTTCAGCCTGGAAAGAATAGCGGGTCTTTTATTTTTTGAGGTATTGCCGTTGCTCTTTTCTGGTCATTTCAAGTCCGCGAACTTCATCAGGATGAACTACTTTAATCGTTTGCGCCGAATTTACAATTTCTATCTTTCCCGGTTCTGTCAGAAATGATGGGATTATAAATTGCAAAGCAGTTGACGTAAGCGAATAATGATAAATAACAAGTACCAGTTCATTGGCTCCCGCAGCCACCTCGCCCAATTTTTCTCCAGCCTGAATTTTCTGATTCAGCTTCAGATGATTGTTTTTATCAACCACATTTTTGTAGGTAATCAGCGTTCCGTCGGGTTGCAACAAGGTAATGGCATTCGTTAGTGTGTTATACAAGGTTTGTGAATTTCCGGTGCGGCTGGCGCCTGTAATCTCAACAATCTGTCCCTGTCGGGCGGTAAAAACCGGCATTCCCTGGCTCGCTGAAAAACCAGTGGCTTTCCACCCTTTTGGTTCTTCCGGCCCCCAAAATCCGGCAATACTGCTAATATCAACAGGTTTTATTTCGGTTCCGGGTGCAAATGGAACGAGGTACGGAAAATCGAGATTTATTTCTGGAGCCGGATCGGAACGGAATGTCTTTATTTCAAAGATAAATTGCGGAGCACCTTCTTCTGATTCCCGTGCCAATGTAAAAAGCGAATTAAATCCGGGATCAAGCTTTTTAATGTAGGGCAGTTCTTCCCTGAAACTTGTGTATTCAAGATTTGTGAACCACATATGCAGGTAAAGCGGTGTTTTTGACTGGTTGTGTGCTCCGAAAATACAATCACCTACGTTGTTGTAATTGTATTCAACCTGAACAAGCTGAGCCCGGACTAAAACCAACTGAAACAGAAACAGGAATAAAACAATAGCTTTTCGCATTTATCAATTTTTAGCAGGAAGATATTTCAAAACTTCTCAAATGTAAATAAAATTGATTTTCTTGCCGAACTAAAACATGCTCAAAACAGTGTACACAAAGGAAGAATTAAAAGAGCTGCAACTAAAATTCTGGACAGATTTCAGAGAATTCAGTCAAAACCATCCTGATCCTGAATTGCGCAGAAAACGTTGGCTATTGAATAACACCGGAGTCAGCGGACTGGCATTCAGGTTTGATTTTGACAGGGAGTGTGCGATGGTGATGATAGAATTGCAGCACAAAAACGAAGCCCGCCGGTTGAAAACTTTTGAAATACTGGAACGCTACAAAGTAGTGCTGGAAGAAGGTTTTGAGAACGGATTACACTGGGAATTTTATCACCAGCGGGAAGACAACCGGCAGGAAGTGTGCCGCATTTTTACCCGGCTGGATGGAGTCGATTTTCACCGGCAGAACCACTGGCCCGCTGTTTTTGCTTTTTTTACTGAAAATATGACCAGACTCGAGGAGAATTTCCTGATGCTGAGGGAAGTTCTGAAAGAGGAACAAAAAGAAGATTGACGATTTAACTATTTACTATTGACAATTTTTGAAAGAAATGGGAAAGGCTTTCAATACTCAAAATTCATTAGCAATTAATCTCAATTCTTCTCTATTAATCTCATTTTTCCATTCAAGCACTGCTATTCCACTGCAGAAATAATGTCGCTCAAAAGTTGCTCAAAATTCATAACCCGGTCAGGTTTGGGCGAGTAACCCAGCACCACGACAACAAGCTCTTTTGAGGGGATGATGTAAATCTGCTGTCCATCGTGTCCGTTGCAGGAATACATATCATCAGGAACAGTTTTCATTTTGCCACCTTTGTTCAGCCAGAACAACGATCCGTAGCCACCTTCGCTGTCCAACGCCGGGTTGGTGGTATATTTTACCCAGCCTTCGGGCAGAATCCGTTCTCCGACAAAAACACCGTCATTCAGATATAATAATCCGAAACGGGCATAATCGCGGGCAGTGGCATAAACATACGACGAGCCAACCTGTGTTCCTGAAGCATCCACTTCAAAAACTGCATCGGGTGCGCCAATTTTGTCGAATAACCGTGTTTTGGCGAAACTGAAATAAACTGCATCATCCGCCAGTTTCTTTCGCATCAGGTAATTCAACACATTTACCGAACCCGAGGAATAGTACCATTTCGTTCCGTGTGGATATTCAAGAGGCTTGTTGTAGGTGAACTTTGCAAAATCATTTTCGCAATACAACATCACCGTGACATCCGAGCGGTTTCCATAATCCTCGTTCCATTTCAGTCCGCTTTGCATTTGCAGCAGGTCGTTGATGGTAATTTCCTTACGTTCATCCTGCCATTCAGGAATTCCGGCTGACTGGTTAATGTCCCACAAACTGTCTTTTACCATAATTCCAGCCAAAGCATTGGTAAAACTTTTGGCCACCGACCAGCTCAGAAATCTTGTTTTTGCATTGAATTGCGGCTGGTAAGCTTCCGCAACCGGGATTCCCTTGTGAACCACCATAAAAGCAAAAGCGTGCCCGTTGTAGCCGCCATTCATTATTTTTTCGGTTACGACGGCAAGTTTCGACGGGTCTGTTGTAATTGTAGTATCGGGGAAAATATTGCCAAGCGGCCAGGCAATTGTATCGGGATTGAATTTCGTTTCAACCGCCGGGAATTTTATTTTTTTCAACTCTTCAGCAGTAACGTCGCGAAGGAGAGTGGCTCCGAAACCTTTTCTGTAAATGGCTTTCGATTTTCCCCACAAGAAGCGGCTGGTGACACTCGAATCCTGCAGATTTACTTCGCTTTTCACATATTTGATAAACGAAAAATTCAGGTCCATTGCTTCCACTTCGGCCTGTTCACGCCCCGATACAAAAACCGCTGAACACAGAAATTTAGCGGGATAACCAGTGATAATCGGAATGAGTGTATTGATGTACCAGGCCCCGAAGACCAGCGCCAGAACAAAAATCACCAGGACTGTTTTCAGAATACCTCTCAGAATGCGATTTGTCGGAGAATTTTTCATAGTGAAGAATTTTTAGGTGACTATCTTATTAAACAGGTAATTAGTTCTCAAATGAAAATTTTATGTGATTCAGGTTATTCAACTTCAACAGAATACAACTTTCAGTTACAGTTTACTGCTGTTTTTCGAACTCTTTTTCTTCCTTTTTAATGGCCAGATATCCAATTTCTTTTGTTTTATTCTGTTTGTTATTAAGGCTCGCCATTTCGGCAAGCGCCGTATAAATATCATTAAACTGAAGGTTGGTTTCTACCATGAAATTTTCAAGTTTCTGGTAAAGATCGGCATATCCGAGGGCATACTGCCGGAGTGTAATAAACGCCCTGACAATTTGTATGTTTACCTGTATCGCTGTTTCACTCTTTAAAACACTTGCCAACATTGCAACTCCCTGTTCGGTAAATGCAAAAGGTGAATAACGGGTTCCACCCCAACTTGAGGACGCAATTTGCGACCTCAAGATTTCCCATTCCTGATTCGTTAATTCAAACATAAAATCTGGTGGAAAACGATTGATGTTTCTTCTCACAGCCTCTTTTAATCGCTTTGTTTCAGTGGAATAAAGATTGGCAAGGTCGAAATCAAGCATCACACGCTGTCCGCGTATTTCGTAAATTTTATTTTGAATGAGCTGTAAATCCATCTTTCATATTTCCTTTCAGGATTACTTTTTTGCTTGTTGTGTACCAAATTTATACATAAAAATGGTTTTATACTCTTGGAGGAAACAAAAGCTTAGAAAATTGAATCCACCACACCTGGTTCCCGTATCCCGACTCCCTACTTTTGTCTTTCTTACCCTAAAACTGGAAATAAATAAATGCCTGCATATCTGATGAAATGCTTTGATAAACCACAATCACCACAACCGTTGCAATTACAGCTTTTGCCCAGATTGGCGTGGCAATAAACCAGTCTTCGATTTTCTTTTTAAAACCATAACTGAGCCAGTGAATTACAAAACCAAATGCCATCACCAGAAAAACCCATTTGTAGGCTGCCAAAACTTCGGGAATAACCGAAAGTTTGAACGCAGTTCCGATTTGTTTCAGCATATCTTTGACAATTGTAATCGATTCGGAACGAAAGAAAACCCTTGTAAAAGTGATAAAAGTAAAAGTGACTGCAATCTTCCAGATGATGGCGGCACGGTTGCTGTAAGCTTCCCAGGGACTGATTTTCCTCCAGAATTTGTACACCACCAGCCCGATTCCGTTTAAACCGCCCCAAATGATAAAATTAAGTGACGCGCCGTGCCACAGCCCGCCCAATAACATGGTAAGCATGAGGTTGATGTTGGTATCGACATTTCGTTTAAAGCCCGGGAAAAAGCGCATCAGAATAGCAAAAGCAATAATAAATGCTGCAAAAACAGGCACAAGAATCATTTTGCCGGCTAACAATACCACAATTGCCATAATAATCAACAGGCTGACATAACTGAAAACCGAGCCGTTCCGGTTTCCGCCAATCGGGATATACAGGTAATCTTTGAGCCACGACGAGAGTGACATGTGCCAGCGTTTCCAGAAATCGCCCACATTTTGGGCTTTGTAAGGCGAATTAAAATTCTGAGGCAAACGGAAGCCCATTAGCAACGCCACACCAATGGCAATGTCTGTATAACCCGAAAAATCAACATAAACCTGGAGCGAATATCCAAACAGCGCCATCAGGTTTTCAAAACCTGTGTAACTCACAGGATTGGAAAACACACGATCGACAAAGTTCACGGCAATATAATCGCCAATAAAAATCTTTTTGATCAGCCCTTTCAGAATCATAAAAATGGCCCAGCCAAACTCGGCTTTCGACACACTGAAATCGGTGTAAATCTGTTTGATAAACCCCGAAGCGCGCATAATCGGGCCCGCCACCAACTGTGGAAAAAAGGAAACAAAAAATCCGTAATCGATAAGGTTTTTTACAGGCTGTGTTTCGCCACGGTAAACATCCACCGAATAGCTGATGGTTTGAAATGTATAAAACGAAATCCCTACGGGAAGCAAAATCCTGTCGATATCGAAATGAGTACCGATTGTGTCATTAGCTGCTTTGGCAAGGTGATTCACCACCTTAAAATCTGTGTCAAACAAAAAATTCAGGCTGTCGATAAAAAAGTAGGAATATTTGAAATAGGCTAAAACCGAAAGATTCAGAAATACTGACACAGCCAGCAAAAGTTTTCTTTTGGTACTGTTTTGCGAATTATAAATTCCTTTCCCTATAAAATAATCTAGTATAATGCTGAAAAGCATCAGGAAAAAGAAAAAACCGCTGGATTTGTAATAAAAGAAAACACTCAGAATAAACAGGTATCCAGCCCTGATGCTGCGGTTTCTATTTTTGTAAACCAGCGAATATCCCAGCAAAACAAAAGCAAAAAATCCCCAGAAAAAGAAGCGGGTAAAAATCAGCGGTGCGCCCGGATTATACAGGAAAATGCTTCTCAGCGCTTCAATTATATCAATTTGAAATAAGCTCAATTTTCAATTTTTTAGTTATTATTCCGACGAGGTACTGCTTGTCCCGATTTGTCGGGAAGGAGAAATCATTTGATTTTGGATAGATTTCTCAGTTATACTTCCTTCGAAATGTTGTGTTATAGTCAGTTGATTTTTAGTTGTCAGATACAATTCAAAGTTTTGCATCAGGGCATTAAAAAAAAGATCGCCTAAAAGCAGGTACCCTTCACGCGTAAAATGTACTTTGTCCCTGAGGGCAAGATTATTTTTTTCCCACAAAACCACGGAGTTCATTCCCCCCATTACTTCGTACATATTCCAGACTCCGGCATTGAGTTTTGTACCCAGTTTCAGCATACTTTGCTCCACTTTTTGTCCGTTTTTGTTAATGTATCTTCGGTATAAATAACTGTCGTTGTTGGTGGTGAAAATAATGGCTGTTTCGGGAGCGGCCCTTCTGATGCTGGCAATCAGTTCTGTATAATTTTCCTCGTAAGCTTCGGGCGAAAACTTTTTACTGTAAGCATCATTAATGCCCAATCCCAGAATAACCAGGTCGGGTTTTAAAACAGCCAGTTGCTGTTCAAACAAATCGCAACGCAAAAACGACGGAACCTGTGCCCCGTTGATCCCAATGCTGTGGTAAAGAAAACCGTTCGAACCTGATTCTGCAATAATTCCATAAAGCGTAAAACTACCAGCCATACCGGCAGGTTTCGATATTTTCAAGTTCAGGCTGTCGGTTAAATGATTGAGTTCGAACTCAAAATAATCATCAGTTTTAATGACTTTTTTTACTGAAGCTGAGTCAACAGAAACTGAATAAACAGAATCAGGAGCATCGAAAAATACTCTGATTTGATTGAAACTGTAATCGAGTGCGTTTTCTTTTTCAAACAGAATAGTTAGTTCAGCAGATTCGGCAGAGGTAGTTGCAGCAATGCCGCCAACACCCAGTGTGCAGGTTTTCCGGGTTTCAACATTGCGACAGGTTTGCCAGTTGCCGGTAAACCGGATGTGGTAGCCATAAGGTGAGTTGGTGCGTGCCATCCGGTACGGAAACATAAAACCGAAACCGGCATTCATTTCGCCATTCATTTGCTGCAAACGGGTTCTGATTTGTCCCGAAAAAACACCTGCCTGAATGTGAGAACCACCAATCTGGACAACATTAATCCGGCCCTCTCCTGTTTTAGCAAGCTTTTCAAGCTTTTCCAGAAAGCCACGTGAATATTTGTCGTTTCCGAAATTATGGAGATGGTTTAAATCGTAACGAATAAAATTATACTGATTAACGTGAAACAGCCAGGGATTTTCCTGTGCCGAAACCACCGAAAGCACAAACAAAAAAAGTATGATCAGCTTTATTCTCATTGCGGATTTCTGAGGTAATTATTGTATTCGAGAATAAAAGCGTTGTAAAACATATTCGAAATAAGTGTTGAACCCTTGGGCGTAAAATGCACATAATCAGGCCCGGCAAGTGGTGGGTCGGCGTTTACCCAACTTGGCATACTATTGTAACCACCCATCGCCTGGTACATATCCCAATAACCGCTCCCGGTGGCAGATGCTGCTTTTTTCAAACCTTCCACCACAGCCGGAAGATATTCGTAAGTCACAAATTTGTCTTTGTCTTTGGTTGACATATCGCTGGGACCGATAACAATTACTGCCGCTTCAGGACACTGTTGTTTCAGCCTTTTAATCTGACTGGTAAACCATCGCGTGTAATTATCCACTGCTTTCTGGTCTTTTGTGTAAGGCATCACATTCCCGCCAAACTGAAGTAGAAAAAGTCCCGGTTTCAGATCGTTGTACATTTTTGCGCTGTGTTTAAAATCCGATTGGGTGAAAATGGTTCCCGAGCTGCCACGCAAAGCTATATTGTCAACGGTTACACCACTCAAATCGCCCAGTTCAATTCCGTATATGTCAGGGCTGTCGTACCCTGAGAATTTTAGTGTTACTTCGTCGGTTGCGGGAGGTAGCTGGCACGAAATCATGTCATAATCAACTCCGCTTTTCAATTCCTTGCTGAAAACCGGCTGTCCTTTTGATAAAACCTGGAGATTTGCACTTCCTTTCAGATTTCCGTAAAACAAACGCATTTGCCTGTATTCACGGGTTTTAACAAAGCCGATATTTGATTTGGCCACCGTTATATCAGCCTCATAAACCTGATTAGCCTGAAATGGTACTGAATCAAATGTAAGCGGTGCAAACCTTGAAAATGCACCGATCACACCATATCGGTTGTGGGTCACCAGCGTATCAACCTTTCCGTAAATCGGGAAACGCATCCAGTTGGGCGTATTGGTTTGCACGGCGCTGAAAACAAAATCGTATGGCTGAACGGCCGGACGCAAACCGATTCCCGAACCGCCAAATTTTGTCTGCAATTTATTCCTGAAATTGGCTGTAATTCTGTCGCCTTCAAGCTGGCTGTCGCCGTAATGCATGATGCGAACAGATTTTCCAGCTTTCAGTTTCTCAAAAAACCTATGCAGGCTGTTTTTTGCCTCATCGGTCAGTTCAATTTTATGAACCAGTTTGGCCAGCGAGTCATAATCGGCCATGGCTTTTTCGTGAGAAACACCCTGAAGATTTTCTTCCGATTCAGCAATGGAATCGATATCAAACTGTTGTTCAACAATTTCTGCAATATTGGTGTATTCAACCTTTTCGGTGGAGAACATTTCTGAAAAGGAAGGCATGTGAAATTTGAATTCGCCCACCTGAACTCCTTCTCCCGGAGTTGCCACCATGGTTCCGGCAAGCAAAACAAAAACCCCGGTCATAAATAACAATGTTTTTAAAGGCTTCATTTTTTATCTGTCAGTTTTTCAAATATATAACAAGTGTTTGTCCGATTTGTATTTTCCGGGCATCGCTGATGTTGTT
This sequence comes from uncultured Maribellus sp., assembly GCA_964644015.1. Classification (GTDB taxonomy): domain Bacteria; phylum Bacteroidota; class Bacteroidia; order Bacteroidales; family Prolixibacteraceae; genus Draconibacterium. The sequence goes on from CAZXVT010000017.1 coordinate 29,315, forward strand.
CCATAAAAGTATGTCATCAGGATTAACCCCCGGGTATTTTTTGGCAATTACAAACGGCGATTCCCCGCTTTTTACCACATGTTCCACTTTTTTCCCGTTTTTCAGCTCAGTAAAAACTGCTGGTGTTGATTTTTTTTGCAGTTCGACTACCGGATTCTCCTTTTTCAACTGATTTTTCGCAGCAGATTCTTTGTTTGCCGGCTTAAAATCAGCGGCCAGTTCCTTATCCACAAAAATATCGATGCTTTTACCGGCCTGTATTTTGCGTTCGTTTCTGATGTTATTCCAGTACATCAAATCTTCAACGCTCACATCGAATTCTTCGGCAATCACACCTAAAACATCGCCTGATTTCAGTGTGTACCTGATCTTTGTTTTTCCTTCAATCTCCAGGTTTTTTACCGGTTCACCAGCATACTGACGACCGGGTGCCGGCGGATATTCAATTTTTGGGGTTACAATGGCAAAAAGTGCTGAATCAGAAACTTTGTATATTGAATCCTGCCAGAGAATAAAATCATCCCGTTTTCCCGATGGTAAAGCAAGTTTCGATTCCTTGATATTTCCTGGTACAATCTGATACCTGAATTGCGGATTTAACACAGCAAGCTGGTTTTCCGGAATCATTAAAACATCTGTAATTTGCTTAAAATGAAGTTGTTTATCAACAACCACTGTATCGGGCATTACTCTTTTTACCAATGGATCAGCAGTTTTTCTGAGTTTATTTTCTGAAAAGAAAATGGCAGAAGCCTGGAAAGCACCAATCAACTGGCTTGTTTCGGCAGGCAAAACCGATAGTATGTGATTGAAATCAGCAGAATCGCCCAAAAATTCCAATGCGTTTCTGATTTTTGTGTTCCCGTGGAAATAAGCTAAAACAGCCATTTCGGGAGTTTTAAACAGCGGGTAATTCTTTTTTATTTCAGCCACAAAAGCTTTGGTTGCCAGTTGGGGATTCAATCTTTCGTCAACCAGTTGTGTAACCTGGAGACCATTTATGAATGCCTGAAAATGTGTCAACTGGCAGATTCCGGCTTTTTTCTGGTTACCGGTGGCTGTGCAATTTAATCCGGATAAAGCCGGAGCCAGAAATTTCAATTCAACCGGAAGTCCGTTCTTTTTGAGTTCTTTTTCGGCCATCTCTTCATAATAAGCAAACAACTGGATCAACGTTTGTTTTTGATTCTGAGGTAAACTATTGTAAATCTGAAGATATCCTGAAGCAGTTAAAGACCAGGTTTTAAAAACCGGAACATTCAGACGGGCGTAAAATTCAGCCGGATCGGCCAATTCTGCGGTTTTAATTTTTCCGTGCAAAAAAAATGAATCTGCCGGCAAGCACAAATCATTTGTTTTCAATAAGTTCTCAGCAAACCTATTCTGAAAAACAACCGCGGAGGAATCTCCCCTGAAAGCAAAAACCTGTGTTTTCATCAAAATCAGCATGAAAACAATCAGACTAAAACGCTTGTATTTATTGATTTTTACGAAATTCAAGACTTTCATTTTAAGCATTGCAAAAATATCATTTCTAAACAATCGAAAAACCTGACAAGAAAGAAATACAGACCAAAGCAATATTTAATTTCAGTACTTTAAACTAAAGGTAACAAAACAAAAAAATCAGTGTAAAAACATTAAAAATCAAGCGTTGTTATACTACTGAAAAACAATACAATGAAGATACTTTTAACAGGTGTAACCGGGTATGTTGGGAAGCGGCTTTTGCCGGTACTCATTGAAAAAGGACACTCAGTTGTTTGCTGTGTGCGCGAAAAAAGCCGGCTGAATATTCGTAAAAACATGCTCGAAAAGGTTGAAGTTATCGAAATTGATTTTTTAAAAGACCAAACAGAAAACGTACTTCCTGTTGATATTGATGTGGCATACTATCTTATTCACAGTATGGCCACCTCATCAGAAAAATTTGATCATCTTGAATCAAAAGCAGCACTGAATTTTAAATCGCAGCTTGAAAAAACAAGTGTAAAACAGGTTATTTACCTAAGCGGAATTACAAACGAGAACAAGCTTTCAAAACACCTGCGATCGAGACGAAAAGTGGAAGAGATGCTTGCGAGTGACAAATATTCTCTCACGGTTCTCAGAGCTGGAATTATTGTGGGTTCTGGCAGTGCATCATTCGAAATCATCCGCGATATTGTAGAAAAATTACCCTTAATTATTGCGCCAAAATGGATACTTACCCGCACGCAACCCATCTCTATCCGCGATGTAATTGCCTATCTGACAGGTGTTATTCAGCAACCACAGTGTGTTAACAAAACATTTGATATCGGAGGCCCCGAAATTCTGACTTACAAAGACATGATGCTACAATATGCAAAACAACGAAAACTGAAACGATCTGTTTATACAACCCGTCTTATCAGCCCAAAAATTTCGTCGTACTGGTTGTTTTTTATTACTTCGGTGTCTTATAAACTGGCCATCAGTTTGGTTGAAAGTATGAAAACTGAAGTGGTTTGCCGGAATAATGACCTGGAAAAAATTCTCAAAATACAACCCATCACTTATGAACAGGCTTTGAAAAATGCATTTATGAAGATTCAGCAAAACCTGGTTTTAAGCAGTTGGAAAGACTCGATGATCAGTAGCAATCTCGGGCTTTCGTTGTCCGATTTTATTGAAGTGCCGGTTTTCGGTTGTTACAAAAACGAAAAAACCTGCCAAATAACCGATGTTAATCGTGTGATGCAGAATATCTGGTCGATTGGAGGTGAAAAGGGGTACTATTATGCCAACTGGTTATGGAAAATCAGAGGTTTTTTCGACCAGATGGTTGGCGGTGTCGGACTTTTGCGCGGACGCACTTCTCCTCGTGAAATTTATCCCGGCGACGCGCTCGATTTTTGGCGTGTTTTGTTTGCCAGTCGCGAGAAACAGCGACTACTGCTTTTTGCTGAAATGAAGCTTCCGGGCGAAGCCTGGCTCGAATTTCGCATTGACGAAAACAACATTTTACACCAAACCGCCACTTTTCGTCCGCATGGAATCTGGGGCCGTTTGTACTGGATCGCAACTTCTCCATTTCATTTTTTTATTTTTGACGGGATGATCAGAAATATTGCAAGAAAATAACCTTGAAAGATTTACTATTTACAATCTATCTATTTACCTTTTATTATGAAAAACTTTATTGTTACAGGGGGAGCGCAGGGAATCGGCAAAATAATTTCGCAGCAGCTTTTAGAAAAAGGGTTTTGTGTTTCTGTATTTGAAATTGATGAAGAAGCAATCAGTGATTTTGAATCGGAAGTAACGACTGAAGAAATTGCCTTTTTTAAAACCGATGTGGCTGATGAAGAAAGTGTTGCCAAATCCGTTCAACTTTCAATTGAGAAGTTTGGCAATATCTCGGGATTGATTAACAACGCGGCTGTTCAGATTGATAAACCGGTTACAGAACTTTCGGGTGATGAGTGGAATCGTGTCATCGGTGTAAATCTGACCGGCGCATTTTTGTGTTCCAAACATGCAGCCCCATTTCTGAAATCAGCAAAAGGAAATATTATCAACATCAGTTCCACAAGAGCGTTTCAATCAGAAAAAAACACGGAAGCTTATTCGGCAAGCAAAGGTGGAGTTCTGGCACTGACTCATGCCCTGGCTATCAGTCTCGGACCCGAAATCAGGGTAAATTGTATCAGTCCGGGCTGGATTGATGTTTCAGGAATAAAGAAAAAATCAAAAGCAAATCAGATTGAATTGACAGAAGCTGACCATTTGCAGCACCCCGCCGGAAGAGTTGGGAAACCTGAAGATATTGCCAGAATGGTGTTGTTTTTACTCAATCCCGAAAATGATTTTATTACAGGACAGAATTTTGTAATTGATGGAGGAATGACAAAAAAGATGATTTACGTTTAACAAGTTATTTTTCTGCACTTGAATGATCGCTGATGATTTGCCAGTTTTTCCCGTTTTTCTGAACCACCAGTGTAAAATGCCCGGCTTGGTTGCCAATTTCGCGGGTTAATTCAAATCTTCCGATCACAAAAAATGTCTTTTTATCGATTTGCGAAATTTTCAGAACTCTGAAATTCAATCGTCCCATAGCGACTTTATCCGGATAACCTTTTTTATAATTATCAAGTGTTGCCTGCCATCCATAAGTTGGTCCGCGCGAACCAACAAAAACCAAATCGTCTGACTTGAGGTAGGTTTCCATAAATTTCTCCAGATTACCTTCATTCCAGGCACTTACCTGTTTTTGGAGCAACGCATTGATTTCAGTTTGGTACTTTTCACTCACTTTTACATCAGCAAAAAGATTCAGGGAGAATAAACCAAATAAAATCAGAACCGACAATGTTTTCATAAGCAAAATTTAAACTTCAATATTAAAATCAGCCACCGAAAAATTTTTCCGATGGCTGATTTTCAAATAAGATTACTTTTTTAAAGATGAATTTATTTCTTCATAAAACGCATGGTGAAATTACCTTTTGTGGTAATGGCAGTTGCCAGGTAAATACCCGGCGTTAAGTCGCCAACTTCAATAACTTTGGAGTTGGTTAAACCAAATGATACAGTTCTGATTTCCTGTCCCTGAATATTTGAAATCCGAACACCAGTCATTTCGGGATATTGAACTGCCATTCTGAATTCAGCTGGCGACGGAAAGATTTTCATTTCAGTACCAGCAAATTCCTTGATGGCAGTATTCGTCGGATCCTCAATGGCAATGTTATCAAGATAAACAATGGTGCTGTCAATTTTATTTCTCGATGCCGGAAAATCGGGAAAAACGGTTAAACGACTGTAGATTTTTCCTTTCAAATCCGAGAAATCAAAACTCAGCATTTGCCATTCATCAACAACAGTGTTTGTAACGGTTTTCGATGTAGTGGGTCCACCATTCAAACTCAATTCAAGTTTGAGCACCACCGGACTTTCAATGGTTTTGTAAACCATAATCGAAAGGACGTGCGACTCCTGTGTTATGGATACAGGAAACGCATCAGAATACATACCTACCCACGGATCAGCATCGGGATGTACCACAAACATCAAAACACTGTCTGAACTGTTTACGGTGTCCATTGCAGGATTTAATACAACATTGATGTCATTATTTGTTCCTAATTTACCATTGGCAAATGGAATCCAGACAGTGGTATCAGCACCATCCTCAAAATCATACAATGTGGTAAGCTGCGCATTTGCTGAAATAGCAAATATCAAAACAATCAATAAAGTAAAAATTCTTTTCATACGCACAAGTTTTAATTAATACTGAATTTAAATTTACTTATGTGCAATTTATGAAATCTTATTTACTATATAAGTAGTTTTATAATATTTAAAATGACGATAACAAAGTTTGTATAAATTAAGTGACGGTTTATCTATATTTGCAACTTATTAAACAAAACAATATTTCCACATGTTCTTTCAAACGATCTTTCCTTCCATCGAAAAATCGGTTGCACCTGTAATGTTCAGATTAACAAACGTTCCTATCAGATTTTTATCTTCCGATGCAAACCTCACAATCAGTTTTCCTTCAGTCAGGGCCGATAAAAATCCTTCTTTTCTGTCTTCGCCCCGAACCAGTGCACGAACTGTTTTTCCAACCATCGACTTGTTAAACTGAATGTTGTGTTTTCTGAGTTCGTTGGTCAGAATATGCAGCCTGCGTTTCTTTTCGTCGTGCGGAATATCGTCAACCCAACGATGACTGGTGGCACCGGGTCGGGGAGAATACATCGCCGTGTAACTCATGTTGAATTTGAATTCTTCCATCGCTTTCCGGGTATTCTCAAACTGTTCCTCGGTTTCGCCGGTAAAACCTACTATGATGTCGGTAAAAATCGTTGCTTCGGGGATAATTCTGCGGATTGATTGAATCAAACCACGGTAGCGTTCCATGTTGTGTTTGCGGTTCATGCGCATCAAAACCTTGTCGTCGCCACTTTGCATGGGCAGGTGAATTTGCTTGCCGAGACATTTATATTTTGAAATCACTTCGATAACATCCTCATTCATATCGCGCGGGTGAGGCGACGTAAAATACACCCAGAATTCCTTTTTCGATTTTTCGCCCAACTCGCCAATTTCAGCCAGTAATTGTGCAAAAGTCAACTCCTCCCCTTTTTTGTCGAGACCATACGAATTTACATTCTGACCCAGCAGCGTGATTGATTTGAAACCCTGCGTAACCAGCAATGCAACTTCGGCAATGATATCTTTTGATGGACGCGAAACCTCGCGGCCACGGGTGTATGGAACTGCACAAAATGTACAAAACTTGTCACATCCATTCTGAATGGGAATAAATGCCTCGAAATTTGACTGATACGAAGGCTGAACATGCCAGAATTCCTCAATATTCTCGTTGTGCGGGTCAATTCCGGTTTTCAGATGAACCGAAGTTGTAACACCATATTGACTGATCATTTCAGGAAGTTTGGGCAAATCCTTCATCTGGAAAGTGATATCGAAAAGCTTCAGGAATTTTTCGTGATCGTCGGGCAGAATACAGCCCGAGATAAAAGTCACCAGGTTTTTATGGTTTTTCCATTTATTCCATTTGTGAATCCTGGAATACACTTTATCGATGGCCTTTTGGCGCACCGAACATGCCAGAATCCCGATCAATCCTGCTTCTTCTTCCTTGTCGGTCCAAGTGTATCCGGCTTCGTTCAAAACCGAAATCACCCGCTCACCATCCGACAAATTCATCTGGCATCCTAATGTTATTAAATGATATTTCATATCTAAAAAGTCTGAAGACCGAAGTCGGAAGTCCGAAGTATTACGTACACGGTCTTTTATTATTTCAAAATCTTATTAATAAACTCAACAAAACATTTCGAAAGTCTCTCCCCTGCGGGGAGATTAAGAGGGGCTCTAAAAATACACCTCCGAATAAATATTCGAAACCGGAATTCCTTTGCCGGTTAAAATATCAAACACTTCATAAATCATTTCGCTGTTTCCACACAAAAAACAGTTGGTTTCCCTGTCGATTTTTTGGGTGAAAAGGAAATCAGTCACCCTGCCATAAAAATCGCCACCATCTTCGCCCGACAAACAAAGCGTTACTTTTTCCTTTTGAAAATCAAAGTGTTCATAGGCTTCTTCCTTTAACCGGACTCCATGTATCAGCCTGTAATCCAACTCCGGGAAGGTGCGCACAAAACTGTGAAACGGACTAATCCCGGTACCGGTGGCAACAAACAGAAATTTTTTTGATGCATAATTTTCAGGATTGAATTTGAAAAAACCAAATGGCCCGTTTACATCGATTTCTGCCCCGGATTTTAGTTTTTTCAGTTTGCCCGAAACTTTTCCTCCTTCCACGTCACGAACCAACACTTCCAGAAAATCATCGTTTTCGCCGCTAAAAACCGAATACTCACGGTTTTCTAACGAACCCGGAGTTCTCAGCATTACAAACTGTCCGGTTTGAAACTGAAAATTCAAACGTTCAAATCTAACAACAAATGTTGATGTAGTTAAATTCCTGACTGATATTACCTTATGCTTCCCCACAAATCCGGATTAATGCTGAATAAACCGGTGCAAAAGTAGAAAATATTGCTAAACAGTCAAGAAAATAAAACAATAATTAAAGACAAAAAAGTACCTTAATCTCAATAAAAAAGGGAATTTCCAACAGAAAATTCCCTCTCCTTTAAATATTCTTTTCTACTTATTTGTAAACCTCTTCTGCCTTTTGATAACCTTCTGAAATCACTGTAAGTTTCAGGTTTTCACGATTTACGATCATCGAAGGATGAAACATGGCAGGCACCAGCATTTCACCATTACTTACCGTTTGAAAAGTTTTCTCACCATCTTCGTTTTTTGCCAGTTTTACAGCCAGTTCAGCGGCTGTAGCCGCAAGTTTTTCAATGGGTTTATAAACCGTGCAGGTTTGATGACCAGCCACAATTTCCTGCAAATTTGGCAAATCGGCATCCATGCCAACCAAAAGAACCTGACCTTCCAAACCGGCTTCTCGTAAAGCTTTTACAACACCCATTGCAATAGCGTCGTTGGCAGCAATAATTGCATCTACGTTTTGATTTTTTGCCAGAATATTCTTAGTATGTTCATAACCTTCAGCTTCTTCCCAGGAATTGGTGAATTCGTTGTAAACAATTTTGATGTCTCCTTTTTCAACCAATGGTTGCAAAACATTCATCTGTCCGAGATATAAAAACTGACTGTTATTATCACTCTTGGCACCTCCAATCAAGGCATAATTTCCCACAGGTTTTATTTTTGTAAGATAATCGGCCTGCAATTCTCCGGTAGCAACATTATCAGTAGAAACATAATAGTCGAGTTTACAGTTTTTAATTAACCGGTCGTAAGAAATTACTTTGACATTTTTGGCGTGAGCTTCATTTACAATTTCTGCGGCTGCAAACTGATCGACGGGAACAACCACCAGAACATCAACACCGTTGGTGAGCATTTCTTTTGCCTGAGCCAGTTGTTTTGCGGCATCATTATCGGCAATTTCAACTTGTACACTGCCGCCGAGTTCTTCTACTTTTGAAACAAAGAAATCGCGGTCGTTTTCCCATCTCTCCCTGTCGAGTGCATGAATCAGAAAGCCGATTGTCGGTTGATCTTTCGGTTTTTCGGAACATCCACCAGCGAAAAGAAGTACCAGGAAAATCCAAATGAAAAGTTTAACCTGGAAATACATAATATCGATTTTAGTTATGTCAATCTCTATTACGTATTGAAAGCCTTAAGAGTTAGAATTTTATGAGCGAATTTTTAATGCTTTGGAAAACAAATTTTAAAAAACAATCTCATTTAAAATCTGATGATTTCGGAATAAAGCTGCTGAACCGGCAGTCCCATTACATTGTAAAACGATCCTTCGATATGCGTGATTCCAATATAGCCAATCCACTCCTGAATACCGTATGCACCGGCTTTGTCGTAAGGTTTGAATTCATCGATATAAAAATAGATTTCTTTATCTGAGAGTTCCCTGAAACTGACATTGGATATCGAAAAAAACGATTTTTGCTTTTCCATTCCTGTGAGACAAACCCCCGAAATCACCTGGTGTTCCTTTCCGCTCAGTTTTTTCAATATTCTGAATGCATCTTCTCTATCTGATGGTTTTCCGAAAACTTCTCCATCAAGCCATACAATTGTATCAGCCGTAATCAGCAAGTCATTCACAGCCAGTGTTCCCAAAAATGGTTTTGCTTTCAGTTCAGCCAGGAAAACCGGAATTTCCTCCCTGTAAAGCTCAGCTGGAAAATTCTCTTCAACATCCCTGATTTCAACCCTGAAATCAATTCCTAAATCATGAATCAACTCTTGCCGACGGGGTGATTTTGAAGCAAGAATGTAATTGTATTTTGGCAGCCAGTTCATTTCAGAATGCGTCTTTGATCATTTCGCCTGTAAACCATCGGTTCTGTGCACGCAACGTTTGTTCAATCACATCCCGCACACAACCTTCACCACCATTTTTATGAGAAATATATTTCGAAATGGATTTGATTTCAGGAACTGCATCGTTCGGGCAAACCGGCACACCAACTGCATTCATGATGTTGTAATCCACGAGATCGTCGCCCATAAACAGAATATTTTCAGGCTGAATTCCTGTTTTTTGCACAAAATCATTCAGACAAACAACTTTATCGCGAACACCATCATAATAATGAACCACCCCCAGTTTCTGGTGGCGAAGTTTTACCCTTTCCACATTTCCACCGGTGATAACCGCCACCGGAAACCCAAAACTGATGGCACTTCTGATTGCAAATCCATCTTTAACATTGGCAGTTCGCATCGGGTCGCCCGATTCGTTCAACGGCGTTGTATCAAGCGACAAAACACCATCAACATCGAAAATAAAGGCCTTTACATTTTTAAGCTCTTCTTTGAAAAAAATCATCCATTCATTTTTTTGTGGTGTTCAAAGATACTTTTTGAAATCATTTCATACAACTGCCGGTATTCTTCGGCATCTGCCAGCTTTAACAAGTGTTTATTGATGATATTTTTATCGAAACGCACAGCCGGCCCGGTCTGGGCTTCGAAAGGCTGAAGTTCCTGAACTTTCAAAGCTGTTTCAAGAATCAGCGGTTTTAAAACATCAAAACTGATATTTTTTGTTTTGAGCAATTCACCGGCAATAAAATAAAAGTGGTTGACAAAATTGCAGGCAAAAACAGCAGAAATATGAAGGAGTTGTCTTTGTTCAGATTCGGCCACTGAAACTTTTTCAGAAATGGTACCGGCAATATTTTTCAGAATCGCCAGGTTTTCAGGTGAATTTGCTTCAATAAAAACCGGTATTTTTTTGAAATCAATAACTCTTTTCTTTGAAAATGTCTGAAGCGGATAAATAACCCCAAAATTCTTTGCGTATTTATTCAAAACTGAAATTGGCTGGCTACCTGAACAATGAATCAATAATTTATCCTGAAAATCAATTTGGGAAAGAACTTCGTCGAACGCCGAGTCTTTTAACGCAACAATGTAAATATCAGCAGATTTATCAATTTCATCCAAGGTTGAAGTATATTCCGATCCGGTAATTTCAGCCAGTTCTTTTGCATTGCTTTCAGTACGATTATAGATCTGGCTAATTTGAAAACCGTTAGAATGCAATGCTTTTGCAAGGTGAAACGCCAGGTTGCCAGCTCCTAAAAAAGAAAAATTCAGGCTCATAATTCCGGATTTAAAAATCCAAAAATAACGAGCCTGAATGAAAGTACAATCTCTGATCAATGCTAACCGCCGATTATTTTTTGGCAGCTTTATATCTGTTGTTTACAACATTCCAATCGATAATATTCCAGAAGTTGGTAACATAATCAGCCCTTTTATTCTGATATTTCAGGTAATAGGCATGTTCCCAAACGTCGAGTCCCAAAACCGGAATTCCTTTTTCTTCCACCACATCCATCAGCGGGTTGTCCTGATTTGCAGTTGATGAAACAAACAATTTCCCGTTTTTATCCACTGAAAGCCAGGCCCAGCCACTTCCGAAACGAGTCATCGCAGCTTTGGTGAAAAGTTCCTTGAAGGCATCGAACGAACCAAAATCCTTTTCAATCGCTGATTTTAACGATGCAGGTATTTCATTTTTTGTGGGCGTAAGATTTTCCCAGAACAGGTTATGATTATAAAATCCGCCGCCATTATTCCTGATTGTTGCTGATTGTTTGCTGATGTTTGCGAAAATCTGTTCAAGCGGCATTTTCAGCAAATCGGTACCTTCAGCGGCTGTCATAAAATTTGTGTAATAAGCTTTGTGGTGCTTCGAGTAGTGAATTTCCATGGTCTGCGCATCAATATATGGCTCCAGCGCATTGTAAGCGTATTTCAGCTCCGGAAATTTATGTCCTTCAAAATTACCGGGATTGGACGCGTTAATTGCCAAAGTGGAAGCGAAAAATATTATCATCGCCGTTCCGAATGATTTTTTCAAATATCCTTTCAATTTCATCTTATCAGTTTTTTAAATGTTTATGAAATCGAAACAATAAATAAGACAAAAAGGTTCGCTTTTATTTAATAGATAGTTTTGATGCACCATCAATACCCTGTAGTAAAAAAAACTTTTCTGTTTAATTACTAAAATTCAGGTAATTGTCATTTTTGTTTGTAATAAACAAGCAATAGAAAAACAGGAAAAAGGAACTTCCCATGTGTGTTTCGAAATTTGAATCGGCAAAATTGGCGACAAACATAAATACCAGAAAAGTAAGGAATAATGGATCAGTGTAACTTTTTGTTCTAACAACCGGAAATATCAAAAGGAACATGATTATGAAAAATCCCAAAATACCGAATTTCACCATATAATTCAGGTATTGATTGTGTGACGAAGCATATAGTTGCTTATCAAGTTTTGAGTTATTTCTTTCAAAAGTCTTGCGAAACTCATCTTTCCAATTGCCGGCTCCCACCCCAAACCATAGATTTTCTTTAATAATGGTTATAGCTGCTTTGGCAAATTCAAGACGTTGGGAAAAAGATTGGTAACTTGGATCTCCGGTTTTTGAATACATATAGTATTCCCAGATTGTTTGATAAATCCGAGGATAGGGAGAGTATTTGTTTTTATCGAAAATGATATTTGTTAATCCTATTTCAATGTTTTTTATGTCACGCACCGATAATGATTTAATACCTTCAGCATCCTTTCGTAACCCTTTTGAAGTCATATATCTGACCAGACTTGCATACAATGGGTATCCGGTGCTGATGATACTATCATAGTCTGTCTTTGAGATTTTGTTCCATTCGCGTCTCAGTTCGTCGTCGCAAATATACAGGTAAACAAATTTGCCATTCTCCACCGTCGGGTTGTTAAAATCGTGAGTATAATTATTACCAGAATGTGTGGTCCATTCAATATTCTTTTGATCCACCTTTTCAATTTGATAAAATCTGACGATGATTGTCCCCAGATAAACTACAGGTAACAAAATCAGTAAAATAATTATGGAAGTTAAAATCAATCTTAATTTTCTGCTTGATAATTGTAAAAAATATACGAAAAAAAAGAGTGCGCTTGATCCAAAAGCAATCATACCGGTTAATGATTGCTGAAAGAAAAGAAAAGACAAAAAATAACAACCTGAAAGAATAATTGCCAACTTTTGGTATAATGACAGATTGTAAAAATTACATTTTAGTGAGAAAACTAAAATCCAGAAAACCAAAATAAGTTGAAAACTAAATCGAATATGTGATATGAGGGTGATTTTGTGAACCGCAAAGTCAGCGGTTCCACGGTTGAAAAACCAATTAAACCAGGCTATTATAGTGGCTCCAAAAACCGCTATTACAAAAACTGTCAACAATATTCTGATTTGCACATTGGATAGCGGCTTTCCTATTATAAAAGCGAGTGGAATTATGAGGAAAAAAAGAGATTTCTGCAGGTCATAGACAGAACTTTCCGGCTTTTTCAGTATTAAATAACTAAACAGGTAAATAATGAAAACAGAGACTACCAGAAAAAGAAGCTTATTTTCATTTATTCTGTCAATTTTATTTTTTATTGGTTCATCAAGAAATGATGAAAACAGCAATATGCCGCTGGTAATAGAAACTAATGCCTGAGAAAATGGGATAACAGCAACAAATAATAAAAGCGATGCAAAAAACCAGGAAAAGTTTGATTTTAGTTTGTCAGTTAATTGCATAAAACAAGTTTAGAAAGTAACGATTTTCTTAAAAGTATATTGCAGGTAAAATATAATATTTATAAAAACAAAGGGCCCGTGCTCAGAAGAACACGGGCCCGGGTAAGTTGGCAGC